>JACIWJ010000015.1 GCA_014361015.1 Candidatus Bipolaricaulota bacterium | reverse complement strand
CGAACGAGGAGCTCGCGGTTCTTGCACTCGCCAAGCTCGATCGTGACGCCGATCTCGGACTGGATCGTGAACAGGTTTGTCTCGATTCCGGGATAGGATGGGGCGTGGATGAGGTCGTGGATCGTGCGCGGCCCTCGGGCGCAGATGCGGAGGAGGTTCAGTCGGAGCTCGCTCCGCGCGATGCCCTGCCGCACCTCCTCGCGCGTGGTGGAGAAGATCATCGCCCCTCAGGCACTCCGGACAGGGACGCCGCTGCTCGCCGCCAGGCGGTTCCCTCCGGGCCTGGCTCCTCGTACCGCACGTCCCAGCTCTGCTTGCGCAGGAACTCCGCGAGTTCCCAGTTCAGGACAGAAAGCCTGACCCGCGCCGTGGCGAGGAGGAGGCGCGCCTCATCGCCTCGGGCTTGGGCCAGGACCACCGGGAGGTGGCGGAGGCACACACCATCCCCAGCTTGGTAGGCCCGTTGCACGGCCGGGTCGCCCAGGGAGGCGGAGAGGAGAGCGGCGGTCCGCTCGCCGGCCGTTTCCACGGCCCGGCAGAGGGGGCATGGTTCGACGCGGAACACCCGTCGCGCGTGGAGTTGGGCGGTCTGCCGCTCCGAACGCAGCGCCTCGGGGAGGGCAGCCCAGAACGCTTCTCCTCGGGAAGCAGTTCGGGCTCTCACCCGCGTGCGCAGGAACCGCAAGCGTGGCCCAAGCCCCCCTGCCGGGGCCGCGGCGAGGGCCTGATCAAGCTCCGTGAGTCGTTTTCCCCACAGCTCTCGGATCCCGTTGGCCAGCTCCGCCACCACGCCTTCGGCCCCCGCTTGGGCGAAGGCCCATCCGTGTTCCGGGCACAGTCGAAGGGCACTGGCCCACGCTTGGCGTGGTGCAATACGGATCTCCCCCGCGAGCCACCCCGTGAACCGGGCGGCGATGCGCGCCTCGGCCCGGCACACCGGGCACCCGGGCGCGGCGAGGCGGTCCACGAGAGCACCCCTCGTGGTGGGAGCCCGTTCGTCCTCCCTGTTGTGCTCCTCCACGCACGACGAGGACCGTCGTGGCAGTGGGGCACCCCACGCCCAGCTCAGGGCAGCACAAGGGTCCTCCCCGGCGAGCCGCTCCCGCAGCCCCGCGGCAAGGAGACGGAGCCCGTTCCGGTCCAGGCGCGGCGCCAGGGTGCGGAGGTGGGGGAGGCACAGCGCGGGGCTCGGAGGAAGGGTTGGGCGCGACTCGGGACCGGCCAGAACGCGCGCCAGGCGGTGCTGCACGTGGGCCACGTGCGCCTCTCGCCGCGCGCAGGCCAGACAGGTCGCGGTCGGTAGCAGGGGTCTCGCTACGTCCTTCCTGTCCCCTCTCCTCGCGGCAAGGCGCTCCGCTTCCCCCACCGCCCCCAGCGCCGCTCGGGCGAGGAAGCGGTACACGTAGGCCCCGGTGGAGGGGATGCCGTCCTTGGCGAACCGCTGCGTGTGGACGCGACAGAAGCCGTGGGCGCGGATCATGCGGTTCAAGGTCTCGGGGAAGAGGTAGCTCTCGGCGAGGTACCACAGGAAGAACCGCTCCTCCGCCTCCTCCTCTTCGCGACAGAAGAGGCACCCGGGTTGGGCAAGCTTCCTCAGGACCTCGGCCTCGTCGTGGTCGGGGCGTCGCTTGGCCTTGGTCGGAACGCCCCGGGGTGATGATCGATCCGGCGCGCCGGAGCTACCTCTGGGCATGGGTATGCTCTCCTCTCATCAGCTTTGGGTGGTGCCCCCGTGCGGTTGGGGCTCGCAGGTGCGTGCGCCCAATCGCGCCCGTCATGATAGGGGGTCCTCCTCCGCGCGACGATCGTGAGCGAGGTTCACCGCGCTGGGGATCGGGACCAACTCGCCCACGGGTTCGGGGATGGTCTCGGGTTGGACGATTGTCCCTGCGACCTGTACTTCGCCGGGGTGGCGCGCTTCTCCGACGCGGAACAGGGCCCACCGCACCGCGATCGGACCCGTGATCTCGAAGAACGTGATCGCCGCCAGCTCCACCGATCCGAGCAGGGCCGCGACCCCAAGCCCGGCGAGCCGTTCCTGCATGTAGATGAGAAGCCCGAGGCTGAGCCCAGCTTTGGTGAGCATCGCCGGGCCGAGGTACCGTCGCACCTTCGGGCCAGCGTTCGAGATCCGGGCGCCCACGTAGCAGCCGCCGGTCTTCCCGAGGATGCGGAACGCGATGTACACCGCGGCGATGTACCAGTTCGCGACGAGCACGCGCAGGTCGAGCCCCGCGCCGGCGAGGGTGAAGAACGCCATCAAGACGGGCACGTCGATCCGGTGGATGACGTTCAGGATGTCCTCGTGGAGGAGGTTCGAGATCACGACGCCGCTCGTCATCGTCATGAGAAGGGCGGACATCCCGAGGTACCGGCTGAGCCCGGCGTTGAGGAACACGATCGCCGCCACGAACGCCAACGTCTCGAGGTCGTCGCGGATGAACCGTAGAGCCGGTACGGAGAGGAGACCGATCCCGAGTCCAAGGCCGATCGAACCGCCCACCTCGAGGAGCGGGGGGACGAGGCACCTGAACTGGAGGGCGTTCGTTTCGACGCCCATGCTCAGGACGAAGCCCACCGAGATCCCCACGGCCGTGATGCACCAGATGTCGTCCGCGGCGATCGCCCCGAGGAGCGTGCTCGTGAACGGGCCCTTCGCGCGGTACTCCCGAATCACGGCGAACGTCGCGACAGGCGTCGTCACCGTGGCGAGCGAAGCCAGCGTGGCGGCGACCACGAGCGGCTGTCCCAGGAGGTAGCGCATCGCGAGGTACACGAGGACGAACGTCGCCGCGGCCTCGCAGACCGAGATGAGGAAGATGCTCAGGCCGAGGCGCTTCATCTTCCGCCACACGAGCTCGGCCCCGATGACCATCGCCACCATTCCCACGCCGAAGTCCTTCAGGGGCATCATGCTCTCCTGAAGCGAGACCGGCACGACCCGCAACACGGACGGGCCCAGCAGCACGCCCGCCAAGACGTAGCCGGCGACGGCGGGGAGGCGGATCAGCCGCGCCAGGCGTCCGCCGACGTACCCTACGAGCAGGAGCACGCCCATTGCCAGTACAGGGCTGTTGATCTCGAGCATGCTCACGCCCTCCCCCGCGATCCCAGCCCTAGGGCTACGCCTGAGCAGCGCACCCGGAAATGCGACGAGAGAGGAAGAGGACCTTCGCGCACCACCACACCATGACGTTGTGCCATGTGTGACTCCTTAGGTGCGATCGGGAGGCAAGAGAAGACCCTGCAGGGCAGGGCGATCGCGGGACTCCTGCCGTCCTCAGATCGCGGCAGGAGTCATCAGCCCCTTAGGGGCGGTTCACGGGGGACTCCATCCCCGAGATTGGAGCGAGTGTACCCAGCCTGGCGGAGCGGCACAACGCGGACGGTGTCCAGGAGGAAACTACCCAGGTACTCTCGGGATGGGGAGGGCTACGCCATCGGGCCGATGGACCATTCGACTTTCCAGCCCCGTGCCGGGGAGGCGGCGAGGAACCGGTCTCCGGGGAGGGCGCGCTCGATGGGGGTCGCCCCCGGCGGGATCTCCCCCCGCACGGCAAGGGCGAGCACGAGCGCGGCGTGCCAGCCGGTGAGCTTTTCCATTGCCCGGAACCCGGTCTGGGGGTCGTAGCGGTCGGCGAGGTCGACCCGGGCCTCGGCCGGGCGGCCGTCCAACCTTCCCCGCGCCCGAACGTGAATCAGGCACACGTCGCGGACCTCCGGGGCGGTGAGGGAGCGGTCAACGAGGGCGATGAGGAGGTCCCGCGGGACGAGGGTCGCCTCTCCGACGCGGATCGGTTCCCGTCCGAACAGGCCCAACGCGCGGAGGCCGCGGAGAAGGTGGACGTGGCCGGGGTAACGGAGGGTCTTGTTCTCGAGAACCCGGAGCTTCCCCGCGAACGTCCACGGCATGGTGGACAGCCCGCCCGAGGTCACGAACGCCTCGAGTTTCCCCAGCGGCGGAACCTCCAGCTCCTCCACCTCGGACAGGGCAGGGACGGGCGTGATCTTCCCCCCGCGGAGGAAGTACGCCTCGCCCTCGTACTCGTTCACGAGCCCCTCGGCGCTGAAGAACAGGGCGTAGTTCCACGGTGGCTGCGGGCGCTCCGGAAGGCCGCCATCGTAGATCCGGACTTCGTCCGCTTCGTCGAGGAGGTCGATCGCCACCAGGGCGAGCGTCACGTTCATTCCCGGTCCCATCCCGCAGTCGGGGACGAGGGCGATCCCCGCGCTCCTCGCGTCGGGGTCGAGGGCGAGCTGGGCGCGGACGGTCCCCGTGTGGCCGCCGAGGTCGACCATGTGCGTCCTCGTCGCGACCGCGAGGTGGGCCAGGCCGAGGTTGAACCGGTACGAGGCCGCGGAGAGGAGGCCGTCGGCCTCCGCAAGGAGCGGGGCGAGGGACTCCGGTTGGGAGGCGTCCCCCGTCCGCGCTTCCACGATCGGCCGGCCGAGGAGCCGGTTCAGTCGTTCTGCCCCCGCTTGGGCGGCCCGTGGGTCGCGGTCGACGAGCGCGATCCGCTCCGCCGCACCGTGCCGGGCAAGGTCGTACGCCGCAGCTGCGCCCTGCCGCCCCGCCCCGACCACCACGTACCGGTAGCCCACCCGATCACCCCTCCCGGTCGAGATCCCGGGGCCCGTCACGCCCCCGACACCAGCGCGCGGAGGTCGCCAGCTGCGTTCTCTACCTGGTCGGCGATCCCCCCCAGCATGAGCACAAGCTGGATGAGATGGTAGCGATCGAACGGCGGCAGGTCCTCCGTCCCGTAGATCATGGACACGATTTCCCGTTCCACGAGGTCCGATTCGTGCTCGAATTGGTTGATGCGGTCCACGCCCTCGGAGATCTTGGCAGCTGCTTCGCGGAGGTTGCGGGCAGTGATCGCTGTGTCGAAGTCCGCGATCGTCACCCCATAGGCGTGGACGATCCTGCTCACGGCTTCCACGAGCGCCCCATACGCCTCCTCGAGCGCGATCCCCAGCGGGGGCCGCCGTAGCGACATGAGGAGCGCGGCATCCTGGCATAGGTCCGCGATCTGGTCTTGATGCCACAGGACTTGGTACAGGGCGGAGCGGGGGAGGAGGAGCCGCCGCTTCCGCGTCAGTTGATTGCGGATCTCTCGCTTGATGAGGTCAGCCTCGTGCTCCTTCTGGCTCACGAGGTCAGCGTTCACCGCCTCTCCCCTGAGCCAGGCCCGTGTCTGTCGGCCCAGCTCCTCTGCCGCCTCTTCCACCGCCGCGGCATGCGTCCTGAACGTGATCAGAGGTCGTTGACCTACGATACAGTCCCTTATCCGTCCCATCGCCACCTCCTGCTTTTTTCCCCATGCGGCTCCCTTACTGCGAGGGACGCCTCTTGTCTTTGCGCAGGGTGACCGTACGCGAATACCTCCTCTCCTCCCTCAGGGGCGGCGCACGGCGACCGCCATCACCACGAGATCGGACACGTCCTCCGCCCGGTCAGAGAGCGCGGCGAGCTTCTCCAAGAACTCCCGGATGAGGATCTTCTCCGCCAGCGGAAGATCGGTCGCGAACAGGCGGGCGATGGCCCGTCGCTGGAGCTCGTCCACCCGGCTCTCTTTGCGTTCCACCTCTGCGGCGTGCTTGATCGCTTCCGGGTCGCCGTCGAGGAGGCCCAGCACCGCGGCCTTCAGATCGCCCATCTGCTCCTGGATCGTTCCCAGCGCGTCGCGGATGAGGGGGTGAAGGAGGTCGGGGAGCGCGATCCGCTGTAGGGTGAGGGAGTACATCGCTCCCTCCGCGGCGTTGGCCAGGCCATCCACCCCTTCCACGATGTCAAGGAGGCTTCGCCGCGTCCCGGCGAGGAGCGCACCGCGGACCATCTCCCGCTCCGCGGTCCGTCGCACGTCGTCGGCCCGGGCTTCCTTGCGATGGGTCTCCACCGCGATCTCCTCGATCTCGTCCCACGGCTGGCCGTCGAGGTGGGCGTGGATGCCCCTGGCCATGGTCGCCACCGCCTCCTCGACGGTGGAGAGGTGGTCGGCCACGAGCGCGCGAACCCTGCTTGCCCGATTGCGTCGGAACCCCATGCGTCCCCCTTTGTCTGCCTTCTCTCCGGTAGGATATACTGCCGCTGCGTCGTCAAGCAACTTCTGAGGTGATCGGGATGAGACAAGCCCACAGCGTATGCTTTGTCGGCCACTCCGGCTCGGGAAAGACCGCGCTCGCCGAAGCCATGCTCCGGGTCGCGGGGGTAGCCGGGGACGTCGCCCTCGACCGCACGCCCGAGGAGAAGAACCGCAAGCAGTCCATCGACCTCTCCATCGGTTCCTGTACGTGGCAGGGGCGGAGGATCGACCTCCTCGTGACCCCTGGCCTGGGGGAGTTCATCGAGGAGGTCCACAAGGGCATCGCGGCCGCCGACCTCGTCGTGCTCGTCGTGAACGCGGAGAAGCCGGTGGAGGTGGTGACGGAGCAGGCGTGGGAGATCCTCCGCGCCGCCCGCCGCCCCGCGCTTGTGTTCGTGAACATGCTCGACAAGCCCCTCGCCGATCCGGAGGCCGCGCTGGCCGCGGTCCGCGGGGCGCTCGACGGCAAGTTCGTCCCCCTGCAGCTTGCGGTGCGGGACGGGGGCGCGTTCTTGGGGGTGGCCGACCTGCTCGCTGGCCCTCCCGGTTCCGGGAAATTCACCGTATCGGATGAGATCAGAGCCCGCGCGGAGGCGCTCCGCGCCGAGCTCATCGAGGAAGCGGCGACGTGCGACGACGCCCTGTTGGAGAAAGTGTTGGCCGACGAGGCGCCGGCGCGGGAGGAGGTGTTGGCCGCCCTGCGCACGGGGGTGCAGGAGGGGCGGCTCGTACCTGTGCTGTGGGGGTCCGTATCGGAGGGGCATGGGGTGCGGGAGCTCCTCGATGCGTCCCTGTCGCTTGGCCCGAACGGGGCGAACTCCTCGGGGACCCGGCTCCGCGTGTTCTCCCTGTCCCTCGACCCCTATCTCGGCCGCCTCGCCTACGTGAAGGTCCAAAGCGGTGAGGTCCGGGATGGAGACGCGTTGTTCAACCTCACGACGAAGGACAAGGTCCAGGTTCGCGACGTGTACGCCTACTCCGGGGCGAAGCTGGAGAAGGTGGGCCATGCCGGAGGGGGCAGCATCGCTGCCTTGGGGAAGCTGGAGGGGGTGGAGCTTGGGGCAACGCTCGGTGCTGACCCAGACGCGGAACCCGAGCCTCCGATCCCGTTCCCGAAGCCGGTGTTCGTCCGGGCGGTGACCGCCAGGTCCCAGGCCGAGGAGGAGAAGGTGAGCACCGCCCTTCGCGATCTCTCTACGACCAAGGCCACGCTCACGTTCCAACGCGACCCCGTGACGAAGGAAGGGCTCGTGTCGGGGATGGGCGATGTCCAGCTCGACGTGCTCGCGGAGCGGCTGCGCAGCCGATATGGGGTGGAGATCCAGTACAAGGTTCCCAAGGTCCCGTATCGGGAGACGATCCGCAAGACGGCGACCGCCATGTACCGCCACAAGAAGCAGACCGGCGGGCACGGTCAGTTCGGCGAGGTCCACCTGCGCATCGAGCCCCTCCCTCGCGGGGCAGGATTCGAGTTCGTGGACGAGATCAAGGGCGGGGTCATCCCCCAGCAGTTCATCCCCGGGGTGGAGAAGGGGGTCCGCGAGGCGCTCGAAGAGGGGGTCCTCGCTGGCTTCCCGGTGGTGGACGTGCGGGCAGCCGTGTACTACGGGACCTATCACGAGGTGGACTCCTCGGAGCTCTCGTTCAAGATCGCGGCCCGCACCGCGTTCAAGATGGCGGCCGAGAACGCTGAGCCCACGCTGCTGGAGCCGATCATGTCCCTCTCCGTGACCACCCCCGATGCGTTCACCGGGGACATCATCTCCGACATCACCTCCCGTCGGGGGAGGATCCTGGGGATGGAAGCGGAAGGGGGGAGGACGACGATTCGGGTCGAGGTCCCGATGGCGGAGACCCTGTCCTACGCCCTCGATTTGAAGGCGCTCACCCAGGGCCGGGCCACGTTCCAGATGTCCTTCGCCCGTTACGATTTCGTCCCCGCCCAACTGCAGGAACGCCTGCTCGCCCAGCTGCGGGCCGCAGATGCGAGTTAGCGATTTCATGACCCCCGACCCGCCCGTGGCGCGGGCGGATGCCCCCCTCTCCGAGGCCCAGGCGGTCGCTGCCCAGTCCGGGGTCGCGGTGTTGTTCGTCGTGGATGAGGCGGGGCGGCTCGTCGGTTTCCTCACCCGCAAGGCGCTCGCCGCTGTCCCCGATGGATCCCTCCCTGCGGGGAAGGTCGCCTCCGCTCCCACGGTCACGATGAGCCCGAACGATCCCCTCGAGCGCGCGGTGGTCCTCCTCTCCGAGCGCTACCTCCTCCTCCCGGTGGTGGACGAGGGGAAGCGCCTCGTGGGCGTCCTCACCAACGTCGGGCTCCTGCGGGGGCTCGCCCAGATGGCTGGGTTGGGGGAGGAGGGGACGAGGATCCTGATCCGAACTTCGTCTTCCTCCGATGCGTATCGGGCCCTGCGGGCCCTGGAGGCGAAGGGGCTCCCCCTCGTGTCCGTCCTCCGCGGCCGGTCGGGGGAAGTCGTCATCCACGTCCAGGGGGTTCAGGATCCGGCGCAACTCCTTGCCGAGCTCGAGGGACAGCTGCGATGACCGCGCGTGCCGGACGCGCGGAGATCCCGATTCGCACCCAGGCGCGCGAGGAGATCCTCGATATCACGGGGCCGGTGGGAGACGCCGTCCGCGCCTTGGGAATCACCGATGGGGCCGTTCTTCTCTTCTGTCCTCACACCACGGCGGCGCTCACCGTGAACGAGGCGGCCGACCCGGACGTGCGGGCCGACGTGGGGGCGGCGCTGGCCAAGCTCGTGCCGGACCTGCCGTTCCGTCATGCGGAGGGCAACTCCCCCGCCCACGTTCGCTCCGCCCTCGTCGGCCCTTCCCTCCTCCTCCCCGTTCTCGCCGGAGAGCTCGTCCTTGGAACGTGGCAAGGGGTCTACTTCTGCGAGTTCGACGGCCCCCGCCAGCGCCGGGTGTGGGCGTTCCCCGTCCGCTAACGGCCGCGCTACCGCCGTGGACCGTTCACAGCCGTTCACCACGGGATTCGAGCGACATCGTTCCCCATGTGCCCCTGTGTCTTGGTGGCGGTGAGGGTCCCCGGGCCTTGCCCCGGTCTGCGCCTCCCGGTATATTCGTGCCCGGTTCCCCCGCGAACACGGTTCCTTCGGCGCCGCTGCCAGTGTAGCTCAATTGGCAGAGCATCCGCCTTGTAAGCGGAAGGTTGCCCGTTCGATTCGGGCCACTGGCTCACCCAGACGGGGGCGCCGGCTGTCGTCCGGAGGGGTAGCGAAGTGGCCAAACGCACCGGGCTGTAAACCCGGCGGCCTGGGGCCTTCGGGGGTTCGAATCCCTCCCCCTCCACCATGACTTGCGCGCCACGGGCGCGGTAGGGTAGACTGTGCCTCGTCGCCCGTGTAGCTCAGTCGGCAGAGCACTTCCTTGGTAAGGAAGAGGCCGTCGGTTCGATTCCGACCGCGGGCTCTCAGGGGCGGGCGACGAGCGGTTCAACCGCCTCGGCCCAAGCTGGGGAGGAAAACGAGGAGGATGGAGGATGGCAAAGGAACAATTCGTTCGAACGAAACCGCACGTCAACATCGGCACGATCGGGCACATCGATCACGGGAAGACGACGCTCACCGCGGCGATCACGAAGGTGTTGGGCCTCAAGGGACTCGCCAGGCAGCGGTCGTACGATGAGGTGGCCAAGGCCGATGCGAAGCTGTTCCGCCGCGACGCGACGAAGATCCTCACCGTGAACGTCGCCCACGTCGAGTACGAGACGGAAAACCGTCACTACGCGCACATCGACTGCCCAGGTCACCAGGACTACATCAAGAACATGATCACTGGCGCGGCGCAGATGGACGGGGCGATCCTCGTCGTCTCCGCGGCCGACGGGCCGATGCCACAGACCCGGGAACACGTGCTCCTCGCCCGCCAGGTGAACGTGCCGGCGATCGTGGTGTTCCTGAACAAGGTGGATGCGGTGGAGGATCCGGACCTCATCGATCTCGTAGAGATCGAGATCCGCGAGCTCCTCAACAAGTACGAGTTCCCCGGCGATGAGACCCCGATCATCCGCGGTTCGGCCCTCAAGGCCCTGCAGGCGGATTCCCTCGATGACCCGGCGATCAAGCCGATTGTGGATCTCGTGGAGGCGGTGGACAGGTTCGTTCCCCTCCCGAAGCGGGAGGAAGACAAACCTTTCCTGATGCCGATCGAGGACATCTTCTCCATCAAGGGGCGGGGCACGGTGGTCACGGGCCGTGTGGACCGGGGGAAGATCGTGCCCGGCGCGGAGGTGGAGATCGTCGGTCTGTCGGATGAGATCCGCAAGACCGTTGCCACGAGCCTCGAGATGTTCAACAAGACCCTCGACCAGGCGATCGCCGGGGACAACGTGGGGGTGCTCTTGCGGGGCATCGAGAAGGACGAGGTGGAGCGCGGGCAGGTGTTGGCCGCCCCCGGTTCCATCACGCCCCATACGGAGTTCGAGGCCCAGGTGTACATCCTGTCCAAGGACGAGGGGGGGCGTCACAGCCCGTTCTTCAATGGCTACAAGCCCCAGTTCTACTTCGGGACGACCGATGTCACGGGGGAGGTCCAGCTCCCGCCCGGCGTGGAGATGGTCATGCCGGGTGACAACGTGGATAAGCTGGGGTGCAAGCTGATGAAGCACATCGCGATGTTCGAGGGGCTCAGGTTCGCGATCCGGGAGGGAGGCCGCACCGTGGGCGCGGGTGTGGTGACGAAGATCATCCGCTGACATGGCGAAAAAGGATGCGATCCAGCTCGTGACGTTGGCCTGTTCCGTGTGCGGGCGGCACAACTACCATACCCGCCGCAATCGGAACAACACCCGTCAGAAGCTCGCCTTGGGCAAGTACTGCCGGTGGTGCGCGAAGCACACCGAACACAAGGAGACGTAAGGTGGAGGTAGCCCCGCGACGTCGGCTGGCGTCGTGGGCTTCGAGGCCCGTAGCTCAAGTGGCAGAGCGGCGGACTCCAAATCCGCAGGCTGGGGGTTCAAGTCCTCCCGGGCCTGCCAGCGAGGGACGAGGATGAATGCGATGACGAGGATCCGGAACTACGTGGCATCCGTGCGTACCGAGGTCGGCCGGGTGAGCTGGCCATCCCGGAAGGAGGTGGTGAGCCTCACGGTGCTCATCATCCTCCTCGCGATCGTGTTGGGGATCTATCTCGGGCTCGCCGACCTGATCCTCACCCACGTCCTCCGGCTTCTCCTCCGCGGTTAGAGGCCCGACGATGCAGCGGAAGCGGTGGTATGCTATTCAGACGTACGCGGGTTCGGAACTGCGCCTCAAGCACCAGCTTGAGGAGCGGGTCCGTCACCTCGGGTGGCAGACGCTGTTCGAGCCCCTCCCCACGGGGGAAGGGGAGGAGTACTTCTTCGTTCCCGTGGAGGAAGTGGTCACGTCCCGTTCCGGTCGTGGCCGGGCGAGCGAGTACCGCGTTCCGTACGACTACGACCTGCTTGTGACCACGAACGAGCGCATCCAGCGAGGTGCCCTGATCGCCCGTCGTCCTCCCAAGCACCTCGCTCGTCCCGCGGAGGTGGTGGCGGTCGAGCCCCTGTGGCGCGTCGTTGTGGAGACCCCCACCCACGCCGAGATCGAGTACCTCATCCCCCAGGAGAAGGGGTTGCGCCGGGACGTCCGGGTGGGGGAGAAGACCCGGCCCGGCCTTCCCCTCACGGTGGACTCCGATGAGCGCTACGCGGCGGAGGAGCGTGGCCAGATCGTGGCCCGCGAGCGGGTGAAGCGCCTCGTCCTCCGGTACGAGGATGGTTCTGAAGAGGAACGGATCATCCCTGAGGCCTACCTCTCCCCGCAGGTCCGCCTCGGGGCGGCGCTGCAAGAAGGGGCGGAGATCGAACGGGAGCACAAGATCCACGCCCGGGCCTCGGGCTTGGTCAAGGTCAAGGAGTACAAGGACAAGCGCGAGGTGTCCGTGCAGCGGATCGAGAAGCGCCGCCTGATCCCGGGCTACGTGTTCGCGAAGATGGGACTGGACGAAGGGGAGATGTTCGAGCTCCTCCGCGGCCTGGAGCGATCGGCCCGCTTCGTGGGGAGCAAGACCCGCCCCGTGCCGATCGAGGGCCCGGAGATCCTGCTCGTACAGCGCAAGGCCGGCCTCGTGGAGGCCCCCCAGGCGGCGGAAGCGGCGAAGGCGCCGCGGGTGGAAGTCGAGTTCGAGGTCGGGGAGGTCGTCCAGATCGTGGAGGGCCCGTTCGCCGACTTCACCGGCGAGGTCCGCGAGATCGACAAGGAGAACGAAGAGGCGGTGGTCATGGTGAAGATCTTCGGGCGGGAGACACCGGTCCGCATTTCGTTCGACGGAATCGAAAAGGTGTGAGGAGAAGACCGTGGCGAAACAACAGGTGGCCAAGATCAAGCTTCAGATCCCGGCCGGGCAGGCCAACCCCGCCCCTCCGGTGGGGCCGGCGCTGGGCGAGCACAAGGTCAACATCATGGACTTCTGCAAGAAGTTCAACGAGGCGACGAAGGGAGAGGAGCCCGGTCTCATCATCCCCGTGGAGATCACGGTGTATCAGGATCGCTCGTTCGACCTCGCGCTGAAGCAGCCACCGGTGGCGGTCCTCCTGCGCAAGGCGGCCGGAGTGGACAAGGGCTCGGCAACGGCCAAGCGGCTGCGGGTGGGGCGGGTGAGCATGGAGCAGGTGCGCCGGATCGCGGAGCGGAAGCTCCCCGACCTCAACACAGACGATCTGGCGGCAGCGGTCCGCATGGTGATCGGCACGGCGGAGAACATGGGGCTCGAGGTGGTCCAATGAAGCGCAGCCGGAGTTACGAGGCGAAGGTCGCCCTCCTGGAGCGGGAGAGAGTCCATCCCCTTCGCGAAGCGATCGAGCTCCTCAAGAAGACGGCCACGGCCAAGTTCCCGGAGACCGCCGAAGCGGCAATCGTGTTGGGGATCAATCCCTCGCAGCACCAGGTGCGGGGAACGTGTTCGCTTCCCCACGGCACGGGGAAAGCGGTGCGGGTCCTCGTGTTTGCCCGGGGGGAGAAGGTCCGCGAGGCCGAGGCGGCGGGGGCGGATTACGCGGGCGGTGAGGAACTCGCAGAGAAGATCCAGAAGGAGGGGTGGCTGGAGTTCGAGCGGGTGGTGGCGACCCCGGACATGATGTCCGTGGTGGGGAGGCTCGGGAAGATCCTCGGTCCACGGGGCCTCATGCCCTCCCCCAAGACGGGGACGGTGTCGATGGACGTGGGGGCCGTGGTGCGGGAGTTGAAGGCGGGGATGATCGAGTTCCGTGCTGACCGGTACGGGATCGTGCACGCCATCTTTGGGAAGACCGATTTCGAGGCGGAGAAGCTCGCCGAGAACCTGGTCGCCCTCGTTCGTGCTGTGCTCGAGCGGAGGCCGGAGGGCGTGCGGGGACGGTACGTTCAGCGCATCTCCATCGCCGCGACGATGGGGCCGGGGATCCGGGTCGACGAGGCTGAGCTCGTGGCCGCCGCGCAGAGGGGGGGGTGAGGGATGCCGCGACCGGAGAAGGTGGCAGCGGTTGAGGATCTGCGGGAACGGCTCTCCCGGGCCCGCGCGGTGGTGCTTCTCGACTACCGCGGGCTCCCTGGGCCGGACATGACCGCGCTCCGCCGCTTCATCCGTACCCAGGGCGTGGAGCTGCGGGTGGTCAAGAACACGTTGACGCGGATCGCCGCCCAGGAGGCGGGGGTGGAGGGGCTTCCCGCGGCCCTCGTCGGGACGAACGCCCTCCTGCTGGGGGAAGGGGACCCCGCGATCCCGTTTCGGGTGGCGCGGGAGTGCATCCGGCGTTACCCCCAGCTCAAGGTGAAGGCCGGCGTGTTCGATGGGGCGTCGGTCTCGGCGTCAGAGGCGGATTGGTACGCGACCCTCCCCACGCGGGACGAGCTCATCGGACGATTGGCGGGGGCCCTCGCTGGCCCGATTCGGGGGTTGGCGGTGACCCTGTCCGGAGTCGTGCGCAAGCTCGCGGTCGCGCTCGCCGAAGTAGGGAAAAAGAAGGAAGCGGAGGGATAGACGATGACAAAGGAAGAGTTTCTCCAGGCGATCGAGGCGATGACGGTGAAGGACCTCGCCGAGCTCGTGTCGGCGATCGAGGAGCGGTTCGGGGTGTCGTCCCAGGTGGCGGCGCCGGTGGCTGTGGCCACCGCCGCCCCGGCCGCGGACGCTGGTGCCCAGACGAAGTCCACCGTGGACGTTGTCCTCACGAACGCTGGGCAACAGAAGATCCAGCTCATCAAGGTCGTGAAGGACATCACCGGCAAGGGCCTCAAGGAGTGCAAGGACCTCGTGGACAAGCTCCCGGCGGTGATCAAGGCCGGGGTGAGCCCGGAGGAAGCCGAAGATGTCCAGAAAAAGCTCGTCGCCGCGGGCGCCGAGGTCGAGCTGCGCTAGGGAAGGGAGCGCATACCCGTTGATCTCTCCTGTGCCGGGACGACGCTCGTACGGCCGTGCCCGCCGGTGGATCGATCCACCGGCCCTCATTGCCGGTCAAGTCGCCTCCTATGAGCGGTTCCTCCGTCAGGACATCCCGGCGGCGTTCGCCGAGGTGAGCCCGATTCGGGCCCCGAACCGAGATGGCCTGTACATCGAGCTGGTCGATCCCTACCTTGGGGAGCCCCGCCACGACGAGTGGGAGTGCCGGGACAAGGACCTGACCTACGCTGCACCCTTGAAGGCCACGGGGCGGTTGTGGGAGGAGGGGCGCCTCCGCCAGGAGGCCGAGCTCTACCTCGCCGAGATCCCGCTCATGACGCCGCGGGGGACGTTCGTGATCAATGGGACGGAGAACGTCCTCGTGAACGAGCTCGTCCGCTCGCCGGGGGTGTACCTGACCCAGGAGGAGCCCCACCTCTACCGGGCGCACTTCCTTCCTGAGTCGGGGGCGTGGCTGGAGCTGGACCTGGATACGAGGCGCTGGACGCTGCGCGCCAACCTGGATCGGCGCGGAAAGGTCCCCGCGACGACCCTCCTTCGCGCCCTCGGTCTTTCCGAGGAAGACATCCTGTCCCGATACGCCCTCACGGTGGCGGTGGAGGATCTCCCGGAGCGCCTGGACCTGTGGAAGCGAGCCCTCCTCGCCGAAGAGGTGGACGTGGACGGCGGTACCTGGCGGATGGGGGAGGAGTTGACCCGGGAACGGGCCACTGCCCTCGCGCGACTCGGCCGAGCCCGGGTGCGCCTCGTTCATCCCGCGATCGCCAAGTCGCTGGAGGAGGAACACGAGAAGCGGATCACGGCTCCGGAGGAGGCGGCTCGCTACATCTACCTCCGGTTCCGGTCCGGGGAACGGGTGACCGCGACCCAGGCGTTCGAGTACCTGCATAACCTGTACTTCAGCGGGGACTCGTATCGGCTGACCAAGGTGGGGCGGTTCAAGGTGAACCGGAAGCTCGGGCTGGCTGGGGAGGAGACGTGTCTTACCCCCCAAGACGTGTTCGCCGCGCTCGCGCTGCTCCTGCGCACGCCCGACGATCCGTCCCTCGTCGACGAGACGGATCACCTGGCCAACAAGCGGGTCCGGCTCCCCGGCGAACAGGCCCAGATCGCCCTCCGCGAGGGGCTGACCCGGATGGCGCGCATCGCCCAGGACAAGCTGTCCCACTACGACCCGGAGGACAAGGATGCGATCCGGAGGATCGTGTCCGCACGGACGATCCAGGCCTCGATGAACTACCTCTTCTACACCGGGCGCCTGTCCCAGTTCCTCGAGCAGACGAATCCCCTCGCCGAGCTCACCCACAAGCGGCGCCTGTCGGCCCTGGGCAGCCTCACCGCCCGGCGGGCGAAGATCGAGATCCGCGACGTGCACGCCTCGCACTATGCCCGGATCTGCCCCATCGAGACCCCCGAGGGGCAGAACATCGGGCTCATCACGTCCCTTGCTCTCCACGCTCGGGTGAACGAGTACGGCTTCCTCGAGGCTCCGTACGTGGTGGTGAAGAACGGGCGGGTGACGGGCGAGGTCCGCTACCTCATGGCCGACGACGAGCGGCAGTACAGGATCGCTCCCGCCACGATCACCATCGGCAAGGACGGCCGGATCAAGGACGAGCGCGTTCAAGTGAGGACAGGGAACGAAGAGGTTCACTTCGTGCCCCCCGAGGACGTGGACTTCGTCGAGATCGCTCCCGACATCATCGTCGGCGCATCGGCGGCGTTGATCCCGTTCCTCGAGCACGACGACGCCAACCGGGCCCTGATGGGTGCGAACATGCAGCGGCAGGCGGTGCCGCTCCTCCGGCCCGAGCGCCCGCTCGTCGGGACGGGCCTCGAGGGCAAGGTGGCCCGCGACTCGGGGGCGACCCTCATTGCGGATGAGGATGGGGTCGTGACCTATGCTGATGCTCAACGGGTCGAGGTCAAGGGGAAGAAGGGGACGAGGGCGTACCGCCTTCTCAACTACGAGCGCTCGAACCAGGACACGGTCCTCCACCAGCACCCTGCGGTGCGGACCGGGGACAGGATCAAGCGGGGGGACGTGCTCGCCGACTCCCAGTCCTCCGTGGACGGCGAGCTCGCGTTGGGGACGAACCTCCTCGTTGGGTTCCTCCCGTTCGAGGGGTACAACTACGAGGACGCGATCGTCATCTCCGAGCGGTTGGTGCGCGAGAACCGCCTCGACTCGATCCACATCCAGGAGTTCGAGGTCCGCGCCGAGGAGACGAAGCTCGGCCCGGAGGAGATCACCGCCGACATCCCCAACGTCTCCCGGGAGGCGCTCCGCAACCTCGATGAGCACGGGATCGTGCGCCCGGGGACCGAGGTCCAGACGGGGGACGTGCTCGTGGGGAAGATCACCCCCCGCGGCGAGGCCGAGCCGACCCCCGAGGAGCGGATCTTCCGCTCCATCTTCGGGGAGCGGATGCGGAACTTCAAGAACACGTCCCTGCGCATGCCGCCCATCTCCGGGACGGCAACGGTCATCCGGGTGAAGCGGATGAGCCGCGCTGCTGGCGACGAGCTCGAGGCAGGGGTCAACGAGCTGGTCAAGGTCTACGTGGCCCAGCGACGGCGGATTGCGGTGGGGGACAAGCTCGCTGGGCGCCACGGGAACAAGGGCGTGATCGCCGCCGTCCTCCCCGAGGAGGACATGCCGTTCCTCCCCGATGGGACCCCTCTTGATGTCGTCCTCAACCCGCTCGGTGTCCCGTCGCGGATGAACCTGGGGCAGATCTTCGAGGCCAATTTGGGGTGGCTGGCGGCGCTGCGCGGGGAGACGGTCGCCTCCCCGGTGTTCGACGGCGCTCGCGAGGGGGAAATCCTCCGCGATCTGACCGCGGCCCTCGTCGAGCACGGCCTCGCCGACGGGAGCCGGTTCGATGGCAAGGTCGTCCTGAGGGACGGTCGGACCGGGGAACCGTTCCAGTCTCCGATCACGGTCGGCGTGCTCTACCTCCTGAAGCTCGAGCACATCGCCGCGGAGAAGATCCATGCCCGCTCCACGGGCCCGTACGCCCTCATCACCCAGCAGCCGCTGGGCGGGAAGGCCCAGTTCGGGGGGCAGAGGCTGGGGGAGATGGAGGTGTGGGCGCTCGAGGCGTACGGCGCCTCCGCCCTCCTCCAGGAGATGCTGACCCTCAAGAGCGACGACGTGAAGGGTCGCGTCCAACTGTACAAAGCGATCCTGCGCGGAGAGGAGTTCCCCCGCCCCGGCATCCCGGAGTCGTTCCGCGTTCTGTGGCAGGAGTTGCGGTGCTTGGGGCTGTCTGCGAAGGCCTACGGCGAGAACGACCGCGAGCTGGAGATCGTGTGAGCCCATGCCGGACGAACGAGCGTCCGGGTTCATCCTGTTCCGCGATCGCCCCCCTCACCGCGAGTACCTGATCATCAAGCAGCGGGGAGGAGGTTGTTGGGGGTTCCCCAAGGGCCATATCGAACCTGGGGAGGACGAGATGACGGCGGCTCAGCGCGAGGTGGCGGAGGAGGTGGGGATCGAGCGCCTCACCCTCCAACCGGGGTTCGCAGAGCGCATCGCCTACCGGTTCCCCCGGGGGGGAGAGGTCGTGCACAAAGAGGTCACTCTGTTCCTTGCCGAGGTCGATGAAGACGGGGCCCCTGGGAAGGGAGAGGTGGAGTCGCTGGTCTGGCTCCCCCTCCCGGAGGCCCTCGCCCGCCTCACGTACCCCGAACAGCGGGAGGCCCTCCACCGCGCCGCGGCGTTCCTCCGCGCCCGCCGCGGGGGGTGAGGGGCATGGGCTGGCCCACGTTCGTCGTCGCGGGTCTGGTCTTTGCCGCGTCGTATGCTCTCCTGTTCTCGCGGTATGTCCACCGCACCCTGGCCGCCCTCGTGGGCGCGGTGGCGATGGTCGTGGTGGGAACCGCCCTTGGTTTCTACTCCCCACACGCAGCAGCGGCGAGCATCGACACGGACACCCTGTGGCTCCTGTTCGGGATGATGGTCATCGTGGGGTTGCTGCGGGCGACGGGGTTCTTCCAGTACATCGCGATCCGCACTGCGAAGCTTGCCCGCGGGGACCCGACCGTCCTCTTCCTCTCGTTGGGCATGTTCACGGCGGTGGCCTCGATGTTCCTCGATAACTTGACCACGCTCCTCACTGTGGCCCCTGTCACCATCTCCGTGGCGGAAGTGCTCGCACTGCCGGCTCAGCCCCTCCTCCTCCTGGAGGCGATGGCCGCGAACATCGGGGGCACGGCGACGCTCGTGGGGGATCCGCCGAACATCCTCATTGGATCGGCGGCGGGGTTGTCGTTCAACGCGTTCCTCACCCATACTCTGCCCGTGTCCCTCGTCGTCCTGGGCGGTGCGACGGCGGTCCTCCTCCCCCGATTCCGTCGGTCCGCCCGGTCCGGGGGCCGGAACGTGGAGGCGGTGATGGGGATGGAGGAACGTCGTGCCCTGTCCGACCCGCGGACGATGGTCCAGCTCCTCGTCGTGCTCGGGCTCGTGTTCGCCCTGTTCGTTGCCCACCGTGCCCTCGGACTGACCCCCGGGGTGGTGGCCCTCCTCGGGGCGGCGCTGAGCGTGCTGCTGTTGCGACCCAACATCGAGTCGTTCCTGCACGGTGTGGAATGGGACCTCCTCATCTTCCTCTCCGCGCTCCTCGTGATCACGGGGGGGCTGGAGGCAAGCGGGGCGCTGGGGGCCGTCGGGCAGTGGGTCGTCGGCGCCGCAGGGGGATCGGTCCTCCTCGTGGCCCTCCTCCTCCTGTGGTTGGGAGCGCTCCTGAGCTCGGTCGTGAGCGCGATCCCCGCCGCCGTGACCCTCGTCGCCCTCGTGCGGGGCTTGGCCGGGACGGGGATTCCCCTCACCCCCCTCTGGTGGGCCCTCGCTCTCGGGGTGGGGCTCGGAGCGAACGGCACGCCCCTCGGCTCGGCGGCGAACATGGTCCTCTTCTCCATCGCTGAGCGGGCCGAGCAACCCCTGGGGTACAGGACGTGGTTCCGCGACGGGATGCCGGTGGCCGTCCTCTCCTGCTTCATCGCCAGTGTGTTCCTGTGGTTGGGGATCGCCACCGGGTGGTTCTTGTGAGGCCACAGGGCTTGCCGTTGACCGAGGTCCACCGGGGCGTGTGGCTCCTCGACGTCGACCAGTTTGGGGTTCCCGGTCAGGGAGGCCTCTACATCCTCTCTGGGGAACCAGCCGCCCTCGTCGAGGCGGGGACCTCCCTCGCCCAGGAACGGGTCCTCGCCGCGTTGGGGCATCTTGGGATCGCCCGTGATGAGGTGGCGTGGATCTTCCTCACCCACATCCACCTCGACCACGCCGGTGGGGCGGGCGGGCTCCTCCAGGAGCTGCCGGCAGCGAAGGTCGTGGTGCACCCGCGGGGAGCGCGCCACCTCGTGGACCCCTCGCGGCTCGTGGCTTCGGTTCGCGATGCGGTCCGGGAGCGGTTCCCCCTCTATGGGACGGTGGAGCCGATCCCCGCGGACCGCCTCCACGTCGCTCGCGATGGCGAGGCCTTCCCCATGGGCGGGGTTCGAATCCGGGCGCTGGACACCCCGGGGCACGCTCCCCACCATCTGTGCTTCTTCGCGGACGGGGAGCGGCTCCTCTTCACCGGGGACGCGGTCGGGCTGTACCTGGGCGGGGTCCTCCTCCCGTCCACGGTCCCCCCGAGCTTCGACCTCGACCTGTCCCTCTCCACCCTCGACCGTCTGATGGGCCTCCACCCGGAGACGCTCCTCTTCACGCACTTCGGACCCGGATCCCCCACCCTCCTTTCCCGGTACGCGGAGCTCCTTCGAGACTGGGTGGAGCGGGTGGACAACCTCCGCGGCGCGTGCCGAAGTGAAGACGAACTCGTGATTGCCGTGCTTGGCGCGGCCGAAGAAGAGGGGTTGGTCCCGCCGGGACCGGCCCGCGGCGACCTGGCGATGTCCGTACGCGGGGCGGCCGCCTACCTCGCCCGTCGGGAGGGGGCGACGTGATCGCCCGGGTGGCCCTCCCGATCCCACGGGCCGCCCCGTTCGACTACGAGGTTCCCCTCGGCCTTTCCGTGGCGGTTGGAGATCGCGTGCGCGTCCCATTCGGGCCTCGCCACCTCTGGGGGATCGTGGTCGGGGTCGTTGCAGAGCCCACGTTCCCCGGGCGCCTCCTCCCGATCGAAGCCACCTCGGGTCCGTTCCTGCCCCCTTCGACCGTGTCGATCATCGAGGAGGTGTCGCGCCGCTCGTTCGTCCCCGTCGGTCTGGCCTTGGCGCGCCTCGTTCCCCTCCCCAGCCGGGTCCGGGTGCGGGCGGTGGAGCTGGCGGTCCCCGCGGAGGCGGCCTCCGATCTCGCCCGCCGGGCCCCCGCCCAGGCGCGGATCCTCGCTGCGGTCGCGGAGGGGACAACCGAGGTCGGGGCGCTGCGACGGATCCCCGGAGGGGACCGGGCGGTGGCGGCACTCCTCCGCAAGGGAATCCTTCGCCCGCGGCGGCTGCCGTTCTCCTATCGCGAGGAAAGCCGAGCGGTCGCGCTGACCTCCGCTCAGCGGGCAGCGGTGGAGGCAATGCGCGTGGGGATCGGTAGTGGAAGGAAGTACCTCCTGTTCGGCCCCCCCGGCGCGGGGAAGACCGAGGTGTACCTGCGGGCCGTTGTCGAGGGGCTGGCCCGCGGGAAGGCGGGCCTCCTCCTTGTCCCGGAGGTGTCCCTCCTCCCCCAGCTGTGGACGCGGGCGGGGCGGGTCCTTGGCTCCCCCCCCGCCCCGTACTTCGGCGAGCTCCGGCCGGGGGAGAGGTGGGAGAGCTGGCACGGCGCCCAGGAGGGACGGATCCACTGTGTGGTGGGCACGCGGTCAGCCGTGTTCGTGCCGTTTCCGGATCTCGGTGTCATCGCCCTCGACGAGGAGGGAGAACCGGCCTACAAGCAAGAGGAGATGGCCCCGTACTACCATGCCCGGGCCGTGGCCGAGCTGCGCGCGGGGCGGGAGGGGGCGGCGGTGGTCTTGGGCGCTGCCGCGCCTTCGGTCGAGACCTACTCCCGCGCCGAACGGGGGGAGATCGAGCTCCTTCGGCTTCCCCAACGCGTCGTGGGTGCTGAGCCCGCGGTGCGCATCGTCCCGCGGGGCGACGAGGTGATCGGCCCGGCCCTCGAGGAGGCAGTGGGACGCCACCTCGCTCGCCGCGGGCAGATCCTTCTGTTCATCAACCGCCTCGGGTTCTACACCGGGGCAGCGTGCCGCTGTCGGGCGATCCTGCGCTGCCCTGATTGCGAGATCCCCCTCGTGTTCCACCTCTCCGAGCGGGCATTCCGCTGCCATGCCTGCGGGAGGGTCCAGCGGGACCCGGCGTGCCCGAACTGCGGAGAGACGCGCTTCCACCTGTTCGGAGTGGGCACGGAGCGGGTGGAACACGAGGCGAAACGGCTGTTCCCCCGGGCAACCGTGGCTCGCCTCGATGCGGACGCGGCGCGGGACCGTGACCGGATCCTGTCTTCTTTCGCCACGGGCGAGATCCAGATCCTCGTCGGGGCGCAGATGGTGGGGAAGGGCCTCGACTTCCCGGGGATCTCCCTCGTCGGGATCGTCAACGCCGATCAGCTTCTTTCCACCCCCGACTTCCGTGCCGGGGAACGGACCTACCAGCTCATCGCCGGCGCTGCCGGGCGAGCCGGGCGGGGGGAGCGGCCCGGCGAGGTGATCGTCCAGTCCGACCAACCGGACTACTACGCGATCCGCTGCGCGGTGCGCGGGGACTACGCCGCGTTCTACGGGGAAGAGATGCGGTATCGGGAGGCCCTCCGCTATCCCCCCTTCTCCCGCCTCGTGCGGATGGTCGTCACCGGCTCCGGTGCCGAGGGGAAGGCGGGGCAAGTCGCCCGCGATCTGGGGAGCCACGGGTTCGAGGTCCTCGGCCCAGCTCGCCTCTTCCCGCGCCGCGGGATCCCCCGCGCCCAGCTCCTCGTGCGGGGAAAGGATGACGTGGTGGAACTCCTCGCTGCGGCCCTCCCCCAGCCGCCGTCGTGGCTCCGGGTCGACCCCGACCCGATCTGGCTCGGCTAGCCCTTCCCAAGGGCGCCCCGCCCTCCGTGGGACGCGGCCCAGCTGAGGTGAGCGCCGACTGGGACGGACGAACACGGGGGTGGTTCTTCCCGGTCTTCGCTCATCCCAGCCGCTTGAACAGCAACCCTTCCCGAACCTACCCCGACGTGACGGAACGCTACACTACGTTCGGGCCGATCCAAGTGGCCGGAGGTGGCAGATGAGGGACAACCGACGGTTGGGCATCGTGGTCGCCGTGGCGCTGGCCGTGGGAGCCGGCGGAGCGTCTCCTGAGCGGCTCAGGCTTGAGTTCGGCGGGGCACTTCCCTTGTGGGAGCCTGAGGGCTCGCCGGTGGTGCTCCTTCCGGGGGCGGTGATGCAGCCGCCGGTGGACACGCCGCGGGCGATGGTGGTGGCTGATATCGATGGCGACGGGATCAACGAGTTGATCGTGGGTGGGGACTACCTCCATGTCCTCTCGGACGGAAAGATCACCGAGCGCTACCTGACCGTGTTCGTGGGGGCGGAGAAGCGCGTGGGCCCAGGTGGGGCCCAGCTTGGGGTGAGGGCGATGGCCGCGGGGGACATGGACGGGGACGGGCTCACCGACCTCGTGGTGGCGACGTACGACGGGGAGCTGTGGGTCTTAGCAAACCACGCGCGGTGGGGGTTCCAGTGGCACCCTGGCTCCCCCTATCCGGTGAGCGGGAGTCCTGTGTGGCTCTTCGACCACGACGGCGACGGGCACCTCGACGTGGTCCTTGACGGAGGGTCCGAGCTCCTGCTCCTGGGCAACCGCGGCAAAGGCCGACTTGAGAAGCCGGTGTCCATCACCAGGCCGGAGGGGCGGCTGTTGGCTGAGGCCTTGGGTCGCTACGCCGGCAAACAGGGGTTGTTTCTCCTCACCGACCAGGGGCTATGGTTCCTGGGACAAGGGGAGCATGCGGCGGATCAGGTGCTGGACCATGGGGGCTGGGGCCTGGCAGTGGGAAGCTTCACCGGCACAGATAGGGACGACGTGGCGATCAGTAAGTACACGGAGATTCGGGTGTACCCTGCGAAAGAGGACGGCTTTGGAGAGCCAGTGGTGCTCCAGCTCAACCACAGCGTGGACTGCCTCCTGGCAGGGGACCTGAACGGGGACCGCATCCCGGACCTAGTGGCGTGCGCGGGTTCTCCCGCTGGGTTCTCAGTCTTCTACAGCAGGCCTGGGCAGGGGTTCCTGGGCCCGTATGAACACGGGGTGGAATTGCCGGTGCTGAGAGGTTTGCCCCCAAGGGCGTACCTGGCAGCGATAGGTGACCTGACCGGGGACGGCCGGGATGACCTCGCCTTGGCCCTCGACTTTGGGCACATCGCGTTCTTCAGCGCTGAGCCTAGGAGAAGGAGCCTTCAGGCAATCCCGGGAAGCTTCCTGTTGGGAACCGCGGACCTGAACGGCGACGGGTATCCTGACCTCCTTACGGATGCCGCCGCGGGTGGGGTGGCAGCCCTGGTGAACAGCGGCTGGGGCACGTTCACCCCCCAGAAACTCCTCGGTCCTTCAGGGGAAGACAGGAAACCCTACCGCGCCAAATTGGGCGACGTCACGGGCGATGGAGAGGAAGAGCTTGTGGTGTGGGAATTTGCCGAGGACAGCATACCCATCCCCCAGAAGGGGAAAATGCCTTGGGAGTGGCCAGCGGAGATATCCAAGGCCCGCATTACCGCCTGGGATCTAAGAAAGCCCGAGGAACCACTTTGGTCCACCTTCACCGGTGCAGCGGTGCGGCCGGTCCTCGAGGTTTTTGACCTTAATGGGGATGGCATCCGCGACGCAGTGACTGTGGTGGGCACGAAATTGCTCGGCCTCAACTTCGACCTCTCCCAGCGGCATACTCCCCCCACTTATGGGGAGATCAGGGTGGAAGTGGATATGGGGGGAATAGTGGGGCCGATTGGTCTCCTTCGCCTTTCCCAAGGGGAGAGGCTGGCTGTTTTGCGCCTTTCTGAGAGAGCTGAACTTCTCCTTGTGGCGCCGGGCGGGGACGTGGAGGAAACAGGGGTGAGCGTTGCTTTAGCTCCCCTGGACATGATCGTTGTGGAGCTTAATGGCGATGGGAACGAGGATTTGGTGCTGATCGGCTGGATGGCGAAGGAAAAAGAGCTGGCCATGGGGGTGGCGGTGTGTTGGGGCGATGGCCAAGGAGGGTTGGAGGCTGAGCTCTTTCCCCTTGAGGGCTGGCCCCCCCTTGCTTTGCCTTTCCCCTACGGGGGCCTTGCGGCGGCGGACCTCGATGGCGATGGGAAGAAAGAGCTTGCGGCGATGCGCCTTCCCGACCAGGCGGGCAACCCCGGCGGGGTGGTGGTGATCCCGTGGGGTGAGGGTGGGCCGGGGGAGCTTGAGTTCCTCCCCGGCTGCGCGGGGACGGAGCTTCTCGCCCTGGACCTCGATGGAGACGGGAGAGCCGAACTTATCTCTGTCCACACGGGAATCCCCGCCCAGCTGTGCATCACCCGCTGGAGGTGAGGACGATGAGATTTCCGGCCCTTGTCCTGTTGATGGCGCTGTCGGTGCCCGCGGCAGCCCTCCTGGGCTGCGAGGCCGACTGCAGGTCAGGTCAGGAGCAGTTCAGCTTCACGATCCCTGTGGGGGCCGTGGTCGAAGCGATCGGGCTTGTGGCGAAGCTTCCTGGAACGGGTCTCCTGCTCCCTGACATCGAGGTGACACTCCATACCGAGTTCACTGGAACAGCGTGGGTCAGCTGTGACGCGGCGTGCTGTCCGGGCGGACGCCTGTACATGGGAGCAGACCTGCTGCTCAATGGGACTGCCCGTTTCGATTTCGACGGGCTCCCTCCCAGCTCCTCCCAGTTCACCTCCATCATCCCCGTGGTTCAGAGACTTCCTGACAACGGGCCGGGCGACATAAACTCCTCTCGCTGCGCGATTTACACGACCTGGAACTACACCGAGAAGAACTTCAAAGTGGCGCTGTCTTTCCCGGTGATCGGCGGTTTGGTGCGTGTTCCCGTCTCCGACTCCCACGGGGTTGGCCTCGCAAGCTGCGACACCTACTGGGGTTGTGAGGACTACGAGACAAGGCCCGTGCTCGTCTCCTGGCCTGAGGAGGTGGTCGTTCCCATCGGGGGGGAGGCCCACTTCACCGTGGCGGCCACGATGTTCACAACCAGTCATCCACAGTTGGTGGCCTTAGAAGATGCGTTACCCTACGATCGTCCGCTGCACTATGAGCTCAGCTCATCCAAATGGCCTGCAGTGAGCCTGACCATCACCGACGACCGGAAGGAGAACGGGAGGATCATCCCTGGGGGGCAAGGGACGATCACGGTAGGGAAGGATGCGCCGATCCCCGATGGGACCACGGAGGAGATTGTGATCACGGTGGTGGATCCCACCACCGGGAAGATGGACCAGGGGCATATGAGGGTCCGCTACGTACGTAACCACCCGCCCCAAGCGATTTCCGGTGGGATGACGATCGATTGCCATGAAGGCTGCGATGGCCCGGTGCGGTATGCCGCCACCGATCCCGACCTTCCGGACAACTATGGATATGAGCTGTACTTCGTACCCCTCGGTATGCGTGACTGGGATTGCAGTAGGGCGATCGACATGTATTGGGTTCCTTTTGCACGGGGCATGCGGGGTCAGCACAGGGAGGGCGTATACAGCCTGGATTTTGCGTGCGAGTATCCATGGTGCTCGTGGCCTCGATATCCGATTCCCGTAGGGACGCACGAGTTCCCCTTCGCAGTGGTTGAGTACAACCCGTTGACAGATCAGT
This sequence comes from Candidatus Bipolaricaulota bacterium, assembly GCA_014361015.1. Taxonomy (GTDB): domain Bacteria; phylum Bipolaricaulota; class Bipolaricaulia; order Bipolaricaulales; family Bipolaricaulaceae; genus Bipolaricaulis. The sequence continues at coordinate 8,715 of JACIWJ010000015.1, read as the reverse complement.
ATGGATTTGCCGACTACGGCGTCTGGACCCTCACGGTGAAAGGCAACCCGCCGGAGCTGAACGTGTCCCCCCGCGAGGTCAAGGCCAGGCCCGGAGAGACCGTCGAGGCCGTCGTCCGCGCCACCGACCCGGAGGGGGACCAGATCACCCTGACCAAGATCTCCGGCCCGGGCGCGTTCACGCCGGTAACAGGGGAGGGCGAGGCAAGCGGCACCTGGAGCTGGACGGTGCCCCAGGCGTACGGGGGCAGCTCGTGGCGGCTGGCCGGGTTCCGGGCTGAGGACGCCTGGGGCGGTAGCTCCCTTGCCTACCTCTTGGTGCGGATCAGCACCCCGCCGCGGCTGTACTGTACAGGGAGCAAGAGTGTGATGCCGGTTGTACCCGATCGCTGTGGTGGGGGAGGGACACTTATAGAAGAGACGCGTTGGGAGGGTGGTTATTATGAATACAGCGCAGGTCAGTCCGGCTGAGGTTCATGTTCGGAAGGCGGTGATCGGCCTGGGGCTTGAGGACAGGACCAGATCTCCGCGGTCCATCCCCGGTCTCAGCGCAAGAGGGAGACAAGATCGCGCTTCCGAACGCCAGTCCTTGCCTCACATCCGATCTGCTGGGCAAGATAGCGAAAGTCCACGGGCCACCGCATTCCCCCACAGGTTCCTAGCCGGGATCTTACTGGTGTCCATGCTCTGGGCCGTCGCCCCTGCGGTGCTTGCGGAAGTGCTGGGCAGGGATTACCTCCGGCGGTTGTCCTTGGCTTTGTGCGTGTGTTTCGCTCTGCCGAGCACGTCCGAGTCCTGGGCACGTGCGATCTGGACGGTGACGGACACCTCGAGATCATCTGGGGTGACCGTCAGTACCTAGGGGTACTGTGGGGGCAAGAAGGCGGCATGTTCCGAGAGGGGATGCCAAGCCCGTACTCCTTCCTTTTAGGTCCCCGGAAAGATGGTTTCCGCGAAATCCAGCCGGTGGGTGACTTCTTTCCCCTTCTCGGTACTGTAGGGGACCTGGATAGTGACGACGACTTGGATGTCGTCGCGGCGGTGATCAACACCGAAACCGGGTTCCACGAGCTCATCGTATTCGAGAATAAGGGTGATCGTCTCCTGCGGAGGGCTCAGACCCTGGAGCTTCCTCTGCCCGGTAGGGATGAGTCCGGGCTCCACATTCGTATTTGGGCTCTCTCGACAATTAACCCTCGGGACAACCAACTCGATCTAGTGCTCGGAGTGCGCACTCCCCAGGCGTGGGAGGTGTGGCAGCTTAGGGGAACAGGCCCTTTCCAGTGGGCGCCCCCGGAGCTTGTGCAGGTGCTCCCTGCCGGAGCAAGAGCAGATCTGCTCGATGACGTAAACAGGGATGCGATCCCTGACATCGTTGTAGTCCGTGATCCAGACGAAGTCGGGGTGATGATTGGGCAATACCGCGGCTTCAAGCTAACTCTCTCCGAGCCCGTCTGGCTCCGCTCTGTCCTGGGTAAAGTCTTGCAGGTGAAGCTCGTGGATGTGGATAACGACGGCCTGGTGGACCTTGTCGTACTCACATCCAAGGGCATCGAAGTCTGGTTCCAGAGGGACTCCCTGTTCGTCCTTGGCCCGGTTATCGAAAGGGAGCCGTGGGGTACAGAGGTCCACTTGGGTGACTTCAATGGGGACGGGATGGTTGATATCCTCTTCCCGGTTGGCCCATTTCGTTGGGCCGTGTTGTGCGGGGCCAGCCCTACGGGCTTCCATTACCACGGCTCTGAATACCGAATCGATGAAATAGGACTCATCACGGTCGACCTGGACGGAGACGGGCGGACGGACTTGCTAACCGCAAGCGGCACCACCCTCAGGGCCTACTTCACGCATCCAGGGGGCGAATCCCTTGTGCCCATGGATGCTGTTTCCCTCGTTGCTGTCGGTGATCTTTCGGGAAACGGGGCACCGGACATCCTCGTGTGGGACAGGGAAGGGTTCAAAGTCCTTTGGAATGACGGTCAGGGCGGTCTGATCCGCGAGGAGTTTCACCGCGCCCAGTACTCGCCGGTGGCGGTGAAGATCTACGACGGACGCGTCTACGTCCTCAACCAACTGACCCAATTTGATTGGATGACGAGAACAGTAACTACCACGGGAGAACTCGTGGTCTTGGACCGCACCGGGCGCATTGTGTTGCGGCTAGAAATGCTCAACGACCCCCGAGGAGCGTTGTGCGTGTGCGACTTTAACGGCGACGGCGAGCCGGACGTCCTCGCCCTCGGACCAAACGAGGTTGTGATCGCCTGGTCTGGTCAGGAGGTCAAGCGGTACCCCTGGACGGCGGGCGAGCTGAGCCTGGCGTGGTGTGGCCCTGCGAATCCAGAAGGGGGGTGTGACGTCTTCGTGGTGTCTACTGCGGAGTTTGCTGAGATCTATGCCCTGTCCCTCGACCCGCAGGGGATAACCGTTCGGGGAGATCCGTTCCAGCTTCAGGGGATACCAGTGGCTCTGGGTGCAGCGGATTTCGATGGTGATGGCCAGCTCGACCCGGTTGCCCTGTGCTGGATGCCCGTGATCGAGGGGAAAACCTTGAAAAGCGCGGTGGTCATGGCGGTGGGGTTCTCCTCGCAAGGCCTAAGGGAATGGGAGGTCTTGCGCGGCGATGTGCCCCACCCCTTCACCGGCCTCGCTGTAGCCGACTTCGACGGAAACGGTGCCCCCGACCTCGCTTTTTCGCTTGTCAGCGGCACGTGGCTGCACATCCTCTGGAACAACGGAGCGGGTCAGTTCTCCCCGCCAGTGCCGCTAGGGGTGGGGGTAGGTCCCCTCGCCGCAGTCGATCTCGATGGCAACGGGATGTCGGAACTTATCGGCTCAACGACCGGGCTTGCCCCTCACCTATGGATCCTCTGGAACGGAGGTGCACGATGAGAGTGGTTCTAAGGCTAGTCTTGGGAACCGTGCTAGCAGGGTTGGTCGCTGCCTCGGGAACCGCTGATGAGCACACCCCGTGTGGCGATCGAATTCATGCAGAGTGGGAGAAGACAAAAATATCTGTGTCGCTGCCTCTCTCTGGCATTGTGGCGAAACTGCTGAAGCTGGCAGGGGTTCCCGATCTTACACTCGAGTGGACCCTCACGGATACTCTGAACACTAGACTCGACTGCTTCTGCTTGACTGGCCTTCCGTGTTGCAGCGGTCCCAACGCTCGGGCGTTTGCCTTGCTCAACCTCTTTCAGATCGTGAGCCTTCCTTTTGAGTACATCTATGGGGTGAAGTGCCCTCCCGCAGGGGATCGAATCAGCGCTCTCGTTGCATCTGGGAGCAGCTGGCGGCCGCGCGAAGGAGTGGGCGGGACGGACCTTTGCAATTGGCCAGGTGCGGTGGAGCTTTCCGTGCATAACTACACAGGGAGCCTGGGTTTTCGCCCTGGAGTGGATCTGCCTTTTGAGTTCGCGAAGGCGTCTGTGAGCCTAGACGCTGCGGGTATCTGCCAATGCAACCCGCGTGAAGGGTGCACGGAAGAGCACGCGCCACAGTTGTCTACGGACCCCGCTTTCGTTGTCCCGGAAGGCGAAGCACGTGAGTTTCTTGTGACCATCTTCGACCGCCGCGGGGATGTGTGGAAAGTTGGTGTGTCAGAGACCGAATTGGGCGCAGCGGTCGAGGAGCTTAGTTACGACAAGCAGGGGAGAATCGTTGGGGCCAAGGTGCGGGTTCCTTCTGACCTCGACAGCATCGTCGTCATGGCCACGGATGAGTGCGATGAGAGCACAAGTGTCGAAGTTCCTGTGATCTCCATCCACCGCCCGAAGATCACCGTTAACCAAAAGGAATGGCAGCAGATCAGGCGGGATAAGTGGGTCTACACAGTTATTGCGACCGTGACTGACCGCGACTTCTACGCGGCCTGTGTCGAGCGAACGCTTGCGGAGAGGCTGCGACTGTCCGCCTATTCAAGCGGAGGTGGGAAGTTTCTGTTCGCGCATCCCTGGAACGTTGCCGAGCGGGAAGTTGGTTGTACAGACGCCTTTAAACTGGATGACAGCTACGGTAGGCAGGTGAAGCTCGAGTATTCCCCAAGCAGTGAAGCGATTCCTCGCCAGTTTATGCTCGCCCTGACGGCGACCGACGCGTGGGGCTTCAGCGAGAAATGGAACCTGGAGCTGAAGGACGGCATGCCGTCGTTCGAGAAGTACGAGAGCTTTCCGCCGGCTTCCTCCCCCATCAGGATTCCGTTCGGCGCACAGGTGCGCTTGACCCTCTCGTTCCGCGATCCAGATGGAGACTGGCTTGAGCTCCGGCAAGTTCGAGGTCCTGGCACCTTTACTCCGGTGCAGGGAATGGGCAGGGTCGAGGGGACCTGGTCCTGGACAGCAGATTCGCGGCAGAGGTACTGGTTAGTTGAGTTCGAGTGTCAGGACTACGTTTTCCCCGGCGGCCCCCCTTATGAAGGCCCTGCCAGGGCGATGTTCCTCTTGGAAATCGTTTAACCCCCGCGGCCGCACAGTGGCTCGGCCTGGGTGAACTGGGGCGCCACCGCGCGGACCATCCTCTACGTTCAGGATCCGGACAGCTTCTCCCACAGCTTCGCTTTCGACCCGCCGCCGGGGATCTCGGTGCAGGTGGTGGGCGAGCAGGCGCCACGGGAGGAAGACGACGCATGGGGCGGCCACCTCTACGAGGTCGAGGTCTCGGCGGATGAAACCCTGTGCCCTGGTACCTACTCGGTTCCCTTCACGGTGACCGACCCGGACGGCAACTCTGACCAGGCGACCCTCACCGTCCACGTGGTGGGCAACCAGCCGCCGCAGGCTTCCCCGCCCTACCTGCAGGGGGAGACCACGGTCATCCTCAGCCCAACCGGCCTTGTCCGCACGCCCGTGGTCTTCCAACCGATCAACGTTGGGATCCTGACGGTGACCCTGTGACCATCGAAGGCTATGGCATCCCATCCGTTTACGCCGCGAACTTGTCCGCGTTCTTGGGCTCGCTTGTGGCCCTCTACACGCCGGGCGGGCTCACCGACGAGGACCTTTGCGGAGCCGTGCGGGAAAGGGATGTGATTGTGGACGAGCTCTCCCTAACCCTGCGGGACAAGTGTGGTGCCACCACCGAGGTTCTAGCCATTGTCACCATCAAGGTGAGCTTGTCTTAAATTCCCCTCCCCCTCAATGGGGGAGGACCGGGTGGGGGTGAATTTCCCCATTCTTCCACCTACCACCCACTAGAGGAGGGAGAAGCGACTTCCTGGTCGATCAAGAAAATGTTTGCAAGATAAGCCCTTTGAGGCTTGACAGACCGGGGGGGGGAAAGAGTACACTACGTTCGGACTGATCGAGGAGGCTGGAGGTGGCGGATGAGGGAGAAGCGACGGTTGGGCATCGTGGTGGCCGTGGCGCTGGCCGTGGGAGCCAGCGGGGTTTCCGGGCCTGTCTTCCCACGGGGAGTGGAGGAGATCCTGGGCCATGCAGTGGTACTGAGGGAGGCTTTTGCCCTCTCGTTTCCCGGCATCGGTCTAGGTGCGCTCCTTGGCGTTCACGACTGGAATGGGGATGGGTGGCCCGACCTTGTGGTGGCCAGTGACCGCCGAGTTCAGGTGTGGTTCGGCGACGGGCAGGGCGGATTCAACCCCGGCCCTTGGTTGTACTTGGAGGTGGAGGAGTACGTCGAAGGAAAGCGGATTCCCTATCGGCCCGTTTCGGACTCCCCCGAGGTTCCCTGGCAGCCCTATGAGCTCGAGGAGCGGGAGGGCAAGCTGTTTGTCCCGATCGAGGTCATTGTCCACACCGGTGCCCTGGTGGACTTGGACGGGGACGGGATCCTTGACCTTGTTGTCCGCGGCTACGGCGGGCCTCGAGAAGATAGGGGTCTTCGGCTCTACCTCCTGCGGGGGCTGGGCGGTGGCGAGTTCGCCCGCGCTGGAAGCGTTCCTCACCCCCAAGGGTTGTACATCTCCGAGCTTAGGGCTGCGGACGGCGGGGTCCTGTTCACCGCGGCGGAGGAGGACAGCCCCACCCGCCTGTACCGGCTGAGCGCACCCGAGGGGCTGGCGAGCCCCCGCTTGGTCCAGCTGGCCGAGGGGCCGTGGGGCCTTCGCTGGGCGGGCGATCTGACGGGCGATGGTCTTTACGATCTTGTGGTCTCCACAGGGGAGATGGTCCAGGTCCTCGTGGGAAGCGGCGGGGGCGAGTTTCAGGAGGGCCCACAGTTCACCTCCCGGGTCGGGGAGGTACAGGGAGTAGAGGTGGCCGACTTGGACGGGGATAGCTTCCTTGACCTGGTCGTTCTGACCCCCTCCGGGATCGTTACCGCCCTGAGACGCGAGGACGGGTATACGGAGAGTTTCTTCCGCGACCCGGGGTTTCCCTTGTGGCAGCATGCGGTGGCCGACCTCACGGGAGACGGGATCCCCGACCTCCTCGTGCAGCGATCCACAGGTTTTTCCGAGTACCTCCTTCTTCCCGGCGATGGGCAGGGTGGGTTCCTGGAGCCCGTGATCTCGCTCGTTGTCCCTGATGGCATCTTGACCAAGCCGTATTTTGTGGACCTCAACGCCGATGGCCTTCTGGACGTCGTCTTCGCCCCCTTCGTCGGAAGGCGCGTACGGGTCTACCTGAACGGCGGGACGCCCTCGGGGACAAGCCTGCACCCTCTCCCCGGGACGCTGCTGGCGGTGGGCGATTTTTCGGGAAACGGGCATCCGGACATCCTGACCGCGGACACAAGCCAACGCGGCGTGGGAGTTTGGTGGAACGATGGCCGAGGCGGTTTGGTCTATCAGCCCCTTGCCTCGTTGGGCCGGGTTCCTACAGCCGGGGCTTTGACTCCCGGCGTGGCTTACATCCTTCTGCTTCCTGAGGAAAAGGCTCCGGCCGAGCTTGTGGCCATCGCCGCCACGGGAGAGATCCTGGACCGGTGGCGGTTGAGCGAGGAGAGCCTGCCGGTGGTGGTGGCAACTGACCTCAATGGGGATGGCCTCATGGACGTGGCCATCCCGGCCAAAGGGAAACTCTTGGTCCTGTGGAGCGGTCGAAACCTGGGCACCTATCCCTGGCCAGCGGGGGAGGTGAGCTTCCTTGCTCCAGGAGATGGTGGGCTGTGGGCCGTTTCGATCGGGGAGTACGCCGACCTGGTGGAGGTCAAGTTCCCAGGCCGCAGGCTTGTGGTTTCCCATCCCCTCCTTCAGCTTGAGGCCCTCCCCCTGACCATGACCGCGGGCGACCTGGACGGGGATGGGATCCCCGACCCGGTGGTCCTGGCGGTCGAGCTGGGGGCGAAGACTGAGAATGACGAGGTGGTGCTGTTCATCGAGCGGGTGGTGGCGGGGATCGCCCTCTCCTCCAGCGGGCCTGTGGTCGAGGAGGTGCCGGGCTTTCCCGAGGACCAGACGCCCTGGCCGTTTCTTGGTGCAGGGGTGGGTGTGTTCGGCGGGGTCCCGCACCTTGTCCACACGACCTCGGCCGGGGGTGGGGTGTTCCTCCTGCCCTGGCAAGGGGGATGGGGCGAGCCGAGGCGCCTCGACGTGGCGGCAGGTCCTGTGCTCGTGGCCGACCTCGACGGAAACGGTGAACCCGAGGTCATCGCCGCCACGGTGGGTCTGGCAACCCTCCTTGGGGTGATCTGGAACGGAGGTGGGCGATGAAACGCGCGCTTTTGCTGGTGCTGATCGCCGTGCTCGGCACGTCAAGCTTCGCTCTTGCTGACTGCACGGCTGGCTTCGAGTACGAGTTTGGAAAACGGGAGGTCTCCCTTTCCGTACCGGCCAAACTGGTGCGGAAGGTCGTGAAGACGGTGCCCGTCGTTGGACAGATCCTCAGTCTGTTCAAGGTGGAGATCACCTTCCTGGAGACGTGGCGCGTTGCCGAGGCGGTTTGTAGATGTAAACCATGTTGCGAGGCCCCGAGCTTTCAGTACTTGGGGGTGACCATTAGGGCTGCTGCAGAAGGCATTGTGTGGTTTGACACGTTGACGGCCACCCAGCCTGGCGAAAGCCCGCCCGTTGATCCGAAGCGATCGTGTTCGATCTGGACCACATTCCGGGAGTACCGCGCAGGGACGAAGGTCGAGCTCGCGTGGAATCTTCCCATCGAGATCAAGGAAACCCTGCTGCAGATCAGCGAGTGGGTGGACTGCAAGTGCACCGAAAACCCTGAATGCGAGGGCAACGCGCCGCCAGAAGTTCGCGTCTTCGACCCAACTAAAATCGTGATGAACTACGGGGAGGAGGCGGAGTTCTACGTCAGTGCATACGATCCAGGACCCCGTCCAAATCTGTTGGACTTCAGTGAGGTGGCAGAGGCAGCAGGCTGCCTCACCGCCTATTGTGTTGAACAGAACATCTACGAAGGTCAGTACGGCTTGGCGACGTACCGTGTGTCCTACACCGGCGAGGAGGAGCTCATCAAGAGCTGCGCTGAAGCTGTAGCTAGCGACAGGTGCGGCAGCGTAGGTGGAGCCCGTGTCGACGTGTACATCAACTATCCGCCTGAGATCCGCCTGGACCCGGATAGTCGTTGGTTCGGCAGCGAATACAGGGCCTTCTTCAGGATCCGCGATCCGAACTTGCGGGGCTGCCCCGATCCATGGGAGGCGATCAACCTTTCGGTCGAGGATCCCAGCTGTGGCACATATTCTCTCTCCAAAGAGCAGATCAGCTGTAACTGGGCTGATGTCGAGGAGGCTTCGGGAGCGGCCGTCGTCGTGTTTTACCCGCAACCGGACTGCTGCAACCGGAGCTTCACCCTTATGGCGC
>JACIWJ010000014.1 GCA_014361015.1 Candidatus Bipolaricaulota bacterium | reverse complement strand
ACCGCGTGGGAGATCTCACGGTTCGCACTTCGAACGGCGAGATCCGCCTCGAGGGGGTGCGAGGTGGGGTCGACGGCGAGACGAGCAACGGGTGGGTCCACTACGCCGGACACCCGGAAGGGATCGGCCTTCATCGACTGCGAACGAGCAACGGCAGCGTGGTCGTGCGGGTGCCGAGGCGGTTGTCGATCGCGTTCCGCGCTACCGTGACCAACGGGAGCATCACCTCGGACCTTGCCCTGGTGGGTGACACTGAGGGAAAGGACTGGAACGCGGTCCTCAATCCTCCGGCCCTGACCGAGATGGACCTCCGAACGAGCAACGGTTCGATTCGGATCGAGGCCGTCGACTGACGGGGTGGACGAAGGGCGCGTGCCAGTGGCCAGGAGGCGGCAGTGGACTCCCCACGAGATCGAGCAGTTCCGGAAGCTCCATCCCGTGGATCACTCGGTCGAAACGGAACAGGCGAAGGTTCACCGCGAACGGGCAGCGTTCGCCGAGCTGAGGCGAAAGGCGGCGCGACGGGTTCGGCGTTGCCTGAACGAGCTTGTCGATCCGGGCGAGGATCCGGTGGTCCAACGGTACGAGGCCATTGCCACCCGCGAGCTGAGGAACGCTGCCGCGCACAGGCGCCGGCTGGCGGGGCTGGCAGGCGTTGAGTTTGATCCGGTGAACGCGCCCCGCGATCAGGCGCCTCGTGGCTAGGCCGGCGGCGCCCTCCCTCCCCAAGGCTTCCTGCGCTATCCATCCCGAGTGGGGTGGGGTCACAATGCCCATCCACAAAGAACAATCCAACGGCATCTGAATGCGTTCACGCTTCCTGCACACACGCTCGACACCCTCTCCACCATCAAGGATCACATTCCCGTGGAACGGATGAGAAGGAGGTTCGATGCTGGAAAGCGAGATCCGCGTGAGGAGTAGGGCCATCCGCAGGGGCATCCTCCTCGTGGTTGCGGGGAGTGCGCTCATCGGGGGAATGGCAGCCTTGGCTCCTTCCAAGGGCGCCCCGTCGATCGCGCCGCTTTACACCGAGAACGTGCCCCAGGAGGGACTACCGACGGTGTACGGGCTCCCGCTCGCGTGGACGAACGCTCAGTTGTTCGCCACGTGGTACGACACCCTTCAGTTGACAGCGACGGAAGCGGAGATCCTTGAGGCCGCCCTCGCCCCGTTGGCCGCTCCGTGCTGTGACGACAACCCCCTCGCGCGCTGCTGCTGCGAGCGGGGCGGTCTCATCTGCAACGTGGTGCGTACAGCGCGTGGCCTGGGGGCCTATCTGGTCCGCAACGGGTATCCAGCCGAGGAGGTCACGCGGGCGATGGAGCAGTGGCTACGGTTCATCCACGGCGACTACTACGTAGCGCGAGCCCTGGCCGATCAGGGGGGGGACCCGCGGGCGTACGGTCTGTTCCAACCTGAAAACGGCGCCTGCTACCGTGGCTTGTGCAACGCCCCCCTGCAGGAGGGAGGGTGCGGGGGGATGGGGCACGAGGTGATCGTAGAGCGCCCTAGGATCTGAACGCGCCGCGGTGTCCCTCGGATCGCGACCGCCCCTACTGGGGCGGTCCTGTTGTGGCGGCAACATTGGCCCTTAGAATGGGGGGCAAAGGAGGCGAGGGTGGACATCGTTGTGCCCGACCTTGGAGAGGTGGGCGAGGTGAAGCTCGTGCGCTGGCTTGTGCCAGCCGGGGGGGAGGTCGAGGCGGGCGAGGCAATAGCGGAGGTGGAGGCGGACAAGGCGGTGTTCGTGATCGAGGCTCCCGCCGCCGGGATGCTCGAACGGATCATCGTCGCGGAAGGGCAGATCACCCACCCTGGGGAGACGATCGCCCGCCTGAGGGAGGGGTGAGCGCGGTTCTGTTCATCGACCTCGGCCGCATTCGCTACGGCCCAGCACTCGCCCTCCAGCAGCGCCTTCACGCCCTGCGGCGGGAGGGGAAGGCGCCCGATGTCGTCCTCGCCCTCGAACACGACCCGGTGATCACGGTCGGCCGCAGCGGGAACGAGGGGCACATCCTCCTCTCCCGCGACGAGCTGGCGCGACGGGGGGTGGAGGTGTTCCCGGTGGAGCGGGGGGGCGACGTAACGTACCACGGTCCTGGTCAGCTCGTTCTCTACCCGATCCTCGATCTCCGGGAACGGGGGAGGGACCTCCGGCGCTTCGTGTGGGCCCTCGAGGAGATCATGATCCGGACCGCCCGCGCGTTCGGGGTGGAGGTGCACCGACGGCCGGGGTTTCCGGGGGTGTGGAACGACCAGGGCAAGCTGGGTTCGATCGGGATTCACGTGCGCCACTGGGTGACGATGCACGGGCTTGCCCTCAACGTGGACCTCAAGCCAAACGGCTTCCAGTGGATCGTCCCCTGTGGGATCGCCGGGGCGAAGGCGGTGTCCCTCGTCGACCTCGTGAGGCGGCCGATCCCGCTGGCGCGGGCAAGGGACTCCCTCCGCGCTGCAGCGGCGGATGTGCTGGGGGTGGAGTTCGTCCCCGTTGGGGGGGAGGTGATCGCCGAGTGGAGGGGGGGATGCCGGATTGGCTGAAGGTGGCGGTCCCTGCCGGAGCCGGGCCGACGGCGCGGCGCGTGGGGGGAGTGCTCGCTGAGTTCGCAGTCCACACCGTGTGTCGCTCGGCGCGCTGCCCGAACCTCCCCACCTGCTGGGGGCAGGGGACGGCCACGTTCATGATCTTGGGCGACGTTTGTACCCGCTCGTGCCGGTTCTGTGCTGTGGAACATGGCCGACCCGCTCCCCTCGACCCCACGGAACCCTTCCGGTTGGCGCAGGTCGTGCGGGAGCTCGGGCTCCGTCATGCCGTCCTGACCTCGGTCGATCGGGATGACCTCCCCGATGGGGGAGCGGGACACTATGTGGCCACAATCCGTCTCCTCCGCCACAGGGCGCCGCAGACGACCGTGGAAGCCCTCATCCCCGACTTTGGGGGGGAGAGGGGCGCCCTGGACGCGATCGTTGCCGCTGGCCCCCACGTGGTGGGTCACAACCTGGAGACGGTGCGGCGCCTGGCCCCGGCCGTTCGCGATCGCCGTGCAGGCTATGATCTCTCCCTGTCCGTTCTCCGCACCCTGAAGGAGATCTCACCGGGAGTGGTCACAAAGAGCTCTCTCCTCCTCGGGCTGGGGGAGACGGAGGCGGAGGTGGACGAGGCGCTCGCGGATCTCCGCACCGCGGGGGTGGATGTGGTGGTGTTGGGGCAGTACCTCCGACCCACGGCGCGGCAACTCCCTGTGGCCCGCTACGTCCCCCCCGCGGAGTTCAATCGCTGGGCCCAGCGCGCGCGGGAATTGGGGTTCCGCGGTGTGGTGGCCGAGCCGTTGGCCCGCACCTCGCTTCGAGCAGCGGAGATCTACGCTGGGCTGCGATGAGGGTTCTCCTCGACCTCGCGTACCGCGATCCCTGGCTCAACCTCGCCCTCGACGAGGCGATCCTCCGCGAGGTGGCGCGGGGAGGGGTCCCTCCCACCCTGCGGGTGTGGCGGAACCCGCGGTGCGTGGTCGTGGGGAGGGGGCAGAGGATCGAAGACGAGGTCGACCTCGGGGCATGCTCCCGGCTGCGGATCCCCGCGCTTCAGAGGCCCTCCGGTGGAGGGGCAGTGTACCACCACCCCGGGAACCTGAACTTCTCGCTTCTCCTCCCCCTCGTGGGGCCGTGGACGTCGGTCCGGTTATCGCAGGACCGGATGACGGCCCTCCTCGCCCAGGCCCTGGAGGAGAGGTGGGGGCTGCCCGCTGAGGCCCGGGAGGGGGCCGTGTTCGTGCGGGGGCTCAAGGTTTCCGGATCGGCCCAGCTCCGGCGGCGGGCCCTCCTCCATCACGGGACGCTCCTCCTCTTCCCGGACGGGATGATCGCGATGGAGGAGGTTCTCCTCGCCCTCCGCCCGGGGTACGACCCGCGGGGCGTCCCATCCCGTCCTGGACCGGTGGGGGATCTGTCCTCCCTTAGCGGGCGCAACGTGACGGTCGAGGATGGGGTCCACACGGTGCTCGACGCGTTCCGCCCCCTCGGCCAGCCGGCGGCGGAGGGGATTTCCCTGCGGGAGTGGGCATTGGCCCACTCGTTGTCCGCCTGTCAGGACGGGCCGTAGACGTGCTCGCCCCGCGCGATCGGGCCACCGTGGCGTGGCAGCTTGGGCGACCGCCCGTCGCGGCGATCGGTGTCGCGCGCCGCTGCCCGTACGGGTATCCCCAGGTGGTGGTGACCCACCCTCTCCATCGGGATGGAGAAAGGTTCGTCGTGTTCCCGACCCTGTTCTGGCTCTCGTGCCCGTTCCTCTGCGCCACGGTGGCGCGCCTGGAGTCGGCGGGGGGCGTGAAGCGGTTCGAAGCCCGCCTTGCCAGGGATCCCGGCCTCGCCGCCCGGTACCGGGCGGCCCACGATGCCTACCGCGATGAGCGGCGCGCCCTCCTCTCCCGTGAGGAGCTGGACTTCCTCCGGAATGCGGGCGCCCTCGACCGGCTGGAGACGGGGATCGCCGGGTTGGCGGGTCCCCGGGGCGTGAAGTGCCTCCACGCCCACCTCGCCCATTTCCTCGCCCGCGGCGAGAACCCGATCGGGGAGGCCGTTGCCACGGAGCTCGTCCAGCTCTTCTGTCCCGCCGAGCGGGTGTGGTGCGCGGGGGTCGGTGGGGACGACCGACCGTGTTGCGCTCCCTGAGCACGCCTCCCTATACTCCTCCCAAAGGAGGTTCACCGTGCAAGAGTACCTCGCGTTTCGGAAGATGCTCACTCCCATCGCGATTCAGGTCATCTTCTGGATCGGTGTTGCTGCCTGCGTCATCCTGGGCCTGGTCGGGATCGTGAGCGGTGCATCGGCGCCTCTCGGCGGTGGAGGGCAAGTCCTGGCGGGGATCCTCACCCTCTTCCTCGGCCCGCTTGCGGTTCGCATTTGGTGCGAGCTCTTGATCGTGGTGTTCCGGATTCTGGACACGCTGGGGGAGATCAGGGACAAGCTGGGCAGGGGCTGACCTCCGCGGGATGGTCCGAACACGAACGGGGCCGCCCGAGGGCGGCCCCGTGTCGGATCGTGAGATGGCGTGTCTCTACGGATCTGCCTTGACCTGTGGCGGCTGGTTCACGTTGAGGACCCTGATCACCAGTGAATCCTGCGCGACAGCGCCGCACGGATCCATGACGCACAGGGTGACCGTGACCAGCATGTCGTCACAGCCCTCGACCTCGGGGGCGACGAAGATCGGGCACAGGGTGTCCGCGTTGAGGAGCGTCCCCGCGCTCGCCCACCACGTCACGGTGAGCTTCTCGCCATCGGGATCTCCGGCTTGGCTGAGGATCATGATCTGGGCCTTCTCCGGCACCTGGAGGTCTGGCCCGGCGTCCGCCCACGGCGGCCTGTTCAGGTTTCGCACGTGGACCCGCACGGTGTCCTTGGCAATCGCACCGCAGGCGTCGGTGACGGTGAGGGTGAGCTCGACCGTCTCCCCCTCACACCGGCTGGTGAGGGGGGCGGTGTAGACGGGCTGGAGCGCCCGCGGGTTGTCAAGCGATCCCCGGCCGCAGGCGATCGTCCACAGGTAGGTCAGCTCATCGCAATCGGGGTCTGTGGCCGACGCCAGGAGCCGGATTTGTCCGCCCTCGTCCACGGCAAGATCGGGGCCCGCGTCCACCACGGGCGGATGGTTCACGTTGAGCACGTGGAGGACGAGCTTGTCCACCGCTTCCGCTCCACAGGCGTCGACCGCTGTGAGCGTGATCTCCACGAGTTCACCATCGCAGGACTTGACCCACGGTGCGCAGTAGGTCGGCTCGAACGCGTGGGGATCGGAGAACTGGCCCTGCGGAGCCGACCACGTTACGCGAACCGCGTCCCCATCAGGGTCGTGAACGAGCGCGCGCAGAACGATGCTCCCGCCCTCGACGACGGTCTTCACCTCGGGCGCCACCTCACACGTGGGCGAGGCGGGCGGGGTGGGGGGCGGTGGAGCAGTGGGCGCACAGGGTGGTGTGCAGGCCGGAGGCAGCGGGGTGGGCGCGCAGGTCCCCTCGTCGTAAACGAAGTTCTGCCCTGGGCCACCGTCGATTACGTTGCAGCCAGGACCGCCGAGGATGGTGTCGTTGCACGGGCCGCCGAACAGCTTGTCGTTCCCCGCTTCGCCCTCGATCCGGTCGTCACCGTCCTCTCCGTAGATGGTGTCATCGCCGGCGCCACCGAACAGGAGGTCGTTGCCTGGCCCGCCGAGGATCAGGTCGTCGCCGTCGCCCCCCTGGATGAGGTCGTTCCCCGGGCCGCCGATGAGGAGGTCGTTTCCGGCGAACCCGAAGATCTGGTCATCTCCGCCCAGTCCGAGGATGAGGTCGTTGTCCGGCGTCCCGAACAGAACGTCGTCCCCCTCCGTTCCCACGATGATCTTGGCCGGTGGATTCTGCTCGAGGAAACATAGGATCACGTGCCACATCGGATCGGTACACACGGGATACGGAAGCTGCTCCAGGAGAAGGGCCACGATCTTCGGATCCACCTTGTAGTTGGCAAGGCAATCGGGGATCACAGCCTGGGGTGGAGTGACCGGGGCCACGGCCTCGCAGAACGTGGCGGCAAGGTCCGCCGGGTCGCGCGCGACCACCAACTGGCCACCTCCCGCAGCGGCCATCGTCTGCAGGAAGCGCTCCGTCTCGGGGGTGAGGGCAAAGCCGACGATGTCGACCGTGTACCCCAATGCAGCGAGGCGCCGGGCCTCGGTGATCGGGTCACCGCCGCACGTCTCTCCCCCGTCGGTGAGGAGCACGATCCGCGCCGGGGGCGGGACGCGGGCTGCGATGAAGCGGAGCGACTCCGCAAGGGGTGTCTTCCCCATCGCCGTCAGGCTCGCGATCCGCGCAGTGAGGGCAGCCCGCTCTGCCGCCGCATAGGTTGCCAGCGACGCGACGAGCTCGATGTCTCGACAGGTTGCAGGCTCTTGCGTCTTGGGGATCCGGTGGCCGAACACTGCGACCGCGAGCAGCGTGTCCGCGGCCAGGCAGTCCAGGCCGAGGATCACGGCCTCCTTCGCCCACTCAAACCGCGTTGGCCCTCCGTTGAGGGCGAGGTTCATCGAGTCCGATGCATCGAGGATTACCGCCAGTCTCTGCGGCGCCGCCCACGCGGTCAAGGCGAAGCCACAGACCGCCATGAACACCATGATCTTCTTCATCGTTGCCTCCCTAGGTCCATCCTTCCTCTTCGTCCCCAAGGGACGGCCCACGCGTCCGTCGTCCGCGGGACATCGGGAGGAGTATAGCGCGGAATCCTTTTCTGTTCTGTGATAGAAGCTACACTTCACGCGCGGATGTACTTCCGCCCCGGCAACTCCTGGACGCGGCCGGCGAGGACGAGATCGAGGAGGATCTGGGAGACCCGGGGGTGGGGGAGGCCTGTGCGGGACACGATCTCCGACGGATCGAGGGGTTCTTGGGAGAGGAGCTCGTACACGTTCTGGACCTCGGGAGGGAGGGTGGGGGTAGCGGAACCGGGCGGGGGCGGCATCCCCAGCTCGGCCAGGACGTCCTCGGCCGACAAGACGGGCTTCGCCCCGTCCTGGAGGAGGCGGTTCGACCCGCGCGATGCCTCCGAGGTGATGGGGCCGGGAACGGCGAGGACTTCCTTGCCCTGGGCGAGGGCGTGGTCCACGGTGATGAGGGCTCCCGACCGCTCGGGGGCCTCGACGACGACCACCGCCACGGCCAGCCCGGCGATGATCCGGTTCCGCCGGGGGAACGTCCACTGTGCACCCGCCATCTCCCACGGGAACTCGGACATGACCGCTCCCCGCCCGGCGATCTCCGCCATCAACGGTTCCCTCCCTGCCGGGTAGGGGTTCCCCAGTCCCGACCCCATCACCGCGATCGTGCGGCCGGCGGAGAGCGCCCCCTGGTGGGCAGCGGTGTCGATCCCCGGGGCGAGGCCGGACACCACCGTCACCCCGTGGACGGCGAGCTCCGCGGCGAGCTTCTTCGCCACGAGCCTCCCGTAGCTCGTGCAGCGGCGGGTGCCTACGATCGCAACCGCGCACGCGTCCCGCGGTTCCCATCCTCCGCGCACGTATAGCACAGGCGGGGGCGTTGGGATCTGCCGGAGCGGGGCCGGATAGCCCGGGTCGTCGAGGGTGAGGATCTCCACCCCGGCGCGGGCCGCACGGAGGACCTCTTGTTCCGGATCGGCCGCTGCGAACTCGGAGGTCACCTTGTCCCCGATCTGGGCGCGGAGGTCCTCGGGCAAGCCCCTTGCCAGCGCCTCCCACGCTTCGACCGGCCCCCCGCAGCGACGGAGGAGGAGCTCCCGCCGCCGCGGGGTGAGGGACGGCAGGAGGTTCAGTCCCACCCACGCCAGCTTGCGGTCCATCGTCAGTGATGGTAGCCGGATTGGCTGCGGATGTGCTAGGATGGCCCCCTGGGAGGTCAACGATGATGCGATGCGTGGCGATTGTAGTCCTGATCGTGGGGGGGGCCCTTGGAATCCCGGGAGTCGCCCAGGGTGTCATCGAAGGGACGTTCGACGAGCACGCCCTGGCGCGGGTGGGATCCGACACGTTCGCTGTGGGGCAGGGGCGCAGCGTGGAGATCCGCTCGTGGGCGAGTCCCAACCGAGTGACTCAGTCCCTGCGAGGCGCAGATGCGTTCGTGGTCTCCTTGGCCAGCTCTCCCGATGGCCGGCTCCTCGCCGCGGGCGACAAGGACGGCCACCTCATGGTGTGGGAGATCTCCTCGGGGCGGCTCCTGTTCAAGAAGTACGCGCACCGGTTCTCCGTGTGGTCGGTGGCGTTCTCCCCCGACGGGATGCTCCTCGCGTCGGGGGCGTTCGACGGGACGGTGCGGTTGTGGGACACGAAGACGTGGACCGAGGTCGGGCTGTTCATCGAGCCACGCCTGGTGGACGCCGAGAACAAAGATCGGGCGCACATGGGGTGGGTGCGGTGCGTGACCTTCTCCCCCGACGGCCGGACGCTCGCCACGAGCGGGTGCGACGGGTACGTTCGGATCTGGGATGTGGACACCTTGCGCCTGAGGCGGGAGGCGATCCAGGCGGGGATCAACGTGTACTTCGTCACCTTCTCGCCTGACGGGCAGTACCTGGGGTGCGTCACGAACCCCGGTGAGATCCGGCTCTACCGCACCGACACCTGGGAAGAAGCCGTGCGGCTCCGTTCTGAGAGGGTGAGCGGTGCGGGGGCCAGTTCGCTGTACGCGATGGCGTTCTCCCCGGATGGAACGAGGATCGTTGTCGGTGGGTTCTCGAAAAAGGTCGAGGTGTGGGACGTCGCGTCGCGGACGATGGTGGCCGAGTACGCGGGCCACACGGACAGCATCTGGGGCATCATCGTGTTCCCCGATGGCGAGCGGGTGGTGACGACGTCCCGAGATAACACAGTTCGGCTATGGAGAATCGCAAGGTAGGACTCGCCGCGACCGGCCGTCTCACCGCGGCGCTGCTCGATGGTGCAGTGGCCCGTGCCCTGGCCCGGTCTCGTCCAGCACTGCTCGCAAGAGGAGGACGCCCAGTGCTGCGCACAGCCACCACAGGCCGAGCTGCGGACCGACGGGGAGCGACGCCCCAGGGAGGGAGGCGAGCCCGCGCACTGCGGCCGTGTACGGGGCGATGAGGACCCGTTCGGCCCAGGACCCAACCGGCATCGACGCCGGGAGCGCGGAGAGCGCGAGGAGGAAGATCCCGCCCCAGAGGATGAGCCCCGTCCACGGGACGAGGAGGACGTTGGCGAGGAGCCCGTACGGGGAGAGGTAGCCGAACACGGAGCCGATGATCGGCATCGACCCCATCTGGGCACACAGGGTCACCGCGAACAGGTCCGCCGGCCGGCGGGCCCACCCGGGGAGGCGCGCGCGCAGCTCCGATCCCGTCCAGGTGGGGAGGAACACGATGATCCCTGCCGTGGCGAGGAACGAGAGCTGGAACCCCGCCTCGAGGGCGGACCATGGCCAGAGGGTGAGGACGAGGACCGCGGCGAACGCCAGCCCCTGGAGCGGATCGAGCCACTTCCGCAGGACCCAGCCCCGCTCCCAGAGGAGCCAGAACAGGCCGAGGAGGGCGAACATGATCGCCGCGCGGACGAGCGACACCCGGGCTCCCCCGAGGAGGACGTAGAACCCGACCGCAGGCACCAGGACGAGGTACCGCCACGCGGGCCGGATGCGCACGAGGCCGAGGAGCCACCACCCCCCGGCGGCGAGGATCCCCACGTGGAGCCCGGACAGCGCGAGGATGTGCGCCACACCCGCCAAGCGGAACGCCTCCTGTTCTTCGGACGGGAGCCTGCCCCGTGCCCCGACGAGGAGCGCCGCAAGCAGGTCCAGTGCCGGCGAAGCGCGCTCGGTCCCCTCTGGGGCCACCCGGTACAGGTGAGTAAGCAGGGCTTGTCGAACGTGGGACGCCCAACGGGTGAGCGAGGGCGGTCCTGGTGCGAGGATTTCGACCTCATCTGCCCAGAACAGCCCATGGATCCCGCGGCGGGCCAGGCTGGTCCTCCACCCCTCCGGTTGGGGGAGCCCCCATCCGCCGATGACCTTCACCCGGTCCCCCGGCGCGACGGGTGGCTCCGCGGGGACGTAAGCGAGCAGGAGGACCGGGAGGTTGTCCAGGGCGAGGGTGAACGAGACGTTCTTGGTGCGGGGCTCGGGGATGTCGAGGACCCGGCCCGTGACCTCGCGGAGGTTGGGGAGCTGGAACACAAGGTGGGGGGGGAGGTCCGCAGGCTGGGGCAGGCCCAGGCCGAGGGCGAAGGTGGCCACCCACAGCAGGGGCACCGACCGCCGCCACGCTGCCGCAACGAGGGCCGCCCCCGCTGCAGCCAGAGCGCACGGCCCTGGGAAGAGGAGGTAGCCAAACGCGATCCCGAACCCGAGGGCAATCCCGAGCCCAGGGAGGAGGGCCCGTCCCATTGGCCATCGCCTCCACCGGGAGTATAATCGGGTCGCTTGGGGGTGACCGGTCTCGACGGGAACACCGAGGCCAGGCAGCAAGCGGAGGTCCGTCTCCTCCTAAATCCGGCGGAACGGCAAACAAACGCCGACTACGCAACTGTTCCTGCTTACGCCCTGAACTAGGCGTAAGCCGTCCGCGGCGCTCCCGCCCGTGGGGTGCCGTTGGGCGTCGACAAGACGGGCTAGTCCAGGTGGCTGGCCTTGGGCCGCCTGGGCGAAACCTCACAAGGCTGGGGGCCGATCGATCCCGCCCGTGGGAGTGTGACGCCCGAGAACAAGAACGCGGGCTAAGCTTGTAGAAGCCGAAGCCAAGGGGTTTTCGGACGGGGGTTCGACTCCCCCCACCTCCACCAGCCGGGGCGGCGTAGCCAAGCGGCAAAGGCGAGGGACTGCAAATCCCTTATTCCCCGGTTCAAATCCGGGCGCCGCCTCCAGAACAGTCGCAAGTCCGCGGGGAGGACTGGGTTGACTCGTGGACTTTCGACTCGCAGACTGCATTGTGGGGTGGTTAGCTCAGCTCGGTAGAGCACGCGCTTGACGTGCGCGGGGTCGCAGGTTCAACTCCTGCACCACCCACCAAGCCGACGGGACCGCGGTTCTCCCTGTTGGGCTCTCTGGGTGGTGGACCTCACCCCCCGCCCACCGGCGGAAGAAGGGTGAGAACGTCGCCATCGGCAAGGGGAGAGGCGAAGCCGCTCTTGAACTGGACGGACGTGCCGTTCACCAGCGCGGACACGTGGCGATGGATGCGGCCCCCGGGATCGAAGATTCGCTCCCGAAGCTGGGGGTACCGTTCCACCAGGGCGGTCACGGCCCGGGCGACGTCGGCGCCGGGGGGGAGATCGAGGAAGATCGGCCCATCTCCGATCTCGGCCCGGAACGGGAAGAACACGTGGACCTCGACCCTCATCGTCCGCCACCGACCAGCTTCCGCGCGATCTCCCGCTGCCGGGGGACGAAGCCGTACAGGCCCTCGTCCACGAGCCGGCCTCCCCGGACGCGGATCTCGCCGTTCACCATCACCAGGTCGGCGTACTGGGCCCCGCAGTGGACGAGGGCGGCCACGGGGTCCGCCGCCCCGGCGAACTCGAGGGCGGAGAGGTCCCACAGCGAGAGGTCCGCGCACTTTCCCGCTTCAAGGGAGCCCATCTCCTGGTCCCGGTGGAGGACCCTCGCCCCGCCCACGGTGGCGAGCGCAAGCGCCTGGCGGGCGGTCATCGCCCCGGCTCCGTACTTGACCCGTGCGAGGAGCATCGCCTGCCTCGCCTCGCGGACCATGTTCGAGGCGTCGTTCGACGCCGAACCGTCCACCCCGAGGCCCACTGTCATCCCGGCGGCGAGGGCCTCGGGGACGGGAGCGATCCCCGAGCCGAGGATCATGTTCGAGCTCGGGCAGTGGGCCATGCCCACCCCGGCCCGGGCCAGCCGCCGGACGTCGTCCGACGTGATGTAGACGAGGTGGGCGAGCCACACGTCGCCCTCAAGCCAGCCCACGCTCTCCAGGTAGTCCACGGGTCGCATCCCGAACCTCGCCAGGCAGAACTCCTCCTCGTCGGTCGTCTCGGCGAGGTGGGTGTGGAGGAGGACCCCATGTTCCCGAGCCAGAGCGGCGGTCTCTCCCATCAGCTCCTGGGTCACGGAGAACGGGGAGCACGGGGCGAGGGCGATCCGGACCATTGCCCCGAACGAGGGGTCATGCCACCGGGCGATGATCCGCTCACTGTCGCGGAGGATCTCTTCTTCCTTCTGGACGACATCCGGTGGGGGGAGGCCTCCCTCATCGCGGGACAGGGACATCGAGCCCCGCGTGGGATGGAAGCGGATCCCGACCTCGCGCGCTGCCTCGATCTCGAGGTCGGTGAGCTTCTCCTTCCCGCGGGGGAAGAGGTACAGGTGGTCGGTGGTCGTCGTGCATCCGGAGAGGAGAAGCTCGAGGCAACCCACGATCGCCGACGTGCGCACCGCGTCCTCGTCGATCCCCCGCCACTTCTCGTACAGGAACACGAGCCAGTCGAAGAGCTCTTTATCCGCCGCGCCCGGCACGGCGCGGAAGAGGGTCTGGTACAGGTGGTGGTGGGTGTTGACCATCCCTGGGATCATCACCCGATCCCGGCCTGAGACGACCTCGTCGAACGAGCCCGCTGGCGCGGCCCCCTCCCCCAGCGCTGCGATCCGATTCCCCTCGACGAGGAGCCACCCGCTCCGCAGCTCCCGGCCCTCCGGGTCGAACGTGGCGATCACGTCCACATCGCGGAACAGGATCCGTCTCACGGGGTCCTCCTTCCCCCGTGGCCCGTCACAGCTTGAGGTCGGCCTGGTGGCAGTTCTCGAGGAACGTGGTGAGGAGCTTGATCGCGGCCTCGATGTCGTCGACGTGGGCCGCCTCGACCACAGAGTGCACGTACCGCGTGGGTACGGACAGGGTCACCACCGCCGCTCCCTCCCGCGCCAATTGGATCGCGCCGGCATCGGTCCCTCCCCGGGGGAGGATCTCCATCTGGTACGGGATCTTCTTCTTCTCGGCGAGGTCGACGAGGAACCGCACGAGGCCGGGATGGGAAATCGACGCGGAGTCCTTGAGCTTGATCGCCACTCCCTTGCCGAGCTTGGTGACCTGCTCGTGGGCGGACACCCCGGGCATGTCGCAGGCGAGCGTCACGTCGAGCGCCACGCCGATGTCAGGGTTGATCGCGAACGCGCTCGCCCGCGCCCCCCGCAGCCCGACCTCTTCTTGGACGGTCCCCACGAAGTAGACATCGGCTTGGTGTCTCTTCACGCGCCGCATCGCCTCGATCCCCACGTACACCCCCAGCCGGTCGTCGAGGGCCTTCCCCGACACCAGGTCCCCGACCTGGGTGAACGACTGGACGAGGGTCACCGGGTCTCCGACCCGCACCTTCCTCGCCACCTTCTTCCCCGGGAGCCCTAGATCCACGAACAGGTCTTGGATCCGGATCTCCTTCTTCTTCTCCTCCTCGGTGAGGATGTGGATCGGCTTCGTCCCGATGAGGCCGGTGAGGGGGCCCCCTTGGGCGTGGACCGTGACCCGGGAAGCGATCAGGGTGCGGGGGTCAAACCCGCCCACGGGCTCGATCCGCAGGAACCCGGTCTCCTCGTCGACGTGGGACACGAGGAATCCGATTTCGTCCATGTGTCCGGCCACGACCACCTTCGGTCCCTTGCCCTTCTTGTGGGCGATTAGGTTCCCGAGCCTATCTACCTCCATTGTGTCGACGTGTCCCTTCAGGGCGCCGCGCACGATCGCCCGCACCTCGTCTTCCCGGCCGGGGATTCCCGCTGCTTCAGACAGTTTGCGCAGAAGCTCCACCGTCGCCTCCTTTGTGCGGGCATGGTATAGGGAACGGGACGCGGCCACAACTACCGCCCCTTCCTCAGGAGCGCTAGAATGGAACGCGAGGAGCTGAGATGATCCCGTTGCGCGATGGGCGGCCGAGTGGAATCGTGCCCTACGTCACGATCGTTCTCATCGCCCTCAACGTGGTCGCCTTCCTCTACACGTTGAGCTACTCCGACCGCGTGCTCGTGTTCCTCGATCGGTGCGAGTGGGAGGGGACGTTCGGCCAGTCCGCGCCGGGGTTCGATCCCCTCCTGTATCGCCGGTACGGGCGGGGCTGTCTCTACCCGATCACCGAGCGAGACCAGTTCGTGATCCGCTTCGGGCTGGTCCCGGCCGAGCTGTGGTCGGGGAAGGATCTGCCTCCGCAGGCGCCGTTCCCGATCTGGGTCACGATCCTCAGCTCGATGTTCCTCCACGGGGGGTGGTTCCATCTCCTTGGGAACATGCTCTACCTCTGGATCTTCGGGGACAACGTCGAGGCCGCCCTCGGGCGGTGGAGGTTCCTCCTCTTCTACGTCCTCGTCGGGGCAGCGGGGGCGATGCTCCAGGCCGCGGTGAGCGCCCGATCTACGGTCCCGATGATCGGGGCTTCGGGGGCGATCGCGGGCGTGCTGGGCGCCTATCTCGTCCTCTTTCCGTGGGCGCGGGTGCTGACGGTGGTTCCCCTGTTCTTCTTCCTCCACTTCGTGGAGATCCCGGCGCTGTTCCTGTTGGGGGTTTGGTTCTTGATCCAGCTCTTCTCGGGCCTGGTCGATTTGGGGGGGGCGGAGGGGGTGGCGTGGTTCGCCCACATCGGGGGGTTCATCGCGGGAGCCCTCCTCGTGTTCCCCCTCAAGCGTCGGGCGGTAGCCCCGGGCCTTGTGACGTGGTGGCGGCGCGACCGGCGGTACTGGCGGTGAGGGTGGGGACTGTTCTCGGGATCGACGAAGCGGGACGGGGGGCGGTGCTGGGGCCGCTCGTCGTCGCTGGGGTGCACGTGGTGGAGGAGGGCCTCGCGGGCCTGTGGGAGCTGGGGGCACGGGACTCGAAGCTCGTGCCGCGCGCGAGGCGACTCGCCGTGGTGCGGGCACTGGCCGCCGCGGGCGCCCGGGGGAGGGTGGTGGTCATCCCGGCCGCGGCCGTGGATGGGGACAGTTTGACGTCCCTCGAGCTCGCCGCCGCGGCGAGCCTGGTGGAC
The DNA here is from genome assembly GCA_014361015.1 of Candidatus Bipolaricaulota bacterium. Lineage (GTDB taxonomy): Bacteria > Bipolaricaulota > Bipolaricaulia > Bipolaricaulales > Bipolaricaulaceae > Bipolaricaulis. Next base: position 20,682 of record JACIWJ010000014.1, on the reverse strand, counting down.
CGCCTGGGGCCGGAGCGGGTCGTGGTCGATGCCCCGGTTGCTCCCCTCGCCGTGGGGAGGTTCGTGGCCGCCCTTTCCGCGCGGTGCGCTGCTCCCCCTCCGGCCATCGACGCCTTCCCCAAGGCGGACCGCGACCATCCGGCCGTCGCTGCGGCCTCGCTTCTGGCGAAGGTGGTGCGGGATGGGTACGTGGTCGCCTTGCGCCAGCGGTTCGGGGACTTCGGGTGGGGGTACCCCGGTGAACCCAAGGTCCGGCAGTACCTCGCCTCGTGGCTGGCGGAGGAGGGGACCCTCCCTCCGATCTGCCGTACCCGATGGAGATGTGTCACGGATCTCCTCTCGCGGGGGCTGTGGGGAGATCGGGGAAGTTGCACCCCGCACGAAACCAAGGGAGAATGGGCGAAGTTACGGTGAGCGGACGAGAAGGAGGAACTCATGCCCAAGCGCACTTTTCAACCCCATCGTCGGCGCAGGTACCGCGTCCACGGGTTCCTGGCCCGCAAGCGGACGCCGGGGGGACGGGCCGTGCTTGCCCGGAGGAGGAAGAAGGGGCGGCATCGGCTGACGCCGGCGTGATGCCCTGGGGAGGAGGAGTTTGACCAAGAAGCGCGTGTACGAGATCGCCCGTGACCTAGGGGTCCCTTCGCGGGACCTGTTGGAGGCGCTCGTCGAGCTGGGGATGCCCGGCTTGCGGGCGGTGAGCACGGTCACCGACGAGGAGGCCGAGCTCATCCGCGAATTCTTTCGCGAGCGGGTTGCCCCCGCTCCCCCTGCGGCGCCGGCCCCCGAGAGGGCCGAGGCCCCCGCGAAGCCACGGGGGACGCCCCGCCCGCCGATCGTGGCCGTGCTGGGCCACATCGATCACGGGAAGACGACCCTCCTCGACGCGATCCGCAAGGCCCACGTCGCCGACGGGGAAGCGGGTGGCATCACCCAGTCCATCGGCGCCTACCAGGCCCTGGTCAACGGTCGGGCGATCACGTTCATCGATACCCCGGGGCACCGCGCGTTCACGGCGATGCGCGCCCGCGGAGCGCAGGTCACGGATATCGCTGTCCTCGTCGTGGCCGCCGACGATGGGGTGATGGCCCAGACCGTGGAGGCGGTGGATCACATCAAGGCTGCCGGGGTGCCGATGATCGTGGCGATCAACAAGATGGACAAGCCCGGAGCGAGCAAGGACCGCGTGCTCCAAGACCTCGCCAAGCTCGGCTACACCCCCGAGGAGTGGGGGGGGACAACGGTCACCGTTCCCCTCTCTGCCCTCACTGGGCAGGGGGTGGATGAGCTCCTGGAGATGATCCTCCTCATCGCGGACATGGAGGGGATCTATGGGGACCCGGATGGGAAGCTCGAGGCGACGATCATCGAGTCCAACCTCGATCCGGCCCGGGGACCCTTGGCCACGGTTGTGGTCAAGAACGGGACCCTGCGGGAGCGGGACGTGATCATGGCGGGGAGCACGTGGGGGCGGGTGCGAGCCCTCCTCGACCACCGGGGAGAGCGGGTCGCCGCGGCGACACCGGGGATGCCGGTCCAGATCCTCGGCTTGGATGGTGTTCCCCCCGCGGGAGAGGTCGTCGAGAGGATCGAGAACCCCAACGAGGCGCGCCGCATTGCGGCGGAGCGGGCACGGGCCACCGCGGATGAGCGGCGGGCGGTCCGCGCTCCGAAGACGTTCGAGGAGCTGATCCAGGTCGCCCAGACGAAGAAACTCGTTGTGGTGCTCAAAGCGGCGAGCACGGGTGCCCTTGACGCGGCCAAGCACGAGCTGGGAACGCTCCAAGCCGATGGGGTGGAGCTCGAACTCCTCCACGCTGGCGTGGGGCCGGTCACCGAGTCCGACATCCTCCTCGCTTCGGCGGAGGAGGAAGGGCAACCTCTCGTCGTCGGGTTTGCGGTGCGGGTGGACGGGAAGGCAGCGCGGCTGGCGGAGCAACGCAACGTCCCCGTGCGGACCTACGACATCATCTACGACCTCGCCCAGGACGTGGGGCGCGCCCTGCGCCGACTGCTCGGGCCCGAGTACCGCGAAGTCAAGGTGGGCGAGGCTGAGGTCCTGAAGACGTTCGACATCGACGGTGTGGGTCGGATCGCCGGGTGCTCCGTCCGCACGGGGCGCGTGGTGCGGGGTGGGAGGGTCAAGGCGCTCCGCGAAGGGGAGGAGGTGTTCGTGGGGGAGATCGCATCCCTCAAACGGTTCGCCGATGATGTGCGGGAGGTACAGGCGGGCCGGGAGTGCGGGATCCGGATCCGCGACTGGAACGACGTTCGTCCCGGGGACACGCTCGAGATCTACACCATCGAGGAGGTCCCCATCTAGGGCGATGCCTGTGGGCGTGCTTCAGGTACGGCTGAGGCTCCCCGGCACGAGGACCCTAAAGGAAAAGCGGTCGGTGGTGGCCGCGATCCTCGCCCGGGCGAGGCGGGAGTTCAACGTGTCGGCGGCGGAGCTGGATGGCTTGGACGATCCCAAGCGCGCGGTCCTCGGATTCGCTTACCTCTCCAACGCCCGTGGTCACACCGATGAGGTGCTGACGAAGCTCCTCGACGCGCTCGACCGGAATCGGGATTACTACGTCGAGGGGCACGACCTCTCCATCCTGTGATGGCTCCCTATCGCCGCTCTCGGTTCGCGTCGTCGATCGCCCGCGAGGTAGCGGAGATCCTCGAGTTCGAGGTGAAGGATCCTGCCCTCCGCGTCGCCCTGCCGACCGTGATGGGGGTCCGACTGTCCCCCGATGGGGAGGAGGCGGTGGTGGCCGTCGCGGTGCAGGGGGGCGTTGACGATGTGGAGAGGGCGCGGGCGGCCCTCGTTCATGATCGGGGGTTCATCCGGACGCGGCTCGCCCACCGGCTGACCGTGCGTCGGGTGCCCAGGCTCACGTTCGTCCTCGCGGGTCCCCTCGGTTCCCCCCTCCCTCCGTCCGCACGCGATGGCTGACGTGTGCTTGCCGGTGCTCCCCCTCGCGTCGGCCCTCCACGGCGCATGGGTGGACTTGGCCCGTCGCGTGGTGGAGGGGTTCCGGGAGCGGGAGGCGGTGGAACTGGTGGTCACGGATGCGGACACGATCGTGACCGAGCCGGCCCACCTTCTCCTCGTCCTCACCGGTGGCACGGAGCGGGAGGCGGTGGCGTTCGCGGAGCGGGTGACGGGGCCCATTGTCCTCCTCTCCCATCCCGGGAACAACTCCCTCCCCGCGGCCCTGGAAATCGCCGCCCGGCTGCGGCAGGAGGGTCGAACGGTTCGCTTGGTCCACCTTGGGACCGGGGAGGGGGATCTGCCGCTCCTCGCCCGGGCGGTTGCCCTTGCCCGCTCCTTGCGCGGGAAGCGGGTCGGACTTGTGGGCGAGCCCTCCCCGTGGCTCGTCGCGAGCTCTCCCGACCCTCCCCGGTTCGGGGACAGGCTGGGGATCGAGGTGGTCCCGATCTCGCTTGCGGACGTGCTCAGCCGGGTGTCCGGGGTCGCCTCCCCTGTGGAGGGGGTGGGGGACGGGATCGGTGACGGGGAGCGCAGGATGGGGGCCACGGTCCACCTCGCGCTCCGGCAGCTGGTCGAGGAACGGAGGCTCGATGCCCTGACGATCGCGTGCTTCGGGCTTCTCCCCCACCGGATGACGGCGTGCTGGGCACTGGGGTGCCTGTCCGATGCCGGGATTCCAGGTGGCTGCGAGGGGGACCTCCCGGCGCTCCTCGCCCTGATGGTGGCTCAGGAACTCACCGGCGGCCCGGGGTTCCTCGCCAACCCCGCTGATCTCGACCTCAAGCGGGGACGGCTCGTCCTCGCCCATTGCACGGTGCCCCTCTCTCTCGTCGCCTCCTACCGCTTGCGGACCCACTTCGAGTCGGGGCTCGGCCTCGCCGTGGCGGGGCGGGTCCGCCCGGGCCCCTACACCCTCGTCCGGTTCGGGGGAAAGGGGTTGGAGGAGGGGTTCTTCGCCGAGGGGTCGGTCCTGCCCGAGCAGGTGGGCCGGGAGGACCTCTGCCGAACCCAGGTCGTGTTCAAGATGGCGAAGGGAGCCCTGGAACGCGTTCTCCGGGAGCCGCTGGGGAACCACCACGTCCTCGTCCCGGGCCACCATCGGGCCGTGCTGTCCCTGTTCCACGGGCTCTTCCTGGCGGAGCGCTAGAACCGGAGCTCCCAGCCGACGCTCAGCGCGGCTCCTCCCGCCTCCACTTCCAGGGTCGGGGTCAGGACGAACGAAGGGAGGAGGGGGACCGAGAGGGTGGTCTTGACCCGCGAGAGCCCGAACAGGCCCGTCGGGGAGAAGAACGCGATCGCATCGAACGAGTACGTCTCACCGCAACAGGCCGATCCACAGACGTTGACCTTCACATACTCGAACTCGTCGCCCTGGAATCCGCCCGGGACTCGGCTTGGATCGAACGCCGTGACGAACTCGATCGAGGCGTCGGGGAAGCAGCACCGGATCTTGTATCCGTACAGGGCGAGTCCCTCCCAGCGGGAGGACTCGCTGTCCCACAGCGCATCCCCATGCACTGTGACGCAGGCGTCGCAGTAGGGGCTCCAGCGGGGAGAGACCTCGAGCGCTTTCTGGTCCACAGAGAACGTGATTGCGACGTCCAGGCTCAGGCCGGGGCACGGGCTGGGGAGGCCCGTCAACCCGGCCCGGAGGTACGCGAACCCCTCCTTCGTCACGGAGAGCGTAGCGTGGGGACGGAGGCCACAGCAGAGGTCGAACCCTGGAAGGCGGACGAGGACGTCCTTGAACCGGAACCCGTCTCGCTCCTCCCCGCGCAGACTCACGGAGACGGCGGACGTGCTCAAGGTCAAGGCGTAGAGGAGGTACGGGGCAGGTGGGGTTCCGGAGAGGGGGTAGTGGGTCACGCGCAATCCCCACCGGAGGTCGTCCCACCGTCCCGAGGCCATGGCGTACCCGGAGCGGTAGAGGGGGCCCTGGGGGTCGAAGAAGAGCCCAGTTCCGAACCGGAGGCCCTGCCAGGCCCCGCTGAAGTGGAGTTGGGCGTCGCGCCACCCGTCCTCGGCGAACGCGGCGACGAGGCGGAGGTCCCACGCGTCCGGACCGAACCGTAACCGGGGGCGGACCTCGAGCCGGCTCGACCGGAGCTCGGGGGAGGGAAGGAGGGTCAGCTCGCCCTTCCCCGAGCCGGCGATCCCCGCGAACCCGAGGGTCGGGCGGAACCGGGCGACCAAGGTCCGGTCCCGGTCAGCGCTGAGCTCCAGGGCCGGGGAGGTGGAGAGCTCCACGCCGTCTTCGAACCAACCGGTGAACTCGAACCCGCGGTCGGGGAGCGCGGACAGAAGGACCGGTCCCCCCTCCTCGTATGTCCCGGCCCCGAACACGGTCCCCGCACGGGCCGGCTCGACCTCGACTCGGATCGTGTGCGTGGCCAGGGCAGCCCCCGACAGACCCGCCAGCCCGAGGAGGAGGAGACCCAACCCCGCCCGCCGCGCGGGGCCCGTCCGGCGGAACCGTCCGCCCAGCGCCCCGGCTCGCTCGAGACACCGCGTCATCGCCCACCTCCTGACGACGCCGGGGGGGGCGGCAGGATGAGGAGCCGCAGGGACGAGGAGTCCTCAGGGTCCTCGTCCTCGATAACGAACATGCTCGAGTCGGCGGGGATCGGCACGTTGAACGCGTCCACGCCCTCAGCCCGCATCACGTTCACGACCTCCTCGCCCACTGAAGCGCCCTCCGTCATCTGGGCAGCGAAGACAATGGTCAAGCTCTCCCCAGTGTCCAGGGCTAGACCGGTGATCCAGGTGAGAACGGAGTCCTCTCCCAGTATCGGTTCGAGCTGGGTTCTCCCGCCGGGCCAGGAGAGGGTTGCCGACTCTGCGACGTACACGAACCCTTTCGGAAGGTGATCCTCCACCACAATAGCGTAGGCAGTACTGTACCCCACGTTGGTCACCGTAAGCTGGAAGCGCACGAGGTCCCCTACGCGGACGGGGATCGGCTCCTCCGCGCACGGGGCGCAGTCCGCGGGTTCAGGCGCACAGGGGTCGCACGGCTCGCAGTGGTACGCCTTGTCTGTGGTCAGCGCTGGGGCACCCAGACGGATCGTGGTTGAATCCTGGTCCGGGTACTCATCGTCCACGTCGGGGTTGAACTCGGGAATGGGAGTCCCGGCGCCGTCTTCGCCCGTGACCGTGGCGAGGTTCGTCAGGAACGAACCCGGCACTGCTTCCGGGGTCACGCGAACACGGTAGACGGCGACAAGCGTTCCTCCACCGCCGAGCTGGACCCCAAGTGGCGCGGAGATGAGGCCGGTGGCCCCGTCCGTGATTCCCAGGCCCCCCGCGGAGGCAGGGCTGTCCACGGTGTAGGTTCCCTCCCCGTGCGTCGTGTCGTAGGCCACCCCGAACGGGAGCTCATCGGTCAGGCCCACGTCGTAGGCGGTGCCGAGGCCTACGTTGCGAACCGTCACCCGGTACACGATCACGTCCCCCCACAGGACGATCGGGGTTGGCCAGATGCTCACCCCGCCGCGCAGGACGTCGATGATCTCCTTGTCCAGGGCGAGGCCGGGCTCCACAACGCCGATCCGGGTGGAGTCGCGGTCGGGATAGGTGTCGCTCACGTCGTCGTTGAATTCGGGTATCGGCGTTCCCGCTCCGTCTTCGCCGGTGGTCACCGCGTAGTTCACCAACTCCACTCCCTGGGAGGCGGTGCTCAGGACGCGCACCCGGTACACCGCGGTGAGCGCGCCGCCTACGGCGAGGGTGGCGGAGAGGTCAGCCGTGACCAACCCGGACGAGCCGTCGGCGATTCCCAGCGGTGCGGGTCCCGTCGGTGGGTTGTCCACGGTGTACGTCCCGTCGCCCGACGTGTCGTAGACCACGTGGGGTGGCAGGAGGTCCGTGAAATCCACGTTGTAGGCAACGCCGTAGCCCACGTTGCGGATCGTCACCGTGTAGACGATCACGTCCCCGGGCTCGACGGGGCCCGCCGGTCCGCGGCTCACCCCGCCGCGTAGGACGTCGGTGATTGCCTTGTCCAGCGACAGAGCGGGCACCGCGGCGGGGTGGCTGACCGAGCTCTGGTCGTCAGGGTCGTCGTCCCCGGGAAGGCCGCTGTGCGGCGGGATGGGTGTCCCCTCGCCCTCGTTGCCGGTGGCGCCCATCGTGTTCGTGTAGCTGGATCCCTGAACGACCCCGCTCGTCACGAACGCTTGGAACGTCAGGGTCAGGACTTCGCCGGGGAGAAGGGTGGCAGAGACGTCCCACTGGAGGTACGGGCCTGTTCCGCCGACCGGGTCCGCTACGGAGCTTCCGCTAGGCCACGATGCGCTCGTGCTTCCCGTGATGTAGGTGAACTCCAGCGGCAGCAGATCCCATAGGTCCACGTTGAACGCCCAACCCGAGCCCACGTTCCTCACGGTCAGGGTGTACGTGATGAGGTCGCCGGCTTGGACCGGAGAGTCTGTGGGGACAGGGTTTCCCGCTCGCAGGATCTGGGTGGTGCTCTTCCCCGTAACGAGACCTGGGCATGGGCAGCCGACCAGCGCTTCGGCGGTGTTGTTCGCTGCGTTGCACTCGCAGATCGCGTCGTCCTCATCCACCGTCAGCGTGAACAGGTAGTCAAGGCCGCACTTCAGGCGTGGGGTGACGTAGGAGATGGGGAACGTCGCACCGATGTCGAGGGCCGGCACATCGATCAAGTGGAACAGCGCCCCATCGACCCAGATCCTCGCCTTGGACGGTGGGGCGGCCTCGGTCCCCACGTTGCGCACCGTAGCGGTCACGGCGAAGCTCCCGTCGCCTTGGCAGAGGACGACGAGGTCGGTGATCGTCAGGTCGGGGTCGATCACGGTGAACGTCGTCTCCAGGGCATTGTTCGCCGAGGAGCACTCACAGACCTCGTCGTCCGGGTCCGCCGTCGCCGTGACCTCGTGGAACCCGCAGGGGAGGACCTCGTTCAGGTCCACGGTCACTGTGGCCGTCCCTCCGGCGGGAATCGCCGGCAGCGGGATCTCTCCGGTGGCCGCGCCGCCGATTCGAACTACGGTCCCCGCGGGGCTGTCCACGCACCCGACGTTGGCCACCGTCACCTCGACCCTCCCCGGCGCGCACGCGTCCGCCACCACGGGAACGACCTCCACCACGGCCAGGTCAGGGATCTCAAGCGGGAAATCCACACACAAGCCGTTGTTTAGCCCGTTGCACTCGCAGATGAGGCCAGCGTAGTTGACCTCGATGAACGTTGACACCGCACACCCTTGGGCGATCTCGCAGGCGTTCACGGTATACAGTGCGGGGTCGATGGCGAAGGTGTACTCGCCTTGCGCGGGAATGACCGCCTGTGGGAAGCTCTCCTGCCCTTGAGCGAGGACGGTTCCCGTGCACCCCGCGCGATCATAGAGGGTGAACTGAACCTCGATCGGAGCTTTCTCGGTTCCCACAGCCGGCCCGCAGCCCTCGTTGCCGAGGGTCACCGTGCCCGTGAACAACACCTGCCCGTCCCCGGCGCAGGTCAAGGACAGGTTCTCCCGTCGCACCGTGAGGTCGGGGATGTTCCAGGCGAACTCCGTGCACAGCGTGTTGTTCGTCCCGTCGCACTCGCAGATCGAACCCGTGTAGTCGGCCTCGATGAGGAGGGACACGGTGCAGCCGCTGGCCGCCGTACAGAGGTCGATCGGGAACGTGTGGCTGACGTTGAACGTCTGTTCGCCACCCGCGGGGATGTTGACACCGGTGAACGTGGTGGTCCACGTGTGGAGCACGGTCTCGGGGCAGCCCGCTCCGTCGCGGAGGGTGAACCGCATCGGCACGTTCGCGGTGAGGGCGCTGCCGCAGCCCTCGTTGCCGAGGGTCACCGTGCCCGAGATCGAAACCTGGCCGTCCCCCGCGCAGGTCAAGGCCAGGTCCTCCCGTCGCACAGTCAGGTCGGGAAGCGTGATCGTCCAATCCCGGGAGTTGGCGTTGTTCGCCTCGTTGCACTCGCAGATGACGTTATCGAGGTCCAAGGTGACGGTGAACCTGTAGGTGCAGGACAGGCACGACACGGGCCAACCGTCGACGTGGACCGTGCGGGTCGAGTTGGCGTTTATGGGTAGTGTTCCGCCAAAATCCGCGCCGAAGAATCCCTCTCGCCACCAACCTGTAGCGGCTTCCTCCACCCGCATCCTGAAGTCCCCTGTGACCGGAGCGTCGCCCGTGTTGCGGACGACGATGCTCACCCGCCCGGTGTGGATCCCATCGTCGATGCAGGTCAGCACAGGGGTGATGTTGCTGGGCGTGATGGTGAGATCGGGGACCGTGGCCCGGGCCGTGGCGATCACGGGCCCTCCGACTAAGCAGCCATCGTCCGAATCCGGACCGCAGCCCCAGGTAACGGAGGCGGTGTTCGTCCTCGGTGCCAGGCTACAGTCGTTCGTCGGCTGGCTGAGATAGGCGGTGAGTTCCACCGTGTGCGAGTCTCCGGGCGCAAGGGGTCCAAGTTCCCAGACCCATGTTCCCCCACCGGCGGGGCTCGCCTCCGGGAAAGAACCGTCGTAGACGAGGTAGGCCCCCAACGTATCCACGATCTTCACCCAGTCAGCGCTTGCGGTTCCGGTGTTGGTGACGGTAATCGTCCAGGTCGCGGTGTTGGCTGGATCGAAACAGTCCAGAGGTACAGTAGCAGGGAGCTTCGTGATCGTGAGCGTGGGTGTGGTCCGGGGGATCGACCGCGAGGCATCGGTTGTGCGCTGCGTTGTCTCACAGCAGTCGTAGTACCACACCCGGATCGAGGCGTTCCCCGCCGTCACGTAGCAGTTGCCCTTCACACGGAATCGGACCTGCGCCGAGCCGCTGGGCGGGATCTCCGCGCACAGGTTCGAGCCGGGATCGGTCTCGTCGTACCAAATGAGGGCTTGCCCCGCGATCGTTGGGTCCGGAGCCCACCCGAAACCAGCTCCGCAGTCGATCTCGGTGCTGTTCGGCACATAGGAGAGCCCGGAGGGCAGCGTGATCCGCGCATCCACCGCCCGGGCGGTGGTTGTGGAGGTGTTTTGGATCGTCAGGGTGAACGTCGCCTCGCCGCAGGCCTCGATCGAGCTGGGGCTGAGGGAAGTGGACAGGCTTACCGTCGGGGTCCGCGTCCCCTCGGTCGTGGCCGAGGCCGGCACATCGGTGAGGCACGGGTCCGGAGGCGGGCAGCCCCAGGAGGCGCGCACTGTGTTCGAGAGGTCCGTGCACGAAGGATCCGCCGCCCCGGGCGCCTGCGCGGTGAGGGTGAACGTGGCCGTCCCGTTCAGGGGGAGATCCGTGATCTCCCAGGTCGTGATCGAACCCAGGTTGGTCCCGGGCGGGCTGGACGAGACGTAGGTGAACCCGGGGGCCATCTCGTCCTCGACCAGGACGTAGGGCACGGGGATCGGGCCGGTGTTCCGGACCACGATCTCCCACGTGACGTTCCCGCCGCAGTCGAGCGGGCTGCCGGCGGGGGGCGAGGTCTGGGTCTTCGTGACGGAGATCTGCGGTTGACGAGCCAGGAGGTTGAACGTGCCCACGGGGGTGGACCCCGGCGCGCTGCACACGTTCTCGTAGAACACCGTGAACGGGAGTGATCCGCCGATGAACGCGCAGTCGGCCCGGATCTGGAACCGGATCTCCAGGTTCTGGCGGGACCGCAGCTCGTCCGCCCCCGGGATCTGGTCTACGCTCCACGTCAGCGTCGACCCCAGGATGATCGGATCGTCGCCGCTGAACCAGCTCCCGCCGTTCTTCCGCCACTCGGTGGATCCGGAGACGTAGCTGATCCCGGTCGGGAGCGTGACCTCGGCCCCGAGGTTGTACACCGCGGGGTCCCCTGCGTTGCGGATCGTGATCGTGGCGTACTGGGTGGCGCAGGTGCTGATCGGGGAGTTCGTGGACGCCGTGGCGACGATGTTCGTCGTGGGGATGACGACCGTGGCCGTGTCGGGAGCGGAGACGAGACAGTCCTCGCCCCCGCACCCCACCCCGGCCTGGACCCAGTTCGAGAGCTCTGTGCAGCTCGTCATCCGGGCGGTGACGGTGAGGGTGCGGGTGGCCCCCGGGGCGATGACGGGGATTCGCCAGCTCACGCCATTGATCCCCCCGCCCATGTGGTCCTCGTTGGGGTAGGTTTGGACGTCGGGGTCGGCGGTGGACGAGACGTACTCCAGGCCGTTCCCGAGCAGGTCATCCACCCACACCTCGTACGCCGGACCCGCGCCGCCGTTCGTCACGTAGATCGTCCACGTGACCGGGTTCTGGGTGGCGTAGATCACCTCCGGGGTCTTCGACCCGTACAGGAGCGGCTGGCGCAGGAACAACGGAGTGCGGGAGGCGCTCACCGAACAAGACGAGTACTCGCACGAGTCCGTGAACAGCGCCGTGGCGGAAAGCTCTCGGCCGGGTCCGCAGCGCTTCCGCACCTGGAAGGTGAGGACGGACTGGGCACCGTTGGGTTCACCCACAAAGGAGCTTCCGTACTCCCACTCGTAGTAGTCGCCGTACTCTGTGGGGACAGAGCTTGTTGGACACACCCCGCTGCACCCGATGCTCGCCAGATCCACGATGTAGTAGTTGAGGCTGCTGAGCCGGAGCCTCACGTTGTGTGGGTCGGGAACCGACGTCTTGGTGAGGGTCACGGTGACGGTGTACGTCCCGCACGGGTCGACGAAGTCGGTGGGGAGTCCGGCGATCGCGACGCTCATCGACGGGGTGGTGGCCGTCACGACGAGGGTCTCCGTGACCTGGCACGGCTGCGTGCAGTCATCGCCGGTGGTGCAGCCTGGGCCGAGGTCGAGGGTTGTCCAGGTGTAGAAGCTGTACGAGCTGGGGCACGATGTGGGGGACGAGGCCGGCGTGAACTTGAGCCGGTACGAGATCACGAGCGTCTTCCCCCACACGAGGCTGCTGTCGTGGATGCCCTCGATCTCCAGGCTTCCGCCGGGGGTGGCGTCCATCACGTTCACCGGGTCCTTCGGGACCCCGTCCACCGTGATCTCGAGCGAGCCGGCCACGTACTGCTGGAGGTTTTCGGCGTAGGCGGTGAACGTGAGGTCGGTGAAGTAGATGGCCGGCCCACTGCTGGCGAAGGTGTAGGTGTTCGTGTACGTGATCTCCCCGCACTTCTCTTGGGTCGAGGGGGTCGCCGTCCGATTAGTGGTGACGAGCTGGTAGCACTGGACCGCGATGGGGGCCGAGTCGGACGCCGAGATCCCGCACCCGCAGCAGTCCGTGGCTGTTGCGGTGGCGGTGAGGGTCCCGACCTGGCCACATTGGAGCCGGCCCGGGGCCGAGAGCGCGAACGAGGTGGAGAGGGGAGTGGTGGGAGGAGTGGTCCAGGAGATCGTTCCCCCGGTCCCGTCTCCCCCTGGGACCCACGTGCCGTCGCCGCTATCGGCGACCGTGAACCCCGTGGGGACGTTCACCACCACGGAGATGTCGCTCGTGGCTCCGCTCCCGCAGTGGTCGAGGCCTGAGAACGAGACCGAGAGGTCATACTCCTCAGTTGTGCAGATGTACATCGCTCCTGCTCCGCTGAGGCTTACGCTGAGGGAGGGAGGACCGTCTGGGCCGTACGTCGTCGAGAAGCTTCCGACCTGGGATGGCGGGCGGAACTCTTCCCCGCACACGTTCTCGTAGATCGTCTGGCAGAGCACGGTGCCGCTGGGCCCACCCGCACACCAATCCCACCCGTCAGGGACGGACACGGTGAACGTGAGGTTGAACGTCTCCCCGGCCGGGATCGGATCGTCGAGGACGAAACATCCTCCCAGGTAGGTCGCGCCCGCCCCCACGTCGCTGACCACCAAGGGATCGCAGCTCATGCACATCCGGACGTTGTACGCCGTGCCCTCGCCTACGTTCGAAACGGGTAGGTTGACGAACACACCGCTCGGGGCGCAGTAGGGCAGGGCGATCGTGGGCGGGGTCCAGGAGAGGAGCGGGTTCCTCGGGACGAGGAGGATCGACGCGGTCGCCGTGCCGCCCTGCACGGCGGTGTCGAAGCAGACCGAACCGTCGTCGCACCCGAACCGAACGTCGGCCCTGTTCCGGAGGTCACTGCAACCCACCACGCGGGCCGTGATCGCGATGTCCACCCAATCCCCGGGGAGGATCTCCCCGAGCTCGGGGACCTGGGTCTTGTCCCAGGTTATGGTTTGGCCCAGGTTGTCGCCCACCGGATTCGACGAGACGTAGGCAAGGCCGCTCCCCAGGACGTCCGTTACGACCACGTTGTAGATCGGGCCGAGGCCCGTGTTCTCCACGCGGAGGGTCCACGTGGCCTCGTCCCCCACCCCGGCCGAGGTGACGGAGGGAAGCTTTTCCACCCGCACTGCACCGGGGAGGATTTCCACCGGCTGGGAGTCCGAGATCCAGGAGCCCACACCGTCGAGGTCGAAGTCCACCCGGGCCTCGAGCGTTCCCGAGACCGTCGTGCACCCCGTGGCGAGGGCGAACTCGACCGTGACCGTCTCCCCGGGCGGGAGCGCGTACGAATACCCCAAGAGAAGATCAAGGTCCCACACCAGGTTGAGCCCGGAGGGGGTGGGCTCGACGACCACGACTGCCCCATCGTGGAGCTTGACCAACCCTGAATCCGCGACGTAGGCGAACCCCACGTTGGGGCGCGTCGCCGTGAAGGCGATCGCGCTCGCGGTCTGGATGGGATCGGCCGTGAACGCAATCGTGAACGTCGCCTGTTCGCACCGCCCCATCTCCGTGGGCCCCGTGAGAGCCACAACCTGCGCTTGGACCCCACACGCGGCGAACACCCCCACCCCTACGAGAAGAGCCCCGATCCCCCGCTTCCTCATCGGCATCGCCTCCGCTCCATCCGCCGGTGTGTGATAAACAGCACAACCGCCGCATGCTAAGGCTCCCTCCGCCGGGCGTCAACTCAGGATGGCGCTTGTGAGCGAGGATCGGGCGTCCACTCCCCCCGCGACTATCGTTGGGGACCCCCTAACAGGATGGCCCGCCTTCCTGATCCTGTCCCCTCTGCACGTCTGACGACAGATGCGCAAGAGCGTACCGCGGACGGGGGACCAGCGTCTAGGACGTGTACCGCAGGGTGATCCCGACTACACCCGAGCCAGGGGGCCGTGGCGCGGGTCCTATCCGGCCGTGAGGGCGCGGTAGAACAGGAGCCCCCCGACCCCGACGAACAGTGCCCCGGCCCCGAGCTGCACGTACTTCGTGGGGACGACCTCCCCCACGATTCCCCCCAGGAACGCCCCGAGGAGGCTGACGAGCGACAGGGCGAGCGACGCGCCCAGGAACACCGGCCACGGGGCGCGGTGCTGCGAGGAGATGGTGAACACGAGGAGCTGGGTCTTGTCCCCCAGCTCGGCGAGGAACACCATTCCAAACGTCGTGAGCACGAGCTTCCAGTCCATGGCACGCCCTCCTTGGTTGACAGGGGCTGATGATAGCCCGCCGCCGGTGGCGGGATGTCCCGACCTGCAGCGCGGGGGCGGAACGTGTATACTTCGCCTTCTCCGCCGATGAGACCGTCACACGCCCGCGAACGAATCCTGACGGGACCCATCCTCCCGACGATGCTCCATCTCGCCTGGCCGGTGATGCTCACCGGTGCGCTCCAGGCGTTGTACAACCTCGTGGATGCGTTCTGGCTCGGGCGGCTGGGCACGGCGGCGGTGGCCGCGCCGGGGATGGCGTGGCCGATCCTGTTCTTCTTCATGTCGTTCGCGGGTGGGTTCCAGGCCGCCGGGGCGACGTTCGTCGCCCAGCACTTTGGGGCGGGAGATCAGCGGGGGGCGGAGGAATCGGCCGGGCAGGTCCTGGCGTTCCTCGGGCTGGCCTCGGCGGTCCTCGCGGCGCTTGGGTTCACCCTCGCTCCGACCGTGCTGCGCCTCATCGGCGCGCCAGGGGAGATCTACCCCCTGGCCCTCACCTACCTGAGGATCGAGTGCGTCGGGCTCCCGATCATGTTCCTCGCCCAGGCGTTCGGGGGGCTGATGCTCGGCCTCGGCAACACCCGCCTCGCGATGTACTTGAGCGTCTCCTCGCTCCTCCTCAATGGGGCCCTCGACCCCCTGTTCATCTTCGGGTGGGGACCGATCCCGGCGTGGGGCGTGGCGGGGGCCGCGGGGGCGACGATTCTCTCCCGAGGACTGGTGGCAGTGATCGGGTTGGGGCTGCTGTTTTCGGGACGGGCGGGAATCAAGCTGCACCTAGGAAACCTTCGCCCGCGGTTGGGTCGGATTCTTCCCATCCTTCGAGTGGGTCTCCCCAACGTCCTTGACCAGGCGAGCACGTCGCTCGGGTTCGTGGTGATGATGGGGCTCGTGTCGGGGTTTGGGACGGCGGTCGTGGCCTCTTACACGGTGGGGAATCGGATCATCAACCTCGTGAACGTGATCAGCTGGGGGGCGGGCAGCGCCCTCGTGGCGATGGTCGGCCAAAACCTGGGGGCCGACCAGACCGAGCGGGCGGAGATGATCGCCCGCCGGGGGATCGGGGCGACGTTCCTCGCCCTCGTCGGCCTGTATTTCGTGACCCTCCTCCTGCGCCGCCCCCTGTTCGGCCTGTTCGTGGCCGATCCGGAGGTCATCCGCCAGGGGAGCTTCTACATCGCTGTGTTCGGGACCTCGATCCCGTTCTTCGGCCTGTTCGATGGGGCGGCGGCCACGTTCCGCGGCTCCGGCCACACCGTGCCCCCGATGGTGATGGCGATCGTCCGGTTGTGGGCGTTGAGGGTGTTCCTGTCCTGGGCCCTCGCCTACCCTCTCGGGTTCGGGGCGACGGGGCTGTGGGCGGGGATGGCCTTCAGCAACTTCCTGGCTGGGCTCGCCCTCATCGGGTGGCTCCAGCGCGGGACGTGGAAGAGGAAGGTCATCCGGACCCCGGCCGCCGCGACGGAGGTGGCGTCGTGAGGGAGGCGCCAGCGCGGGCCAGCCGCCGCAGCGCACCCAGCTCGTCCCTCTCCCCGAGCCTCGCCCGCCGCACCGCCTGGCCGAGGATCTCGATCGTCCGGTCGTAGGTCTCCCGATCCACGGGATAGGGCGTCCCATCCTTCCCGCCGTGGGCGTAGGCGAACCGGGCTGGATCGCGGAACGAGACCGGTACCCCGTAGAGGAGCTCCGCGAGCAGGGCGAGGGCCCGCAGCCCCTTCGCCCCCACTCCCGGGGTGGCGAGAAGCCCGGCGAAGTCCGCTGCCTGGCTCTCGTACGCGGACAGGAACACGGAGCGGAGGCGTCGCGGGTCGAGGTCGGCGAGGAGGAGGGCGTGTCTCCGGGGCAGGGTCATCCTTCGTGCCCGTCCCAGCTCGTTCACCAACCGGTGCGGTGGCTCGCGGGCGAGCTCGGGGATCGCCCTCCGCACCCCGTCGGATTCGTGCGCCACCAGGTTCAGAACGAGATCGGACCTCGGCCCCACGATCCCCGCGTGGGGCTCGCAGACGAAGTCTGAGCCGACGTCGGAGCTCCAGTGGTAGCGGCGGGCCAGGCCCGTCTGGTTGTTCATCCCCTGTTGGACCACGCACCACCGCCCCGCCCGGTCGAAGAAGAACGCGTGGTGGTAGATCTGAAATCCGTCCTGGAGGGCCGCAGAGTCCACCTTGGCCGTCATCCGGGATGCGTACACGAGGGGGCCTGGCTCGACCGCGAGTTTTGGGCTGGCCTCGGCGATCTCGACGGGGGTGCGCCGCGACGCGGCCCCTTTGCCCCCCGTTGCCCAGAGGCCGATCTCCGCCCCCACGGCGTGCAGCGCCTCCTTGAGCGCTCCACAGGCGGTTGTGGTGAGCCCGCTTGAGTGCCAATCGAAGCCGAGGAGGCACCCCAGGGCTTGGAACCAGCACGGGTCGGCCAGCCGGGCGAGAACGCCCTCCGTTCCGAACTCGTCGGCGAGGACGAGGACGATCTCCCGCGACAGGCGGACCATCCGCGCGAAGAGCCAGCGCGGGGCATGCCCCCCGTGGAGGGGAAGGTCCGCGGTCCCGGTGCGTCCCGCCATCGGCGAGATGGTAGCCACCGGTCCTTGCCCGGCAAGCGAGCGGATCGCTACACTCGTGCTGACATGGACCGGCAGGACGTGGTCGCCTTCCTCGACGAGCTGTTCCCGCCCGCGCTCGCTGAGGATTGGGATCGGTCCGGGCTCCAGGTGGGGCCGCTCGAGCGGCCATGTCGGCGGGTCGTCGTGGCCCTCGACTTCGATCTCTCCCTCGCTCGTGACGTGGGGGCCGTGGACCTCGTCGTGACCCACCACCCGCTCCTGTTCCGCCCCCTCGACCGGCTCCTCCCCGAGACGCCCCTCGGCGAGAAGCTGCGCCTCCTCCTCGCCGTGGGAGCGGCGTGCTACGCGGTTCACACCCCCTACGACATCGCTCGAGGGGGCATGGGAGAGGTGCTAGCGCGGTCCCTCCCCCTCGCTTCCCCGCGGCCCCTCTCCCCCCGGGGGAGGCTCGTCAAGCTCGTCGTGTTCGTGCCCCGCGGGTACGAGGAGGCGGTGGCCGACGCCGTGTTCACGGCGGGGGCGGGGGGGATCGGGCGCTACAGCCGGTGCTCGTTCCGGACTTCGGGGGTGGGAACGTTCCTCGCCGGCCCGGGGGCGCGTCCGTTCCTGGGGGAGGTCGGCACAGAGGAGCGGGCCGACGAGATCCGGCTGGAGACGGTTGTCCCCGCCGAGCGCCTCCGATCCGTGCTCGTCGCGATGAAGGGGACCCACCCCTACGAAGAGGTGGCCTACGACGTGTATCCTCTGGAGAACCCGTCCCCTGTTCACGGCTTGGGAAGGGTGGGAGACCTCCCGGCCCCGGCCGCGGCGTCCGAGGTCGTCCGCCGGTTCGGCGATGCGTTGGGCGGGGTCGAGCCGAGGGCCGTGTACGGGGACCTCGCTCGGGAGGTGCGCCGGGTCGCCCTGTGCGGGGGGAGCGGGGGGGATCTCTGGGAGAATGCCCTCGCTTCCGGTGCCGAGCTCTACCTCACCGGAGAGATCGGGTACCACCAAGGGTGGGCTGCCTCCGAATCCGGGCTCGCCGTGGTCGCAGTTGGGCACCGGGAGACGGAGCAACCGTTCGTGGGCCACGTGGGGAGGCTCCTGCGGGAGCGGTTTCCCGACTTGATGGTGGTGGAACGATGAACGAGGCATTGGTTCAGCTCGTCGCCCTCGCCGAGGTTGACGCTGGCCTGCGCACGCTCGACGGGCACCTGGCCGACCTCGCCTGGGAGGAGAAGCGCCTCCGCGAGCGGCTCGCCGCCGAGGACGAGGGGTTCATGCGTCGTCAGGAGGCCCATCAGGCCCTCCGCCGCTCCGCGCTCGCCAAGTCGAGGGAGGCCGACGATACGGACGAGAAGATCCGCGCCTACCAGCACAAGCTCGACCACGCCATCATCCCCTACAAGGAGATGGAATACCTGCGGGAGCAGGTGACGTTCCTTCGTGGACGCCTGGACGAACTGGCCGATGAAGCGCTCCAACTGATGGCGGAGGTGGAGGCCGATGAGGGGAAGCTGCGGGAGGAGGAGGTCGCCCACGAGGAGCGTCGAGGGCGGTTGACGGAGGATCTGGCCGCGCTCGCCCGGCGGCGGGCCGAGATCCTGGCGGAACAGGATGCCCTCCGTCTCAAGCGCGATGAGCTCTTCCAGCGCGTTCCCTCCCGCCTCCGTGGGCACTACGCGCGGCTCCTGGCGAGCGGGGGGAGCCCCGTGGTGCCCGTGGTGGGCGGGGTCTGCGGGGGGTGCCACCTTCGCCTCGTCGAGACCACGGTGGAGAAGGTGAAGGCCGATCGGGAGGTCGTGACCTGCGAGCACTGTTCGCGGTTCCTCTACTTGCCACCGCCCTAGCTGCGGCCCCGCCCCTTCCCGAGAAGGTCGGCGCGATCAACGACTACGGCCAGACCCTGCCGCGGGCAGACCGCGAGCGGCTGGATGACCTCATCGGGTTCCTGAAGGAGCGGGGGGTGTCGCTCGTGTACCTCGCGAGCTGGCACGATCCGTTTGGGGACCTCGCGACGTATGCCAGGGCGATCTTCTCCGCGTGGGGACTTCCCGCCGATTCGCTCCTCGTCGTGTTCCTGCGGGGCGAGGATCGGAGGTGGCAGGTCGCGGCCCAGGCCGGAGCGGGGGCGGCCTCCCTCCTCCCCCACCCGGAGTGGGAGGAGCTTCTCGCGGGGGCGAGGGTCACCGCGAACCGCGCCCAGCCGGCGGTGGCGGCGGTGAACCTCGCTGAGGGGCTACTGGAGCTCCTCTCCTTGGAGCGGGCGCCTGCCCCGGAGGGGCGACGATCGTGGCGGTGGGCGTACGCTCTCCTCGGGGCAGCAACCGCCGTCGGGATCCTCATCGCGGGGCGGATCTTCCTCTGTCCCCGCTGCCTGCGGCCCCTCCGCCGTCGGTCCTCGTTTCGGGGTATACTGTGGGTGTGCCCTCGGTGTAGGTTCACGAGGGCTGGCCTGCGGTAGGGAGACGGCCAGGGGGCCGCGGGGGAAACCCTGAGGAAGGTCCGGACTCCACCGGGCAGGCTGCTCGGGGCAACCCGAGAGGGGGCGACCCCTGGAAAGTGCCACAGAGAACAGACCGCCAACGGCTTCCGCCTCGCGGGGGCGCGGGCAAGGGTGAAACGGTGGGGCAAGAGCCCACCGCCGGGGCCGCGAGGATCCCGGGCACGGTAAACCCCAGCCGGAGCAAGGCCGAATAGGGAGGCGGTTGAGGACGGCCCGTCCGATGCCTCCGGGTAGGCCGCCGAGATGAATGGCCCCCCACGACAGAATCCGGCCTATGGCCCTCTCCCACGCCCAGGCTACAATCCGCCCGCGACCCGCAAGGAGGTGTCGGGATGTTTGGGTTGTTCTACCCTGAGACGCTGATCGTGCTCCTTCCCGCCCTCGTGCTCGCCATCTACGCTCAGTACAAGGTGCGGAGCACGTATGCCCAGTACCTGCACGTGCCGCTCCAGCGGCGGATCACCGCGGGCCAGGCCGCGGAGCTGGTCCTCCGCGAGGCCGGGGTGAGCGGGGTCAGGATCGAGGGGACGAACCGGCCGCTGGGCGATCACTACGATCCGCGCACGAAGGCCCTCCGCCTCTCGGCGCCGGGTTCGAGCTCCGTGGCGGCCGTCGGGGTGGCGGCCCACGAGGCCGGACATGCCATCCAGCACGCCCGCGGCTACGCCCCGCTCGCCCTGCGCTCGACGATCGTCCCCGTGGCGAGCTTCGGGAGCCAGCTCGCGTTCCCTCTTTTCTTCATCGGACTTTTCTTCCAGTCGGATCTGCTCGTAAACGTCGGGATCATCCTCTTCTCCGCGGCGGTGTTGTTCACGCTGGTCACGCTGCCCGTGGAGTTCAACGCCTCGCGCCGGGCGGTGGCGGCGCTGAGCGCGGGCGGGATCGTGACCCGGGAGGAACTGGGCGGGGTGAAGCGGGTGCTGACCGCCGCTGCTCTGACCTACGTCGCCGCGGCAGCGATGGCGGCGCTGCAGCTTCTGTCCATGCTCCTCATCTCCAACCGCCGCCGGTAGTGAAGCTCGCCGCCTCGGTTCTGGCCGCGGACTTCGCCCACCTCGCCCGAGAGGTCCAGCGGGTGGAGGCGGTGGTGGACCTCCTTCATCTGGACGTGATGGACGGGCACTTCGTCCCGAACCTCACGTTCGGCCCGCCGGTCGCGAACGCGTTGCGGAGGCACACGTCGCTTCCGTTCGCGATCCACCTCATGATCGAGCGCCCGGCCCGCTACGCCCGCGAGTTCCGCGTCGGACCGGAGGACTCGATCACGGTCCACGTCGAG
>JACIWJ010000013.1 GCA_014361015.1 Candidatus Bipolaricaulota bacterium | reverse complement strand
CGTGGGGGGGACCAATGCCCTGCGCGTCCTGGGGTGGAAGCTTGGGGTCCCGGTGATGGTCCTTGACGTGGGGAAGGGCTACCTCGCCACCGCGTTCCTCCCCCGCCTCCCCGTGTGGGGAGGGGGGGCCGTGTCCCTCGCCATGGCCGCGGGGTTGGGGGCGATCCTTGGGCACGTGTTCTCGCCCTACCTGCGGTTCCGCGGGGGGAAGGGGGTGGCGACGGGGGCCGGGGTTGTGCTCGCCCTCGCCCCCCTGCCCGCGGCCCTGTCCGCGGCGGCATTCGCCCTCGCCGTGTTCGCGACGGGGATCGTATCCGTGGGGTCCCTGTCCGCGGCGGTGACCCTCCCCGTGGGGGCGTTCCTCCTCGATCGCTACTCGAACCATCCCGTCCCCATGGAGGTGCGCGCCCTCACCCTCGGCCTCGCCGCCTTCGTCTTCTACACCCATCGCTCCAACATCCGTCGCCTCATCGCCGGCCGGGAGAACCGGTTCCGACGTTTGTGGGAGCGGAAAGGGGGGTGAGAGCGCCAGCTGCCCGCGGGTCACGCGCGCCTCTTCCGCCGTTGTGGACGGAGGAGGGGGGAGTAGAATGCTCCGGGGGCGCGGGGTCGTGCGGGGAACGGGAGCACCAAGGGGGAAGGGTGAAGGTCGCGGAGAGGCGCATCGCCGAGTGGTGGGAAGCACCGGGGATCGAGGGCCGCGAGGCGTTTGACGAGGAAGTCCTCTACCTGAACAGCCTTGTCGAGGAGATCTCCCTCCCCCGGTGGGCGATCCTCGTTCGGGACCGGATGCCGCGGTGGGGGTTCGAGCCCTGCTCGCACCGGTTCCTCGAAGGGCTGGAGCAGGTCCTGGCCATGATCGGTGCCGGGCGGGCCGGCCCGCGATGCGGAGGGTGTGGGGACCTCCCTCTGCCCGTCCAGCGCAGGCTCGACCTCGTGGGGCGAGCGTTCGTGAAGTGGGCGGAGGACGGCAAGGGGAGCGGGCCGCTCGGGAAGCTCCTTGGGAGTCGCACTCCGGAACGGGCCGAGGCCGCTCGCGCGGTGGGAGAGGTCGTCCTGGCGATCGGGGAGGGGCCAGCGGTGGTGGACGCGACCCTCGACCAGTGGGCCGAACGGGCTGCATCTCCCTTGGTGCGGTCCCTCGTGGACAAGGAGGAGTCTCCGCTGACCCTGCTTGCGCACCATCCCTGTGCCTATACCCTCCTCTGGAACATGGATCGCCTCGCTCACAGCATCGGGAACGAGGAGCCGCCCTCCGTTCTCGTTTGTCTCCCCTCCCTTCGCGTCGCACCCAAGCTCGACCCAGAAAGGATCTTCACCCTCCGCGCCATCGGGGGGGCCCTCGCCCGCTGGCTCCAGGAAGAGCCGGCGGAGACGGGCCTCGACGAGAGGGTGTACGCACTGCTCGGCCCGCGCGACCCGGTGCGGCGGTGGCTCGTCGCCTCCCTCTACAAGACCCTCAAGCTATGGCAGGTCCATCTGGACAAGGTTCTCGGCGAGAGGCACGACTACCTGTCCCTCATCTAGGGTTGCGCGCGCCGCCGCGCGAGCTACCCTCAGCCCCAGCATGGCGACGTTCATCCTCGTTGAACATCCCCTCATTCGGGCCAAGCTAACCCGGCTCCGCGACCGGCGCACGGATCGCCTCCAGTTTCGCCAGATCCTCGAGGAGGTCACCGCGCTGATGGTGTACGAGATCACGCGGGACTTCCCGCTGCGGGAGGTGGAGGTGGAGACGCCGCTGGAGCGGACGGAGGGGGTCGACCTCGCCCGGCCGGTGGTCCTCGTCCCCGTCTTGCGGGCGGGGATCGTGATGCTCGATGGGGTCCTGTCCCTCATCCCCAGCGCCCGGGTTGGGCACATCGGGATCTACCGCGATCCAGAGAGCCTGAAGCCGGTGGAGTACTTCGCCAAGCTTCCCGCGCACC
Source organism: Candidatus Bipolaricaulota bacterium (assembly GCA_014361015.1). Taxonomy (GTDB): domain Bacteria; phylum Bipolaricaulota; class Bipolaricaulia; order Bipolaricaulales; family Bipolaricaulaceae; genus Bipolaricaulis. Next base: position 34,431 of record JACIWJ010000013.1, on the reverse strand, counting down.
TGGAGGACGCGCTCGTGATCGTGGTCGATCCGATGCTCGCCACCGGGGGGTCCGCCGGCCGCGCGGTGCAGATCGTGAAGGAGCGGGGAGCACAGGATGTTCGCTTCCTGTGCCTCGTCGCTGCGCCGGAGGGGCTGCGCGCGATCCAGGAGCTCCACCCCGATGTCCCCGTGTACGCCGCAGCCCTCGACCGCGAGCTCGATGCCCACGGCTACATCCGCCCCGGGCTTGGAGACGCGGGGGACCGCCTGTTCGGGACCTGAGGGAGGTGAGGATGAAACGGTGTGCGCTCGTGACGGGAGGCTCGCGGGGGATCGGTGCGGCGGTGGCGGTCAAGCTCGCGGCGCGTGGCTACGACGTCGCCCTGAGCTACCGCACCCAGCGCACCTCGGCCGAGGAGGTGGCGGCAGCCGTGCAGCGCCTGGGGGGGCGGGCGCTGATCCTCCAGGCCGATCTGGCCGATCTGGACCAGGCGCGGACCCTCGTCCACGCCGCCGCGGAGGGGCTGGGGGCGCTTCACATCCTGGTGAACAACGCGGGCTACGTGCAACGGATGCCGTGGGAGGACCTCTCCCTGGAGGATTGGGAGAGGATGATTCGGGTGGGCCTCACGTCCGCGTTCGTCTGCTCGCGGTGTGCGGTCCCGTACATGCGCGAGGCCGGGTATGGTCGGATCGTGAACGTCTCTTCCCTGCGCGCCCTCACCGGTTCGGCCCATGGGGTCCATTACGCGGCGGCCAAGGCCGGGCTGCTCGGCCTCACGCGATCCCTCGCTCTCGCCCTGGCCCCGATGGGGATCACCGTGAACGCGGTGTGCCCGGGCTTCGTCGCCACCGCGATCAACGAGGAGGCCCTCGCCACCCGGGGGGAGGAGATCCGGGCCCAGATCCCGCTCGGGCGGGTGGCGAGCGCGGAGGAGATCGCGGCCGTGGTCGCGTTCCTGTGCTCGGATGAGGCGAGCTACATCACGGGGGAGACGGTGTCCGTGAACGGCGGCCTCCGCATGGGATAGGGGATGGACCTCGACAGGGTCGGGCTGTCCACCTTCCTCTGGCCGGGGATGAGCGTGGGGAGATGGGTGGAGCTCGCCGGGGAACTCGGCTTGGGGGGGGTGGAGCTGCGGGCTGACCCGCGGGCCGCCTTCCCGCAGGAGCTCGCCCCGACCGATCGACGGCAGCTGCGCCAGGGCTTGGCGAGGAAGGGGCTGTGGTGCACGGTCCATGTTCCCATCTACGGGGTCAACCTCGCCTCCCCGTTTCCGTCCCTCGCCGCGGCGGCGCTGGGGGAGGTGATCGAGGCGGTGGACCTCGCTGCCGATGTCGGCGCAGCGCTCGTCGTCGTTCATCCTGGGCATGTGGACCCCGACTACCTGCCCCTTGATGGCGAGCGCGATCGCGCCGCACAGAGGTTCCGGTTCGCGCTGGAGGTCATCCTCGCCCGGGCGCAGCGGCGGGGGGTTGGGGTGGCGGTGGAGAACAAGCAGCGCTCCCCGGGTTGGGACATGGTGCACACCGCGGCCGAGCATCGGGCGGTGCTCGACCTGTTCCCTGCGCTCGGGGCGTGCCTGGACTTCGGCCACCTGCACACCACGGGCGGGGAGCCCGCCCCCTACGTGGCGGCGCTCGGGGAGCGCCTCGTCCACGCCCACCTTCACGACAACCGTGGGGAGAGGGACGAGCACTTGCCCCTGGGCACGGGGACCGTCCCGTGGCGCGCGGCGCTGGCCGCGCTCGAGAGGGGAGGGTACGGGGGGAGGATCGTCCTCGAGATCCCCGACCCGGCCGGGGTACGGGAGTCGGTGGCCGCGGTGCTCAAGCGATGAGGGTCCCCCGCTGGTACTGGGCGTTCGTCCTCGCCAATGCCGCGATGGGAGCGGCCTCGCCCCTCCTCCCCCTCTACGCGTACTACCTGGGGGGGACGGCTGGCGATGTGGGGATGTTGGCCGCGGTGGGGAGCATGATGAACGTCGCGGCGAGCCTGGTGTGGGGGCGACTCCTCGACGCCACGCGGCGTCGTCGGCTGTTCGTGGTGTTCGGTTTCCTTGGGGTGGCGATGGCCTACTTTGCCCTGCCCGCCATCACCCGCATGCCCCAGCTCTACCTCGTCAACGGCTGGGCCGCCTTCTCGTGGATGGCCGGGTCGTCGGTGGCGTTCCTCCTCGTCCTCTCCGGATTCCCCAAGGAGCAGTGGGAGGGGGAAATCGCTCGGTTCAACGTCCATTGCGGGGTGGGGTGGACGATCGGGCTCGCGATGGGGGCAAGCTGGACGACGCTCGTGGTGCGCTTCGTGGGGGAAGGGTGGGGGCTCCGTTCGCTGGGGTTCATCGTCGGCGCCCTCTCGGTGGGCGCGATCGGGGTCAGCTTACGCCTGATCCGCGAGCCGGGGGTGGGCGTCCACCCCCCCTCGTTCCGGGATGCGGTTGTCGCGGTGGGAAACTTCCTCTACGAACGGTTCCGTACCGCTCCGATCCAGCTCTACGAGGCGCTCCGCCCGTCCCAACTGCTGCGGTTCATGCAGGGGCGCACCGCGTTCGGGCCGGACCTCATCCTGTGCTACTACGCGGCGCTGCTCGCCTTCATCGGGTTCGCGATCGTGTTCGCCCCGTTCCCGGTGTTCGTGCGCCACAAGCTGGGATGGCCCAGCGAGCTCGTGTTCGCCCTGAACGTGGCTCACCATGGGGTGAGCGTGGTCGCGTTCGGGCTGGCGCGGAAGGCGGTCGCCCGGTGGGGGCATCGCCCGGCAGCGGCGCTGGCCCTCCTCGGACGGGCGGGGATGTTCGTGGGGTTCGCCTTGACCACCCCCGGCGTCGCGCGCTGGCTCCTGCCCGCCCTGTGGGGTGTGGCGGGGGCGACCTGGGCGTTCTTCCAGCTGTCAGTGACAGCGATCGTGTCCCGGCTTTCGCCGTCCGGGGTTCACGGGCAGGCCCTCGGCATCTACAACGCCGTTGCTGGGTTGGGGAACGTCCTGGGGGCGCTTGCGGGGGGGTATGTCGCGGATTTCCTCGGGTTCCCCGCGGCGTTCCTCCTCGCGGCGTTGCTGATGGTGGTGGCCCTTCCCATCTTCCTCGTCGAGGGACGCCCCGTCGCGTGAGGGGCTACTTCTCCTTCTTTCCCGTCTCCACAATGGCCATCCCGTTGTAGTACCCACAAGCCGGGCACACGCGGTGGGGGAGGCGGAACTCGTGGCACTGGGGGCACGTCGTGGCTGGCACCATCCGCGCCCGCCAGTGGGTGCGGCGCAACCGCACCTCGCGATGGGATCTCCGTGACTTGGGTACTGCTGCCATCGGTTCCTCCTTCAGGTGTGCTCCCATTGTGCCGCCGGCCGCTCCAAGATCAAGGTCACCGGCCCGTCGTTGACGAGGGCGACCTCCATCCGCGCTCCGAACAGGCCGCTCTGGACGGGGACGCCCTGGGCGCGCAGCGCGGCGAGGAAGGCCTCGTAGAGGGGGGACGCCTCAGGGCTCGGCGCGGCGCGGTCGAACCCCGGCCGCCGCCCGCGGGACGCGTCGCCGTAGAGGGTGAACTGGGACACGCACAGGATCTCGCCCCCGATGTCGCGGAGGGAGCGGTTCATCCGTCCCTCCTCGTCGGGGAACACGCGCAGGTCGGGGATCTTCTCGGCCCAGAACCGGACCTCGTCCGGGCCATCCTCTCTCCCGAGTCCCACGAGGAGGAGCAGTCCACGTCCGATTCGCGCCACCTCGCGGCCGCCGCTGCGGACGGTCGCCTCCTTCACCCGCTGCAGGACGATGCGCATCCGCTCTACGGGCGGAGGGAGCGTACGTGGGCGGCCAGCCGCCGCAGGTCGTCGACGGACAACCCGTCGAGGAGGTGGCCGATCTCGCGCAGGAGATCGTTCCGCTCACGCTCCTGGCGCGTGCGCTCGCGGAACGCCTGCTCGGCCAGCCGGTGCGCGGCGTGGTTGATCTCCCCCTCCACGAAGTTCACGCGCCACCGGGGGAGCCGGGCGAGGAGGTCGAGGGCGTTCCGGTTCAGGAGTTCGAGGTGGGGCTCGCGGACCTTGTAGAACCCGTTCACCTGGTTCGCGACGAGCTGGTTGTCGGTGAGGAACACGGCTTCGTCCGGGGAGAGCTCGATGGCGAGGCGGATCCCCTCCAGGAGGGCCTTGTACTCCGCGACGTTGTTCGTCGCCCGCCCGATGAGCTTCGACACTTGGTCCAGGACCTGCCCCTTGTCGTCGGTGACGAGGACCCCGATCGCGGACTCCCCGGGGTTGCCGTGGGAACTGCCATCCACGTTCACGAAGATCTTCCTCATCCCCCCTCCTCAACCAGCGCACCGCCGCGCCGATCTGTGGGCCCGGCAGGGTTTGAACCTGCGACCAACCGGTTATGAGCCGGCTGCTCTACCCCCTGAGCTACGGACCCGCGGGAGGATGGTAGTCCCCTCCGCTTTGAGCAGCAACTCTGGCCAGGGCCCGCCGCCCGGCCGCGGCCACGGCGGGGGGGGTGATCCCGAACTCCCGGAGGAGGACCGGCCCTGGGGCACTGGCCCCGAACGACCCCAGCCCGACGATCTCCCCGTCCAGGCCCACGTAGTGCTCCCACCCCAGCCGGATCCCGGCCTCGACCGCCACCCGCGCTCGGACCCGCGGAGGGAGGATCTGGTCCCGGTAGTCACGCGGCTGGCGATCGAACAGGTCCCAGCTTGGGAGCGCCACGACCCGCACCCGGACGCCGTCCCGCGCCAACTCCTCCCCGGCCTCGAGCGCCACGTGGACCTCCGAACCGGTTGCGAGGAGGATCAGCTCAGGATCTTTCCCGGGTGCGCTCTCCCAGAGGATGTACCCCCCCCGGTGCAGGCCGTGGGGGGAAGCAAGACGGGACCGATCGAGGACGGGGAGGTCCTGGCGGGTGAGGACGAGGGCGGTGGGGCCGTTCCGGCGGAGGAGGGCCGCCCGCCACGCCTCGACGGTCTCGGCCGCATCCGCAGGGCGGATCACGGTCAGGTTGGGAATCGCGCGCAGGGAGAGCAGGTGCTCGACCGGCTGGTGGGTCGGGCCGTCCTCGCCGAGGGCGATCGAGTCGTGGGTGAAGGCGAACACGACCGGCACGTGCATCAGGGCGGCCAAGCGGATCGGGGGGCGCATGTAGTCGGAGAAGACGAGGAACGTGCCTGTGAACGGCCGTACCCCGCCGTGACGGGCCATCCCCACCGCGATCGCCCCCATCGCGTGCTCGCGGACCCCGAAGTGGACGTTCCGGCCGCCGTAGCTCCAGCCACCGCCCACCTCGCCCTGTCGGTCGGCCGGTCCCGGCGGGGGGCCGAAGTCCCCCTGGCCCTTGAGCCAGGTGAGGCACGAGGGGTTGAGGTCCGCCGACCCGCCCACGAGCTCGGGCACGGTTTGGGCGAGGCGCTGCAGGACAGCCTCCGCGGCCCTGCGGGTCGAGATCCCCTTCTCCCCGGGGGGGAACGAGGGGAGATCCGCGTCCCAATCCGGAGGCAGCTCGCCCCGCAGCCGGCGGAGGAGGTCCCGGGCGAGCTCTGGGTGGTCCACCCGGTAGCGCTGGATGAGCTTGTGCCAGCGTTCCTGTTCCTCCCTTCCGCGGGCCGCCGCTTCCGCAAGCCGCTCCCGCACCCCATCGGGGACGAGGAACGTCGGCTCCTCGGGCCAGCCGAGGGCCCGCTTCGCCCCTCGCAGCTCCTCCTCCCCGAGGGGGGAGCCGTGGGCGTGGAAGGTGCCCGCTTTGGTGGGGGCACCGTAGCCGATCGTTGTCGAGATCACGAGGAGGGAAGGACGATCGCGCGCTTCGGTGGCCTCGCGGAGGGCGCGGTCGATCGCCGCAAGGTCCTCGCCGTCCGGTACCTCCGCCACGTGCCACCCCTGGGCGGCGAACCGTGCTCCCACGTCCTCGGTGAACGCGAGCCCGGTGGATCCGGCGAGGGAGATCCCGTTCCGGTCGTAGAGGACGACGAGCTTTCCCAGCCGGAGGTGGCCGGCGAGGGCGCACGCCTCGGCGGAGACCCCCTCCATGAGGTCCCCGTCGCTGGCGAGCACGTACGTGCGGTGGTCCACGACCGGGCAGCCGGGGCGGTTGAACCGCGCGGCGAGGTGGGCCTCCGCGATCGCCATCCCCACCGCCATCGCCAACCCCTGGCCCAGGGGGCCGGTCGTCGCCTCCACCCCTGGGGTCAGCCCGGCCTCAGGGTGGCCTGGGGTCCGACTTCCCCATTGGCGGAACCGCTTGAGCTCGTCCAGCGGCAGGTCGTAGCCGGCGAGATGCAGCAGCGCGTAGAGGAGGGCCGATCCGTGCCCCGCGGAGAGGACGAACCGATCCCGGTTCGGCCAAGCGGGGTCGTGGGGGTTGTGCTTGAGATGGCGGGCCCACAGGACATACGCCATCGGCGCTGCCCCGAGGGGAAGCCCAGGATGGCCGGACTTGGCTCGCTCCACGGCGTCCGCGGCGAGGAAACGCAGCGCGTTCACGGCCTGCCGGTCCTGCTCCGTCCAGGTCGTCGGACCCTCCACGGGGCGCATTATAGCCGCTCGCAGCGGGGGGCCGCGATTGGCAGCGCGTACCCGTTCGCTCTATCCTTCGGGCGTGGCCACCGATCGGTACGCCCTGCGGCCGATGAAGGACCTCTGGAGCCGGCGCGCGACCCTCGCGCGATGGCTTGCGGTGGAGCTCGCGGCGCTCCAGGCCCTGGAGGAACTGGGGATCGTCCCGGCGGGGACGGCGGGCCGGGTCCGGGCCCGGGCGAGGGTCCCCGAGGAGCGCGTCCGGAGGTTGGAGGAGGAGATCGGGCACGACCTCGTCGCGTTCCTGTGGGCGGTGGAGGAGGAGGTGGGTCCCGATGGACGATGGCTCCACTACGGCCTCACCTCGTCCGATGTCAAGGACACCGCGTTGTCCCTCGCCCTCGGGGAGGCCCTCGATCTCCTGCTTGGCAAGGCGGATCGCCTCGGGGATGCGTTGTGGGATCTTGCGGATCGGCACCGGGACACGCCGATCCTCGGCCGGACCCATGGGCAGTGGGCGCAGCCGACCACGTTTGGACTAAAGATCCTCGCTTGGTACGACGAGTTGGGGCGGGTCCGGGAGCGCTTGGTGCGGGCCCGGGAGGGGATCGCGGTGGGGAAGCTCTCCGGCGCGGTGGGGACCCATGCCCACTTCCCTCCCCCAGCCGAGGAGAGGGCCCTCGCCGCGCTCGGGCTCCGGCCGTGCCCGGTGGCAACCCAAGTCATCGCCCGCGACCGCCACGCCGAGGTCCTGTTCTCCCTCGCGTCCGCGGCGTCGCTCGTGGAGAAGATCGCCCTCGAGGTGCGGAACCTGTCACGCTCCGAGGTGGCGGAGGTCGCGGAGGGCCGTCCGGAGGGCTCATCGGCGATGCCCCACAAGAGGAACCCAATCCTGTCCGAGCGCCTGTGTGGGCTGGCGCGGGTGGTGCGCGCCTCGCTGGGGCCGGCCCTGGAGGACAACGCCCTGTGGCACGAGCGGGACATGTCCCACTCCTCGGTGGAGCGGGTCCTCTTCCCGCAGTGCTTCACCCTCACGGACTACATGCTCGAGCGGGCGCGGGGCCTCATCGTCGAGCTGCGGGTCTTTCCGGAGCGGATGCGCGTCCGGATCGAGGAGGCGCGGGGCCTCCCGTTCTCGGAGGGGCTGCTCCTGGCCCTCGTCCGCGCCGGGATGGGCCGGCGCCAGGCCCACGAGCTCGTGGCCCACCTCGCCGACCGGTCGCGCACGACGGGGAAGGACCTCGCTCAGGTCGCCGGGGAGGATCCCCTCGTCCGGGAAAGGCTCGGCAACGAGGGGTGGCGTGATCTGTTCGACCTTCCCACGGTCCTCCGCCGCGTGGGAGAGGCGTTCGACCGGGTGCGAAGGGGGGGCTATAATACCCGTGGAGACCGCGATGCCTGAGCGAACATGGATCTGCCGCCCCATCCTGCCCCTCCAGGGGCAGGGATAACTCTCTCCAGCGTTTTCTGGCGTTCCCGAGCAAGATCCAAGGCCATGGTCTGTTGCGCGTTCGAAGGAGGAGCGGGTGGGGTTGACGAAGCTTGAGGCAGATCCAGTGCGCCGCGAACGGGCGGTGCTGTCGTTCTGGGAGGAGAAGCGCGTTTTCTCCCGGTCGGTGGAAGGGAGGCGGGGGCGTCCCCGGTACGTGTTCTACGAAGGGCCCCCCACCGCCAATGGCCGTCCCCACATTGGGCACCTGCTGGCGCGACTGCAGAAGGACCTCTTCCCCCGCTACCACACCATGCAGGGCCGACTCGTGGAACGGAGGGCAGGGTGGGATTGCCACGGCCTCCCCGTGGAGCTCGAGGTGGAGAAGGAGCTCGGGATCAGCACCAAGGCCGACATCGAGCGCTACGGGGTGGAGCGGTTCGTCGCCCGGTGCAAGGACTCCGTGCACCGCTACATCCGCGCCTGGGAGGACATGATCCGTCGGATGGGGTTCTGGATCGATCTCGAACACCCCTATGCCACGTACCACGACGACTACATCGAGACCCTGTGGTGGGAGCTCAAGGAGATCCATGCCCGGGGCCTCCTCTACCCCGGGCACAAGGTCCTCCCCTACTGTCCCCGCTGCGGGACGTCCCTCTCCTCCCACGAGGTGGCTCAGGGGTACCGGCGGGTTGTCGACCCCTCCGTGTTCGTCCGGATGCCGCTGCGCGGCGCTCCGGATGTCTCCCTGCTCGTGTGGACCACCACCCCCTGGACGCTCCCCGCGAACGTGGCCGTGGCCATCCACCCCGACGCCCAGTACGCCGAGGTCCAGCACGAGGGAGAGCGGCTGATCCTTGCTGAATCCCGGGTCTTCTCGGTGTTGGGGGACGACGCGAAGGTCGTTCGCCTCTTCCCTGGGCACGAGCTTCTCCACCGCCACTACGACCCCCTGTACGGGTTGGCGCGCAGCGATGATGCGTATCAAGTGTGGCCTGCTGACTTCGTGTCGCTGGACGAAGGGACGGGGATCGTCCACATCGCTCCCGCGTTCGGGGAGGAGGACTACGAGCTCGGTCAGGGTCTTGGCCTTCCGTTCCTCCAACCGGTGGACCGGAGGGGGCGGTTCACCGGCGAGTTCCCCCTCGCTGCCGGCGCCGCCGTGAAGGACGCGGATCCGCTCATCCTCCACGACCTCGCGGCCCGGGGGCGCCTGTTTCGGGCGGAGACCTGCGAGCACGACTACCCGTTCTGCTGGCGGTGCGATACGCCGCTCCTGTACTACGCCCTCGACTCGTGGTTCATCGCCACGACGCGCGCCAAGGACGAGATCCTCGCGGCGAGCGAGGCGATCGCTTGGCACCCGGCGCACGTCGGGGAAAGCCGGTTCGGCGATTTCCTCCGCTCGATGCGGGACTGGGCCCTGTCCCGCGATCGGTACTGGGGAACCCCGCTCCCGGTGTGGATCTGTGATGCGTGCGGGGAGGCGCGGGTGGTGGGATCGCGGGCGGAACTGGTCGAGCACGCCCTCGATCCCGCGCTGGCCCGCGCGGTGGAGCTCCATCGGCCGCACGTGGATCGGATCGAGCTCCGCTGCCCCTGCGGGGGGGCGATGCGCCGCGTCCCCTACGTCCTGGACACCTGGTTCGACTCCGGCTCGATGCACACCGCCCAGTGGCACTACCCGTTCGCGAACGTGGACCGGTTCAAGGAGTCCTACCCCGCGGACTTCATCAGCGAAGGCCTCGACCAAACCCGGGGCTGGTTCTACACGATGCTCGTCACGGGGGTCCTCCTCCACGGGTCCGCCCCGTACCGGCACGTCCTCGTGACGGGGATGGGGCTCGACGCCGAAGGTCAGAAGATGAGCAAGTCGCGGGGCAATGTGCTCGACCCGATGCCGATCGTCGAGGCCCATGGGGCGGATGCGATGCGGTGGTACCTTGCCTCCGAGTCCGCGCCCTGGAACGAGCGGCGGTACACAGAGGACGGGGCCCGCCAAGCTCGGTTTGGGATCCTCGACACGGTGCGGAACTGCCACGACTTCCTCGTCCTCTACGCGGCGATCGACGGGTTCACCCCGGGGCTGGCCATCCCGGCCAAGCGTCCGGCCCTCGATCGGTGGCTCCTGTCCCGACTGGGGGCGGTGGTGGAAGGGGTCACAGCCGCCCTCGATGGCTACGACCCCCTCGCCGCGACGCGCGAGCTCGCCGCCCTGGTCGACGATCTCTCCAACTGGTACATCCGCCTCTCCCGCCCTCGGTTTTGGGGGGAGGGGTTGACGCCCGACAAGCTCTGCGCCTACGGCACCCTGTACGAGGCCCTGAAGACCCTCTCGCTCCTCCTCGCCCCGTTCACGCCGTTCCTCGCCGAGGCGATGTGGGGGTCCCTGCGCACGGAGGAGGACCCGGAGAGCGTCCACCTCGCGGACTGGCCGCACGGGTTCCCCCGCGATCGCGTGCTGGAAGCCCAGATGAGCCGGATCCGGGCCGTGGCGTCATTGGCCCTCGCTGCTCGCAACCGGGCCAGGGTCAAGGTCCGTCAGCCCCTCCCGGCCCTCCACGTCCAGGCCCGGGAAGGGGACGAGGCGATCCCTGACGAGCTGTGGCAGCTCCTCCGCGAGGAGGTGAACGTGGTGCGGGTCTCCCCGGAGAGAGGCCTCACCTCCTATCAGGTGCCCAAGGTGGCCCTCGACTTCCGGCGGGCGGGGCCCCTGTACGGGGACCGCGCCCCGGAGATCGCCCACGCCGTCGCCGCGCGCGATCCGCGGGAGCTCGCCGCGGCCCTCGATCGGCAGGGCCACGTGGACCTCGCCGTCGCTGGGGAGACGGTCCGGTTGACGTCCGACCTGCTGAAGGTGGAGTGGCACCCCGCCGATGGCTACGCCGTGTTCGCGGGGACGGACGGCGCGGTGGCCCTCGACCTGCGCCTCGACGACGAGCTCCGCGCGCGGGGGGACCTGCGGGAGCTCGTCCACCGGCTGCAGCTGGCGCGGAAGGAAGCGGGATTCCAGGTCACGGACCGGATCGAGATCGGCTACGAGGGGGACCTGGGGGACCTCTTTCGCCGCTTCTCCCGCGAGATCCAGGACGAGGTCCTTGCCGTGGGCTGCCACGCGGGGAAGCTCGCCGGGGCCGAGCACGAGGTCGCCCTCGACGTCCACGGGCGACGGGGACGGGTCTGGCTGCGGAGGAGGAGCTGATGGGGGCGACCGCCGTGATCGGGGCCCAGTGGGGGGATGAAGCGAAGGGGAAGATCGTCCACCACCTGTGCCGGCGGGCGCGGATGTGCGTGCGGTTCAACGGGGGAGCGAACGCCGGGCACACGGTGGAGGACGGCCGGGGGACGGTCCGCCTCCACCTCGTCCCGTGCGGGGCGCTCCACCCGGGGTGCCAGGGCGTGATCGGGCACGGGGTTACCGTCGACCCGTGGGTGCTCGCCGACGAGCTAGGGGGGATCCTCGCCCAAGGGCGATCCCACCCCGAGCTCCTCCTCTCGGAACGGGCCCATCTCGTCCTCCCCCACCACCGGCTGCTGGAGGAGAGGGAGGGGACGGCGCAGCGGATTGGGACCACGCGCCGCGGGGTGGGACCCTGCTACACGGATCGTGCCGCCCGCCGCGGCCTCCGCCTTGCCGACCTCATCGACGAGCGGCAGGTGAGGGAGCACCTCCGGGCGGCCTCCCGCGTGGCCGGGGGGGGGTTCGATCCCGAGCAGGTGGTGGAGGATCTGCTCCGGTTCAGGGACCGGTTCGCGGCGCACATCGGCGATGCCCGGGCGGCCATCGCCGGTGCCCTCGAGCGGGGGGAGGAGGTCGTGTTCGAGGGGGCGCAGGGGACGCTCCTCGACCTCGACTGCGGCACCTACCCCTACGTGACCTCGTCCACGACCACCGTCCACGGCATCGGGTGGGGGACAGGGGTCCCCACGGCACGGGTGGAGCGGGTGGTCGGGGTGACGAAGGCCTACACGACCCGCGTTGGGGAAGGGCCCTTCCCCACCGAGGAGGGAGGGGAGATCGGGGAGCGGCTGCGGGCGGAGGGCGGGGAGTACGGCGCGACCACCGGCCGCCCCCGCCGCTGCGGGTGGCTCGACCTCGTCGCCCTGCGCTACGCCCACGCGGTGAACGCGTTCACCGACCTCGCTCTCACCAAGCTGGACGTCCTCTCCGGGCTTCGTGAGATCCGGGTCGCCGTGGACTACCGGATCGAGGGGCAGAGGGTCACGGGGTTCCCGCCTCGAGCCGAGGACCTGGCACGGGCAGAGCCCGTCTACGAGGTCCTCCGTGGCTGGGAGGAGGATATCGCGGGGATACGCGACTACGAGGCGCTTCCCTCTGCGGCGCGCCGCTTCGTGCGGTTCGTCGAAGCCCAGGTGGGGGTTCCCGTGACGTTCATCGGCACCGGACCTGGGGAGGAAGCGATCATCGTGCGGAGGCGCGGGTGAGGATCGTCCGCTTCGGTCGGGGGACGTGGGGGGTCGTGGAGGGGGGGCGGGTCAGGGCGACCCGGGGCCCCGGTGGCCCCCCGACGGGGCGGGTGTACGACCTGGAGGACGTTCGGCTCCTCCCCCCGGCGCGGCCAACGAAGATCGTCTGCGTCGGCCGCAACTGGCGGGACCACATCCGGGAGATGGGCCATCCCGATGAGGTGCCCTCTGAGCCGGGCCTGTTCCTCAAGGCCCCGAACGCCCTCGCCCGTCCGGGGGCGGAGATCCCCTACCCCCCGTTCACCCAGCTCCTCCACTACGAAGGGGAGCTTGCCGTCGTCATCGGCCGCCGGATGAAGGCCGTCCCCCCGGAGGAGGCTTTGGTTCATGTCCGCGGCTACACGTGCGCCCTCGACCTCACCGCCCGCGACCGCCAGAAGACCGACCTCCAATGGGTGCGCGCCAAGTCCGCCGACGGGTTCCTCCCGTTGGGGCCGTGGATCGAGACCGAGCTCGATCCCCAGGGCGTGTCCATCTCCACCCGCGTCAACGGCGAGCTGCGCCAACACGGCCACACCCGGGACATGATCTTCCCCGTGGCCGAAGTCCTCTCCTACGTGAGCACGTTCATGACCCTGCTGCCGGAGGATGTGGTGCTGACCGGGACCCCGTCCGGCGTGGGCGAGCTCCATCGCGGGGACCGGGTCGAGGTGGAAGTCGCGGGGATCGGCTCCCTCGCCGTGCGCATCGTGTGAGGCAACGCTCGGGGTTGATCCGGTCCCCTGTCGCGTCTATGATCCGATTCAGCACGAGGAGGAAGGGATGCAGAAGACGTACATGGCCAAGAAGGGTGACGCCGGGGTGACGTTCCGGCGCGGGTGGTACGTGGTGGATGCCACGGACCAGCCGCTCGGGCGGCTCGCCTCGAAGCTCGCGCTCGTCCTTCAAGGCAAGCACAAGCCCACCTACACCCCGTTCTTCGATGTGGGGGACTACGTGATCGTGGTCAACGCCGATCGCGTGCGCCTGACGGGAAAGAAGTGGGATCAGAAGATGCACTATCGCCATTCGGGGTACATCGGCCACCTCACCGCAACCCCCTACCGCGAGCTGCAGCGCCGCCATCCGGAGATCCCGATCAAGCTCGCGGTGCGGCGGATGCTCCCCAAGAACGAGCTCGGGCGGCGGATGCTCCGCAAGCTCAAGGTCTACCCGGGGCCGGAGCATCCCCATCAGGCCCAGATGCCCGAGGCCCTGTCCCTGTAGCTTCCACGGGCCCGCCGGCGTGGTGATCTAGGTCCCCTCGGCCCAGGACAAAGCTGGGGCGAGGGGTCCGCTTCTTTCCTCGGGTCGTTCCCTTCCCGTGGGTAGTCTGTCCCTCCGAGACCATGAATCCGCCGGCAGGGGGGTGATCCCAGTTACAGACGGAAACGGCGTTTGCGAGTAGACTTGCCGCGCTGGACAAGGTAAGGAGGTTGATGATGGTGAGGAAGATCAGCTTGTTGCTTTTGATTTCCCTGGTCACGGCTTTGCCCTTGAGCGCCCAGGGCTACTTCCAACTGACCCAGGGAGCGGTGAAGGCCGCCGTTCCTCCCCTCGCGGGGGCGAAGACGGCCCAGGAGTTCTATGCGTACGACAGCGCGCTGTCCCGCAGCACCAACGAGCTTGCGGAGACGGGGAACCTCGTTCTGTTCTTGTATCGAGAGCCGACAACCCTGAACCTGTACCTCTTCTTCCTCCTCAACCGGGCGGAGGCCGGCAGCGGGGGAAACGTCCGGTTGACGCTGCGCGATTTCCCCCCCGGCGCGGGGTGGGTCGTCCAGGATGACGTGGGGAACTTCCTGAGGATCTTCCTTCCCGAGCTTGACGACGACTACATCCTCGTCGGGAACGAGTACCAGATCCTGTGGACGTGGGGCGACAACAACACCGACGGTGGGGTGTTGGGCCCGCTTCCCGACGAGTTCCAGGTCACGATCGTCCCCGGCGCCTTCACCGGGATCTCGAGGATCGTGTTCAAATCGGGGAACATCAACGCCCCCACCCGCCTCGAGCTCAACACCACGGACACGATCGTCGTCCAGGGGATGAGGAACCAGCCGCCGGTGGCGCGGCTCGTCGTGACGCCAACGGCCCCGCGGGCCCGCCAGCAGGTGACGTTCGACACCTCAGGGAGCTACGATCCCGACGGGACGATCGTTGAGTACCGTTGGGATTTCAATGGGGATGGAGTGGTGGACCTCGTGAGCACGGAGCCGGTGGTGCGGTACGCGTACCTCTCCGGTGGGTCCTACACCGTGCGCTTGACGGTCGTCGACAACACGGGGATGGAGACGTCCCACACGATGCCGCTGTCCGTTTCCCACCTCACCGTGACCGCGACCCGCTCCATCTCCACCACCACCGCCCTGCCCGGGTACACGTTCCGCGTTCAGGTGAGGATCCACACCGACCAGGACCTCGCCGGGGCGGGTCTCGACGAGGATCCGCCGGTGGGATGGGAGATCACGCCGGTCAACAACGGGGGAGCGATCTTCAACCGTGCGGCGGTGCAGTGGGTGTTCCTGGAGACGATCAAAGCGGGAAGCGAACGGGTCATCATCTACGATGTGACCGTCCCGCGGGTGGAGCTGCTCGCTTCGATCCGGCTCCCGCAGCAGTTCTGCATCACGGGTACGTTCCAGGCCAAGGTGCCGGAGTTCGAGCTCGAGGTGCTGGGGGAGTCCTGCTTCCTCGTGAACGACTGCCTGTCCATCCTGGAAGCGGTGGCGCACCTCGTCCCGGCGACGATGCCCGGCGAGGAGGACAAGATCGATCTCCGCCTGTCGGAGATGATCACGATGGATCAGCTCGCGCGGGCCACGGAGCTGTGGCGGACGGATCGGCCGGTGGCCAAGGCGTGCGGGGAACGCCTGGACCTTCACACGCTGAAGTCGATTGCCGCCTACGCGCACGCCTGCACCGCGATCGACCAGCCGTTGCCCGTGATGCCCCAACCCAACCTGCGCGCCCAGCGCTGGATCATCACCCCCATCCCGTGCGAGGGCGTCGTGATCGGGTTCTATGACTCAGCGGGCAACGTCGTGGGGAACATGTTCACGGTCAAGGTCGAGATCACCACCGACCGCGATGTGTACGGGGTGGGCCTTGATGAGGACCTCCCGATGGGATGGCGGCTGACTCCGATCCAGAACGATGGTTTCATCTACAAGCCGGGCGTGGACCAGTGGGCCTTCCCCGATGTCCTCAAGGCAGGCCAGACGAAGACGATCATCTACCAGGTCGAGGTCCCGCCCACGGTGACCGTGGAGTCCACTCCTCCCGATCCGTGCAAGGTTCTGGACACCGCGATGATCGTTGGCCGTGCTGACAGTGGCCATCCCTGCATTGAGGTCGAGGTGACGGGTGCAAATCGGGTTGACCTCACCGACTGCCTCGACGTGGTGGTTGCCATCTCACGGTGGGATGTGGCCCGGGACACGATCGACCTCTCGCTCTCCGACAAGATCACGTTCCCCCAGGTACAGCGGGCGATCGCGTTCTGGCTTGAGGGGACGAGGGTCCCGCGGACCTGCTCCCCGGGGATCGTGGACTACGAGACGTTGAAGGTGATCATCGCCCTGTGGCTCACGGGGACCCCGATCTGCGATGTGTTGCCAGGGCGGGCGCCCGGGATCTGCGATTACTAGGGGCAAGGTAAGCTGGTCTTCCTCAGGATCGAAGGCGGCGGGGGCCGATGGCCCCCGCTTGCCACAACGAAGGAGGCAACGATGCGGCTGGTCACAGCAACCGCATGTTCGATGGTGTTCGGGTTCCTAGCCTTGGCGAGCGGCCTCGGCTTGATCCCGTCGACCGCGATCCCCCTTCCGGGGGCGGAGATCACCCTCCAGGTGGCCGGGGCGCCGGCCGGGGCTCAGTTCAAGTGGGACTTCAATGGCGATGGGCGGCCCGATGCGACCACGAGCCAACCGTGGGCGAGTTGGATCGTGCCCGCTGGGCCGTGGGAGGTCGTGGTGGACGTCGTCCATGGCGGGCAACCTCTGGCGCGGCTCAGCACGATGGTGGTGGCCGATGCGCGAGGAGGGGCCATCCGCGAGGTCCGCTGGACTCAGAGCGCGGTGGAGGTCACGGTCACCTTCCTCGCGCGGACCCGGATCATGGCCCCGGGGCTGACGGTGGATGTTCCCCCGGGGTGGGTGGTGACAGCGCGCGATCCGAGCACCGTGAACGAGCAAGGGCAATTGGAGATCCTGCCTTCGTCCGCCATGGAGCTGTACCCGGGGCAGGAGCTCACCGTGAGCTACGTCCTGTATCCCCCTTCGTCGGGGGCGCGGGCGCGGCTGATGGGGTGGGTCACGGGGTTCGTGGGCATGGAAGGGAGAGTGGAACGGGTGACGATCCCCGTCGCCGGCCCGGTGAGCTTCTAGGGGAGGGGCCGAGCTCGCTCCCACAGTTCGTCGAACAGGTGCCGCAACGGCAGCCCGAGGGCGGGTGCTCCCAGCACGGCGAGGCCCGCCTCCACGTTCTGGACGAGCGACGCGTAGGACCAGTTGGCGGAGCTGATCACCACATCCTGTCCATCCACGATCAGGCACTTGGCGTGGAGGGTAGTGCCGGGCGCGTCGAACCGGACCCGCACTCCGCCGGTCGCAAGGTACGCCCCCGCGAGCTGGTTGTCCCGCGCGAGGTCCGGGAAGTCCTCTCCCCCCTCGAGGAGGACGGAGACCGCCACCCCCCGGCTCGCCGCCGCGCGCAGCTCCTCCACGATCCGGTTGGACGGGCTGTCCCCGTAGGCCGGGTAGTAACCCAACCGGTAGATGATGGCGCAGACGGACTCCTGAGCCTGGCGGACGAGACGGGGGATGAGCTCGGCATGGAGCCCTCCCTGGGGGAAGTCGAGAAGGGGGACCAAGGTCGGTCGGGGCCACGGCTGCGGGGGGAGGTGCGCGCTCGCCTTGATTTGCCCCTCCCACAAGAGGTCGAAGAACGATCGGAACGCGCCCCCCACCTCCTCGTCCTCCACCGCCAGGTCCAGCTGGACGCTCCGCGTGAGGGCCGAGGCCGTCCAATGGGTGGATCCGGCCACAACCCACCGCCGGTCGACGACGAGGAACTTCGTGTGGAGGGTCACCTGCGGATCGTCCCATCGCACCGCCACGCCCCGCTCCGCGAGGTGGGCGAACGCCTCCTGCTGCTCCCGGTAGGGCCCGTCCCCCCGCCGGTCGACGAGGACCCGCACCGCGACCCCGCGGGCCGCTGCGCCGACGAGGGCAGCGACAAGGGGGGACGTGGCGCCGTCCCCCGCGTAGAGGCGGAGGTCGGACAGGGCGACGAGGACTTCCTCTTCTGCCGAGGCGATCCGTGCCGCGACGAACTCGGGGTACGTCCCGCGGTCGGGCGTGGTCGCCAACGGGATGACGGGGAGCGCCTGCGCGGTCCAGACAGCGAAGAAGAGCAAGATGGCCACGCGCTTCATCGCGGGGTATCATAGCCCAACGATGATCCGCGAGGTGCCCCCGGACCGACTCCGCCGCCGGTGCGATCCCAAGGTGTTCTCGTTCGCCACGACCGATGAGTTGCCGCCGCTGGAGGACATCGTGGGCCAGGCGCGGGCGATGGAGGCCCTCTGGCTTGGACTGACCCTTGATGATCCCCACCACCGCTACAACATCTACGTCTCGGGGGAGCCGGGGCTGGGGAAAACCTCAGCCATCACCCATCTCCTCGAGCGGATATCCCGGGAGAAGCCCGTCCCGCCCGATATTTGCTACGTGCACAACTTCCAGGTCCCCCACGTGCCGCGCTATCTCCTCCTTCCCGCGGGAAGGGGGCGAGAGCTGAAGCAGGACATGGAACGGTGTGTCGAGTTCCTGTCCCGCGAGGTGCCCCGCGTGATCGAGTCCGACGAGTTCAAGGCCCGCGCCAAGAAGGAACGCGACCGGTTCTCCTTGGAGCGGGACGCGGCGTTCCGCGACCTCGAGCAGAGGGCGGCCCAGCTTGGATTTTCCATTCAGCGCACGCCCCTTGGAATCAACACGATCCCCCTCAAGGCCGATGGGAGCCCGTACTCCCAGGAGGATTACTCCGCCCTTCCCGAAGCGGAGCGGATGGAGATCGTGCGCCGCCAGGAGGAGCTCCAGGGCTTGATCCGCGATGTCTTCCAGCGGCTGGCGAGGTTGGACGAGGCGTGGCACGAGACCCAGCGCCGGCTCACGCAGCAGGCGGTGGAGTTCCTCGTCGAACCCCGCTTCGCCCAGCTGCGGGACAAGTACAAGGATCTCGAGCGGGTGCAGACCTTCCTCGCTGAGGTGAAGGCCGACATCGTGGAGAACGTCGAGCAATTCCAAGCGGGGAACAAGAAGCCCCTCCCGGGGTTCCCCCTTGCCGAGACGGGGGATCGGTTCCTCCGGTATCGGGTGAACGTGGTCGTGGACCATGGGGGACGCGACGGGGCGCCGGTCGTGATCGAGGGGAACGCCACCTACACGAACCTGTTCGGCACGATCGAGCGGCGGGTCCAGTTCGGGGCGGTGACCACCGACTTCACCCAGATCCGGGGAGGGGCCCTCCATCGCGCCAACGGGGGGTACCTCGTCCTCACGGCGACCAACCTCCTCCGGTTCCCCCTTTCTTGGGAGGCCCTCAAGATCGCGCTCAAGGCCGGCGAGATCCGGATCGAGGACCCGGCCCAGATGCTTGGGCTCGCGTCCACGGAAGGGTTGCGGCCCGAGCCGGTCCCGCTCCGAGCGAAGATCCTTCTCGTGGGATCTCCCCTCCTGTACCAGCTCCTCCAGTACTACGACGAGGACTTTCAGAAGCTGTTCCGCATCCGGGCCGACTTCGACACCGAAATGCCCTGGACAGAGGAATCCGCTCTCGCCGTGGCGCGGTTCGTGCGGGCATGTCGGGAGGAGAACCCGACCGTGCTCCCGTTCGCCCCATCGGGGGTGGCGCGGCTCGTGGAGCACGCCGCCGAGCTCGCCTCCGATCAGGGCAAGCTCGCCACCCGGTTCGGGGTGCTTGTCGGCGTCGTCGAGGAGGCGAGCTTCTGGGCCCGCAACCAGGGGCGGGCGGTGGTGGAGGAGGAGCATGTCCGCCACGCGATCACCAAGGGGCGGTACCGGCACTCCCTCGTCGCGGAGAAGGTCCGGGAATGGATCGCGCGGGGGAAGCTGATCGTGAGCGTGCGCGGAGAAGCGGTGGGTCAGGTGAACGGCCTGGCTGTGCTCGACCTCGGCGACTTCGCATTCGGGAAACCGACGCGGATCACGGCCAACGTGTTCACCGCCAAGAGCGGCGTCGTGGACATCGAGCGGGAGGCCGAGCTGGGGGGGAAGCTCCACACGAAGGGGGTGATGATCCTCAAGGGTTACCTCGCGGGCCAGTTCGGGCAGCGCAACGTCCTCTCCCTCGGGGCGAGCCTCGCCCTCGAGCAGTCCTACACTGGGGTCGAAGGGGACTCGGCATCAGCGGCCGAGCTGTACGCCCTCCTCTCCGCCCTGTCCGGGGTCCCGGCGCGCCAAGGGATCGCCGTGACGGGGGCGGTGGACCAGAAGGGGCGCCTCCAGCCCGTGGGAGGCGTGAACGAGAAGATCGAGGGGCACTACCTCGTGTGCCGGGAGCTCGGCCTCACCGGAGACCAAGGGGTGATCGTCCCCATGGGCAACGTGGACGACCTCATGCTCCCCGAGGACCTGGTCCGGTCGGTCACCGAGGGAAGATTTCACGTCTGGAGCTGCGCCACGGTGGAGGAAGGGGTGGAGGTGCTGTTCGGGATGCCGGCTGGGGAGGCGGACCCGGACGGAAACTACCCGGAGGGGACGCTCTTCCGCCGGGTCGCGGATCGGCTCGACGAGATCCGGGCCCGCCTGCGGGCGGAGAAGGAAGAGGGCGGCGAGACGGAGGGGTGATGGTCCCGGGCCGTGCTCCCGCCGGCCGCTAGTCCTCCCCCGCCTGGGGGAGGGCCTCCCGCTTGAGGAAGCGGGGAAGGACCCGACCCCATACGAAAAGCGGCACCCGCGCTCCCGGTTCGAGCGCCCGGGGTAGCTCCCGCTCCCCGCCGACGATGAACCCAAGAGGGGTCTCTGCGGGGAGCCCCCGCGCCGCAAGGAGGGCCATCCCCACTTGTCCGGAGTCCAGCGCAACACAGCTTGTGACCCAGCCCAGGACTTGGCCCCGCTGATCCACGACCGGTGCCCCCGCCCGCACCGGCCGCTGACCGGGGCCGATCTCGAACCGCACGACCTCTCGTTTCCAGTCCCCAAGCGCACGCATCACGGCGGAACGCCCGATGAAGAACGGCTTGTGGAGCTTCACATAGGGAGCGAACCCCGCCTCGTGGGGGAGGATCCGGTGCGGTCCCGCCAGTTCGTGCCCGTACAGGGGGAGGCCGGCCTCGGTGCGCAGAGAGTCACGGGCTGCAAGCCCGACGGGCGGGAGGCCATCTTCCCTCCCGACCTCGATCAGGGACTCCCAGAGGCGCCTCGCCTCGTTCGGGGGAACGAGGATCTCGTACCCCAACGGCTCTCCCGTGTAGCCGGTCCGGGCACAGAGGATGGGGATCCCGCCTGCAGAGAGCTCGCAGAACTCCGTGCGCCGGAGGGCGATCAGGTCGTGTCGGTCCGGCCCGGAGAGGAGGCGGAGGAGCACCGCCCGCGACCGCGGGCCCTGTAGAGCGATGTCCACCAACGCGTCCGGTCCCTCCCCCCGCAGGTCGCGCAGGGTGACCGGGCCATCGGGCTCGATCCACGGTCGGTCGGGATCGAGGAGGGCCTTTCCGGCGCTGATCGCCGTGAGCCAGTCCCAGTCCTTGCTCGCATTGGCAGCGTTCACGACGAGGAGGAACCGCTCCCGGGACTGCCGGTACACGATGAGGTCGTCGACCACTTCCCCGTTGGGGGTGAGGAGGAAGGCGTACTGGGATTGGCCGGGGTGGAGCCATCCTGCGTAGTTCGTGGTCACGAGGTTGAGGAAGCTCTCCGCGAACCGCCCCTCCACCGCGAACACGCCCATGTGTCCGAGGTCGAACAGGCCCGCCCGTTCGCGCACCGCGCGGTGCTCGGCGAGGGCCGAGGTGTACCAGAGGGGCATCTCGAACCCGGCGAACTCCGCCATCCGCGCCCCGGCCCCCTTGTGCCAACCCCCAAGCGGCGTCCGAGCGAGAGGGGAAGGGGGAGGAGCAGGGGTGTAGGCGGACCGGGTCGCCGGGAGCTCGATCCCCTGGCAGCCCACGAAGTACGGCTTCCGCGGGGCGACGAGCCCCGGGTGGCGGTCGCGGGGATCGGCCCCCACCGGGACGTCGAGGAACGGGACGGCGCGGGCGCCCCCTCCGAGGGCGATCTCCGTCCCATCGTCGAGGCGGAACGATGCCGGGCCAGTGCAGGGCTCGACCACCGCCGGCCCCTGCACCTTGCGGTACACGTCGTCGGGGTCGAACAGCACGTACCCATCGGCCAGCGCAGCGAGCCAGCGGTGGAGCCGCGGGGCATTGCCGGGGGGGGTGAGGACGGCGAACTCCGGGCGGCCCCAGCGGTCGTCCGGGAGGCGCCCCACGATCGCCTCGGAGAGGACCTTCCCCTCCCCGTCGAGGAACAGGGTCCGCCGACCCTGGCCGGGGTCGAGGCCGAGCACGTGCGTGGAGCACGCCTCGTGGAGGAAACTCGCCGCCCGTCCCCCGCGCACCCGGAGCGCCCCCGCGCGGTCGGTCGGAGCCGAGGGGCGGTCGAGCTGCCCCCCGAACCGAGCGGCGAGCTGTCGGGTCCGTTCCGTGGCCTCCCCGAGCACGGACAACGGGAGCTTTCCCCGGAACAGGGGCCCGCTCAGCCCCTGGTAGGCGAAGGGGTGGATCGAGGTCAGGACGAGGCGGGTCACGTCGGCGATCTCCTCCATCTCCCTCTCCCCCATTCCCCGCTGGGTGACCCACGGGGTCCCGTAGCGGATCCCGCGGGCGTCGGCCGCGGAGCTGTCGCCGGGGATCGTGTTCTTGTTGGCGACGAGGCCCACGAGGTCGAGGATGCGGGCTGCGACCTCCCCCATCAGCTCTCCGCCGTTGGGGGTGGAAAGGGGGCGGAGGTCGAGGACGAGGAGGTGGGTGTTCGTCCCCCCGTACGCGAGGCGCACCCCGCGCGCCGCGAGGGCCGCGGCCAGCGCCTGGGCGTTGGCCACCGTGCGGTGCTGGAGGTCACGGAACGCCGGTGTGCGGGCCAGCGCGAGGGCGACGGCGATCCCGGCCCACTTGTTCACGTGGGGCCCCCCTTGGGCGCCGGGGAACACGGCGGCGTCGATCCGGGCCGCGATCTCGGGGTCAAACGAGAGGATCACCGCCCCCCGCGGCCCGCACAGGGTCTTGTGGGTGGTGAACATGACCACATCGGCATAGCCAACCGGACTTGGGTATGCACCCGCGATCGCCATCCCCGCGGTGTGGGCGATGTCCGCCATGAGGAACGCCCCACACGAGGACGCAATCTCCCGAAACGCCTTCCAGTCCGGAGCCCAGGGGTAGGAGGTGTAGCCGGCGAGGATCATCCGCGGCCGGTGCTGGCGGGCGAGGTCGGCGATCCGGTCGTAGTCGAGCCGTTCGGTGCGCGGGTCGACCCCGTAGCGCACCATCTGGTACCGCCGGCCGGACTGGTGGAACGGCGACCCGTGGGAGAGGTGCCCCCCCTGGGAGAGGTCCATCGCCATCAGCGTGTCCCCTGGCTCAAGCAGCGCGTCGTAGATCGCCATGTTCGCGGCCGCCCCGGACAGCGCTTGCACGTTGACGAAGATGTCCTCCGCCCCCACCTCGGGCGTGGCGAAGCACTCCGCGGCACGGCGGCAGGCGAGGGCCTCCACCAGGTCGGCGAACTCCACTCCCTTGTAGAACCGGCGGTCGCTGTACCGGCGGAAGTAGGCGAGCTGTTCGTCGACCTCCGCCAAGCGGTCCTCGGGCAGGCGCAGCATCTCCTCGCGGGGATACCCCTCGGCGTAGATCGAGGTGAACGCCGAGGCCATCGCTTCCCGCACGGCAGGCGGGGTCAGGGACTCCGACGGGATCAGGATGACCTTGTCCCGCTGCCGCCGCTCCTCCGCGGCCACGAGCGCCGCGAGCGCCCGGTCCACCTCGGCAAGACCCATCGTCCACACATCGTTCTCGATCACAGTTCACCTCACTTCGGGGAGGGGAAACGGTCGGAACCGTTCCCCCCGGTCCTCGTCCTCCCACGCGAGATCGAGGGCGAGGTACATCCCCCCCGACACGAGGGCGTGCCCGCCGAGGAGGAACGGGATCGGCGCCTGGGCACAGGCCGCAGTGAGCTCCTTCAACATTGGGTTCACGACCTGCTCGGGATCGAGGAGGTCGGAGGCGAACCTCTCCGCGGGCGGGGGCCAGAACCCGAGGTGGGCCATGAGGACGCGCGTGTCCCACACCACGGCGTCCCCGAACTGGGCGAGGAGCCCGACGAGTTCGGTTGCGCTCCGCCCGTGGGCGAGCGCCCCGACCAGCGACCGCACCGCCCCCCGCTCGGCGCGCCCGCTCGACTCCATCCCCCGTTCTTCGGAGAGAATGCGGGCTCGGCACGCGGCCTCCCGCTCCACGTGCCGAGCGAGGTGCCCTCCCACTCGGCCGAGGAGGACCACCTCCCGGTCGGGGTTGACGAGGATCTCCAGGAGCCGCCCCGCGCGGCGAGTGGGGACCTCGGCGAGCGTTTGGGCGAGCTCGGGCGGGAGGGCGGGATGGAGGGCGAGGATCTGCAGCTCCCCTGGGGTGTCGATGTCGAGCTGGGTCTCCGCCGACCGCGGCAGCTCGTAGCAGGCGTAGCCCGCTTGCCACAGCCGGGTGCCGATCGGGTTGTCGCGGGCCAGGTCCCCCAGCGGGGACGGAGGGGCGAGGAGCCCGAAGTCGGTGGAGTAGAAGTTGTTGAGCACCGCGTACGGCGGGGGGGCCGGCGCCGCGCCGATGAGCCGATCGAGCATGGCGTCCGAGAGGAGGAACCCGCTCCCAGCCGAGAAGTAGAGGAGCCGGTCCGGTCGGTACTTGCGGAGGAGGGCGGTGAACCGCCCCCCGAACTGCCAGCGCCCCAGCGGGTCGGGCTCGATCACCACCCCGTGTCCCTCCCACGGCTCGGGGTGCGGGGTCGCCACCACCGCTTCATCCACCTGGGGGTGATCGGCGATGCGGCGGAGAAGGGCGATTGCGGATGCCGTCCTCGCCCTGCCGACCAGGTCCCTGTCCCCGCTGTCGAACAGGAGGGCGACCGTGCGGGGCATGGAGGGCGACTAGGGCCGGTCCTCGTAGGGGAGCAAGGCGAGCTTGCGGGCGCGGTCGATCTCGGTCGCCATCCGGTTCTGGTGCTTGGCGCACAGCCGGGAAACCCGCCGCGAGAGGATCTTCCCGCGGCGGTTCATGAACTGCCGGAGCGTCTCGGGATCCGTATACCGCAGCTTCAACCCTTGGTCACAGACACGGCACATCCGGCGTTGGTGTTGCGTCATCAAAACGGAACCTCCTCTTCAGGTGGGGCTTCCACCTCTTCCTCCGGGGCCTCCGGCGGGGCGGGCACCTCCGTGGACTCCGGCCGGCTGCCCAAGAAGTGCACGGATTGGGCGACCACCTCAGAGATCCGTCGCCGGTCCCCGTTCTGGGTCGTGAACGAGCGCACACGGAGCCTCCCATCCACCGCGACCAGACGGCCCTTGCGCAGGTACTGGGCACAGTTCTCGCCCTGTTTTCCCCATACGACGATGGGGACGAAGTTCTCCTCCTTCTCCTGAGCCCCGGTCTTCGGGTTCTGCCACACGCGGTTCACCGCCACGGTGAACCGGGCCAGCGCCTGGCCCGACGGGGTGTAGCGCAGGTCGGGGTCCGCGGTGAGGCGGCCGGTGAGGAGGACCCGATTGACATCGCTCATCCTAACTTCCGTTCACCCGCACCGTCTGGTAGCGGAGGAAGGCATCGTCCATCGCCAGCTTCTCCTCCACCCTGTGCACCCGATCCGCGGGGAGGGTGAAGGTGACGAGAACGTAGTATCCCTCGCGGAAGTGGTTGATTTCGTAGGCCAGGATGCGGGCGCCCCATTCATCCGTGGTGTGGATGGCGCCCTCCTCCGCCTCGATGACCTGTTGGACCTTGGCGATCTTGGACCGCCGTCCCTCCTCATCCAGGTCGGGACGAAGGATGTACACCATCTCATAGTTGCGTACCTCACCAGCCACCAGCGTTCCTCCTTTGGAGAAGATCTCGTATCAAGCGGAACTCTACTCACCTCGGCGCGGCCCGTCAACCGTTTTTCCACGGAAAGGGGCATGGGAAGTACGTTCGCACTTGACAAGGGGGGGAAAGCGCTCTATACTAGCGCATCTTTGACCCAGGGAGGGGGTGTTACGATGAACAAGGGAGAACTGGTAGATCGGATTGCACAGCGGACTGGGCTTACGAAAAAGGACGCCCGAAAGGCGCTCGATGCCACGATTGACATCGTCACGGAGAGCATCGCCGCCAACGAGGAGGTCCTCCTGACGGGGTTCGGGAAGTTCGAGGTGCGCACGCGAAAGCAGTCGCAGCGCATCAACCCGCAGACCCAGCGGCGGATCATGGTGCCGGCGAAGGTCGTTCCGGCGTTCAAGCCCGGTAAGAACCTGAAGACCCTGGTCGCCAAGCGCCTGAAGGTCGTGGACCAGCGCGGCCACCTTACGGTAAAGAAAGGCTGACGCGTTCGCGTCAGGGGTGAGGTGGGCGGCTGCCCGGATGGCAGCCGCCCACGCTCGGTTGTGCCGCTGGTTCGAGGAGGTGGCTTCCCGCCACCGGGCGTGGTGCGTGGTCGGTCAGAGGCAGCTGACCCGCTCACCCAGTGTAGCCCGCCTCACCCTCGCGGTCAAGGATAGAGGCGGTCGAGGGTCCTTGGGAACGGGATCGTCTCGCGGATGTGGGCGGTCCCGGTGAGCCATTGCACCGTGCGCTCCACGCCGAGGCCGAACCCGGAGTGGGGGACGGAACCCCACCGGCGGAGGTCGGCGTACCACTGGTACGGTTCGGGGGGGAGGTTGGCCTCCCGCAACTGGGCGAGGAGCTCTTCCTCCGTGTCCACGCGCTGGGAGCCCCCGATGATCTCCCCGTACCCCTCGGGGGCGATGAGATCCGCGCACAGAGCGAGGTCGGGCTGTGCGGGGTCGCGCTTCATGTAGAACGGCTTGATCGCGGCCGGGAACCGCTCCACGAACACGGGGTGGCCGAAGTGCCGGGACAGCGCGTCCTCCGCTGGCGCCCCGAAGTCGTCCCCGAACTCCATCTCCACGCCCGAGTCCCGGACCAGCGCCACCGCCTCCCGGTAGGTGATGCGCGCGAACCGCTCCCCCACTTCGCGCAGGAGCAAGGCAGGATCGCGCTCCAGTTCAGCGAGCTCGCGCTGGCGCTCCGCGGCCACCGCCTCCACCACGTACCGCACGAGGTCCTCTTGCAGGGCGAGGTTCCCCTCGTGGTCGAGGAACGCCTGCTCGGCCTCCGCCATCCAGAACTCGATCAGGTGGCGCCGGGTCTTCGACTTCTCCGCCCGGAACACGGGGCCGATCCAGTACACCTTGCCCAGGGCGGCGCACGTCGCCTCGAGGTAGAGCTGGCCGGACTGCGACAGGTACGCCGGGTTCCCGAAGTAGTCGAGGGGGAACAGGGTCGTCGTCCCCTCGACCGACGTTCCGACGAGGACAGGGGCCTCCGTGGCCACGAACCCCCGCTCGTGGAAGAAGCTCCGGATCGCCCACAGCACCGCGTCGCGGATGCGGAGGATCGGGGTCTGGCGGCGGCTGCGGATCCACAGGTGGCGGTGGTCCATCAGGAAGCCCGTCCCGTGCTCCTTCGGTCCGATCGGGAACGGGGTGGTCGGGACGTGCACCGGCTCGAGGCGGGAGACCGCGAGCTCGAACCCGCCCGGGGCCCGTGGTTCAGCCCGCACCGTCCCCCCCACGCGGAGCGAGGCCTCCTGGGGCAACGAATCGGCGAGCTCGAACGCAACCGGGCCGGCCTCCGGGGTGACCACACCCTGCACGAGGCCGGTCCCGTCGCGGACGACGATGAACCGGATCTTGCCCGACGACCGCTTGTGGTAGAGCCAGCCGTGGATCCACACGTCGCTCCCGACGTGCCGATCCAGGTCCTCGATGTACACGGGGTTCATGGTGTCTGCGCTGCGCGGGGCGCCCTACGCCCCCGCCGTCCCTTCCTTCTCGTGAACGCGGCTCTCGATGTACGCGATCGCCTCTCCGACGGTGCCGATGCTCTCCGCCGACTCGTCCGGGATCTCGATGCCGAACTCGTCCTCGAACTCCATGATCAGTTCGACCGTATCGAGGGAATCTGCACCGAGATCGTTTACGAACGAAGCCTCATCCGTGACTTCCTCGAGGTCCACCATCAGCTGTTCGGCGATGATCTCCCGAACCCGATCAGCAATCTCGCTCATCTTTCCCACACCTCCTCGGCGGCCCACCCCTGCAGGACGGGGCCCCGGACTGGGCCAGTTATATAAGGCCTCCCCGCGAAGCGCAACGCCCGGTGATGGTCCCTCCTCGCCCGCTCAGGATGGGGTGGCGGAGCGTACCCGGGGATCCCCGGGGTTGGCAAGCCCCGCCGGCGCGAACAGGGAGTGGAGCGTTTCCACGATCCCGGCCTGGCATGCCAAGAACGCGCGGCGGAGCGCGCCGCCGATCGCGCGGCCATCCGAGCGGCCGTGGGCGACGAGGACCAATCCCCTCACCCCCAGCAAGGGAGCCGCGTTGTGCTCCTCGTAGCGAAGCCCCTGGCCCACCGCGCGGAGGGCGGGGTGGGCGAGCCACCCCCCGAGCCTCGTCCGTGGGGAACGGCGGAGAGCCTCCCGCACCGCGACCAGAATCGCCTCCGTCCCCCCCTCGGTCGCCTTGAGGAAGAGGTTCCCGGCGAAGCCCCCGCAGACCACCACGTCCACCGGGCGCTCGGTGAGGATCGTGTGGGGCTCCACGTTCCCGACGAACCCGTCCCGGCCGGCGAGGAGATCGTAGGCGGCGCGGGCGAGCCGGTCCCCCTTCCCCTGCTCGGTCCCGATGTTGAGGAGGCCCGCGGTGGGGCGGGGGATCCCCAGCACCCCTCGGGCGTAGGCGAGCCCCAGCTGGGCGAATTGGACGAGATAGGCGGGCTTGGGATCGGCGGTCGCCCCGGCATCGATGAGGAGCACCTCCCCGTGGAGGGTGGGCAGGGAAGCGCACAGCCCGGGGCGGAGCACGCCGGGAAGCCGCCCCAGCTGGAGGATCGCCGCCCGCACCACCGCCCCCGTGCTCCCCGGGGAGAGGAACGCCTCCGCCTCCCCCTGCCCCACGGCGGCGATCCCGCGCGCGATCGAGCTGCCCTCCCCCTCGTCCGGCGGGCAATCGAGGATCTCGACCGTCGGCGGGAGGTGGGGTGGGAGATCGCGCCGTCGGGCCGCGAGGACGAGCGTGAGGGGGAGGTGGGCCGAGGCGTGGACCGCCCCCCACGCGAGCTCGGCGGGTGGGCGGTCGGCCCCCATCACGTCGACGATGATCCGCGGCTTCACCGGTTGGGGTGCCGAGGGTGGGATTTGAACCCACACAGGCCGAAGCCCACTGCCCCCTCAAGACAGCGCGTCTGCCAATTCCGCCACCTCGGCGCGGGACGATGGTAGCAGGATGCGGTCATGGGCTCAACGTTGTCCCCCCGTCCCGACGGGGGTAACGTTCGGGCGTGGTCCCGCCGCGGATCGTCGCCTACTGGGGGGATCCCCTGCTCGTGGAGCGGGCCCTCGGCCGTGCCGTTGCGGCGTGGGGTCCGTCCCGGCGGGTCGTGCTGTTCGGGGACGAGCCGTGCCTCGCTCGGCTGATGGGGGAGCTGGGGAGCGCTGACCTGTTCGGGGAGCCGCGGGCGATCATCGTCCGCCGCGCGGACCGGCTGATGGGGGAGGGACGACTGGCGCAGATGCTGGCGCAGGGGGTGCCTCCCCAGGTTGGGCTGTCCTTCGTCGGCGAGGCTCTGAAGGGGCCCGTGGTGGCGAGGGCGGAGGAGGCCCGGTTCTTCCCGACCCCGACCGGGCGGGCGCTCCACGCCCTCGCGGCCGAACTCCTCGCCGAGGCTGGCCTCCCCCAGCCCCGGTGGGTGGTGGATCTCCTCCTCGATGCTGCGGCGGGCGACCCGTTGCGCGTTGCCCAAGAGGTGGCGAAGCTCTCCCTGTGGCAGGGGGAGCGGCTCCCCCCCGACGGGCTTCCCCGGCTCTTGTTCTTCTCCCTGGGGACGCCGTACGCCTACCTCGATGCCGTGGGCAGGGGGGAGATCCCCGCCGCCCTCGCCGCCCTGCGCACCCTGCTCGCGGCGGGGGCGAACCCCTCGGCGCTGTTCTTCGCCCTCGTCGGGCACGTGCGGGCGCTCCTCGCTGCCCTCGCGGCAACGGCCGGCGGCCGCGAACCGGCCGGTCCGCCGTGGCTTGCCCGGCGGCGGCTCGATCAGGCCCGGCGATGGGGGGAAGCGCGGCTCGTCGGGCTCCTCGCCTCCCTCCAAGAGCTCGACCTCCGGATCAAGACCGGTCGGTTCTCCCCGGAGGCAGCCCTCCACCACTTCACGCTTTCTCTGACGCCGGTCGGGCGGGGATGAACTCGCCGAGGCCCGTCGTCTCGAGCAGCAGACGGGACAGGACGAGCGCCGAGAACACGGAGGCGGCGATCCCCAGCCCCAGCGTGATCCCGAACCCCTCCACCGGTCCCGAGCCCAGGAGGAACAGGATGAACGCCACGATGATCGTGGTGATGTTCGCGTCGAGCACCGCGGAGAGCGACTTCGCGAACCCGGCGGTGATGCAGGCCCGGGGGGCCTTGCCCGTCCGCCGCTCCTCCTTGATCCGCTCGAAGATGACGACGTTGGCGTCGACCGCCATCCCGATCGTGAGGACGAGCCCCGCGATCCCAGGCAGGGTGAGGGTCGCCCCGAACGCGCGCAGCGCGGCGAACACGAGGAGCATCGTCATCACGAGCGTTACGTCGGCGACCAGGCCCAGCCAGCGGTAGTAGACGACCATGTAGATGAGGACGAGGATGAAGCTCACGACGAGGGCGGTCATGCCCCGGCGGACGTACTCCGCCCCGAGGGTGGGCCCCACCGTCTGCTCCTCGATCACCGCGACTTGGGTCGGGAGGGCGCCCGAGCGGAGGACGACCGCGAGGAGCTTCGCCTCGTCCAGCGTGAACCGTCCAGTGATCGTCGTTGAGTCCTGCACCGCCCTCCAACCCTGTTGGGCCGCCTGTTTGATCGACTCGGAGACGAGCGGGGCGGAGTAGACCACGTTGTCGAGGACGATCGCCAGGCGGTCGTTCACCTGGAGGCGGCGGAGCGCCTCCACGAACCTCTCCGCCCCCTCGCGGCTGAACGTGAGGGCGATGTAGAACCCCGGGTTGCGCGGGTCAGTGGACGTGCGCATCGCCGCGTTGTCGAGAACGTCCCCCGTGACGAGGGGGTCGATCTCCACAAGGTACCACTCGCTGCCGTCCTTGTTCGGGAGGACCTCGTACAGGAAGCCGGTGCGTGCTTCGAGGTCGGCTTGGGAGGAAGCGGCGTCGATCACCTTCCGGAACTGGAGGAGGGCGGTGCTCCCGAGGAGCATCCTCGCCTCCTCAGGGTCCTGGACCTTGGGGATCTTGACCTCGACCCGATCCCGCCCGATGGGGCGGATCTCGGCGTTGGCCATCCCGTACTGGTCCACCCGTTCCGAGAAGATCGTCACGAGCTGGTTCACCGCATCCCGCTGCTTGGCCGCGTCCATGGGGGACTCCCGGAGCGGGACGAGCTCACCCGTCGCTGGGTCCAGGACCTGCGCCTCGAGCACAAGGCGCACCCCGCCCTGGAGGTCGAGGCCGAGCTTGATCACCTCCTGGAACGGGAAGAACGGGTAGAGGAGGCCGATCGAAGCGAACAGGGCCGCAACCACAATGCCTACGCGAATCCAGTCCGTGCGCCTCATCGCTGCCCCTACTTGCGGACCTTGTCCACGATGCTCCCCTTGGACAGGCGGAGCTTCCCCTCCTCGACGACGAGGACCACGGAGTCATCCGACATCTCCTCGATCGTGCCCATGATCCCGCCGGCGGTGACCACCCGGTCGCCCCGCTTGAGGGAGCCGAGGAGGTCGCGGTGCTCCTTCTGGCGCCGGCGCTGCGGCCGGATGAGGAGGAAGTAGAAGATGGCGGCGAACGCCACGAGCATCACCACGAGGGTGATCATGGACTGCGTCGCCTCGGGCGCGGCGCCGTTCTGAGCGTATGCGATCATACCATCACTCCCTTTGTCCAGATTCTGCGCACCCCGTTCGCCACGAACAAGATGGCCACGAGGGCGAGCCCCCCGCTCCACAGGACGAACGGCAGCCCGGTCAGGTTGCGGCCTCGCGCCACCACCTGGTGCAGGAGGGCGAAAACGTCGAGCCAGAGTATAGCGTACATCCCGGTGGCGAGCGACCGGTGCCGGGCGAGGTCGAGGAGGAGGCTGAGGACGGGCAGAGCGGTCCACGCCCAGAACCCCGCTTCCGACCCGACGAGCCCGAGGGCGAGGAGGAGGAGGGCGTGGCCGGGCAGAAGCCGGACCGCGGAGGTGGGGCGGAGGAGGCCCCCGGCCGCCCGCCACAGGCCGTACGCCCACAGGAGAAGGAGGAGAGCCCCTCCCCCCAGCCGCCACGGGAGGGGGTAGGGGACCACGGCGAGGGCGAGGCCGATCACGATCAAGCTGCCCGCGAAGAGCACGATGTCCTTCATGCCATGTAGGGGAGGAACGCCGTGGCCAGGCCGAGGAACAGCCCGATCCCGATCAAGTCGCCGATCGTCGTCGCCACCGGCCCGGACATCATCGCCGGGTCGAGCCCCAGCCGCCTGAACATGAACGGCAGCATCCCCCCGGTCAGGCAGGCCCCGACCGTGGTCCCGGCGAGGGCGATCCCCGCGACGAGGCCGAACAGCGGCTTGCGCCAGAGGAGGGTGGCGATGAGCCCGATCTGGACACCGAGGACAAGGCCAGCGAACAGGCCCACCCGCAGCTCCTTCCACATGATCCACGGCAGGTTCGACCAGTGGACCGCGCCCACCGCGATCCCGCGGATCGCCACCGCCAGCGCCTGCGCCGCCGCGTTCCCGCTCATGTCGGCGATGAGGGGCATGAGCGAGGCCACGAACGCGATCTCGGCGATCGTGGCCTCGAACCGGCTGATCACCCCGGCCACCGTGAGGTTGAGTAGGACGAGCCCCATCAGCCACGGGAGGCGCTTCCGCACCGACACCTGGGGCGGATCGAGGGGGTGGTCCTCCCCCGCCGGGATGCCGCCCAGCTTGAGGGCGTCCTCGGTCGCCTCCTCGCGGATCACGTCGATCACGTCGTCGATCGTGACGATCCCCAACAGGCGGTGGTCCTCGTCCACCACGGGCAGGGCGAGGAAGTTGTACTTGTCGAACGTGCGGGCGACCTCCTCCTTGTCCATCGTCACCGGGAGGACCACCGCATCCGACCTCATGATCGCGCGGAGCGGGGTGTCGGGACGGGCCAGCACGAGGTCGCGCAGGGACAGGACCCCGAGGAGCGTCCCCCGCTCGTCCACCACGTACGCGTAGTAGACGGTCTCCGCGTCCTCGGCCACGGCCCGCAGCTCCTCGATCGCCCTCTCCGCCGTCATGTCCGCGGAGAGGGCGACGACCTCGGTCGACATGAGGCCGCCCGCGCTGTCCGGGGGGTAGGCGAGGAGTTCCCCCAGCTGCTTCGCCTCCCGCACCTCGAGCCGGGACAGGATGTCCGCGACCGTCTCCGGGGGGAGCTCCGCCAGCAGGTCCACCGCGTCGTCCGGCTCCATGTGGGACAGGATGTGGGCGGCGTCCTCGCGGTTGAGCTCGGCCAGCAGCCGCGCCGCCTCGTCGGGCTCCATCTCCCCGAGCGGTTCCGCCGCCGCGCGCCGGAGGTAGAGCCGGCGCAGGAGCTCCACCGCCTCGTCCTCGTTCAGCGCGGCCAGGATCTCCGCGATTTCGGCGGGGTGCCGGCGGATGAGCTCGGCGATGTCGAGGCGGGGGGTCGCTTCCTCAGCCATGACAGCCGACTATACCCGCCATCCCCGGTCCCGCCCACACGGCGGAACGGGCTACAGAACGGCGATCAGCCCGAGCGAGGCGGCGAGCACGATCCCGCCCGCGAGGAGGACCCCAAGGGCGATCCGGGGGAGCGACCGCCGGAGGGGGATCCCGAGGAGAAACGCGGCGAGGCATCCCGTCCAGGCGCCAGTCATCGGGAGCGGGATCGCCACGAACAGGAGGAGCGCCCACGGGCCCCACCGCCTGAACCGCGCCTGGCTCCGACGTTCCTGCCAGGCGAGGTAGCGACCCGCCGCCCGGCCGAGCGGCCCGGGGAGCGCCCGGGCAAGGCGGACGATCCCGTCGAGGCCGAGAAGGAGGAACGGCACCGGGAGGAGGTTCCCCGCCACCGCGAGCGCGTACGCGGCTGCCGGGGGGAACCCGAGGGCGAGGGCCAGCGGGAGCCCGCCCCGGAGCTCGGAGATCGGGAGCGCCGACAGGAGGAGCACCCGCCCCACCGCGCCGAGGTCCATGCCCGGATTATGCCCGGTGGTCGCCCTTGGGCGGGACCGCGCGCCCGCGTACGATTGCCGGCGTGACGAGGGGGGAACGATGCGCCTGCACAACACGCTGACCGGGAAGCTCGAGGAGCTCGTCGTTCGGGACAACACGGTTCGGATGTACGTCTGCGGCCCGACCGTGTACGACCTCATCCACATCGGGAACGCCCGGCCGATGATCGTGTTCGACGCCCTGCGCCGGTACCTCGAGTCCCGCGGCTACACCGTGGTCTACGTCCAGAACGTGACCGACATCGAGGACAAGATCATCCGCCGCGCGCAGGAGGAGGGGCGCACCGCGGACGAGGTCGCTTCCCACTACACCGAGGAGTACTTCCGCGACCTGGCCGCGCTGGGGGTGGCCCGGCCCACCCACTCCCCCCGGGCCACGGCCTACGTCCCGCAGATGATCGCGTTCGTGGAGAAGCTCATCGCGTCCGGCCACGCCTACGTCGTGGACGGCGACGTGTACTTCTCCGT
>JACIWJ010000012.1 GCA_014361015.1 Candidatus Bipolaricaulota bacterium | reverse complement strand
GTTGCTCCGTGATTGCGGGAGACCCGGTGCCGGGCAGTCGTGCCTCCGGTCCGGGAGACGGCGCGCGGCGTACGCCCAGCCTACAGCAGACGGCGCAGCTCGCGGAGCTTGTCGCGGTAGGCAGCTGCGAGCTCGAACTCGAGGGCTTCCGCCGCGGCCTTCATCTCCTTCTCCAAGGTCCGGATGAGCTCGGCCACCTTCTCGCGGGGAAGCTTCTCGGGAGCCTTGGGGAGCTCGACCGGCTCCAGCCGCCGGCCCGAGAACTCGGCCACGATGTCCCGCACTTCCTTTTGGATCGTCTCCGGGGTGATCCCGTGCCGCCGGTTGTAGCCAACCTGGATCTCCCGGCGGCGGTTCGTCTCCTCCACCGCCTGGCGGATGGCATCGGTGACCTGGTCAGCGTAGAGGATGACCTTCCCCCGCACGTTCCGCGCCGCACGGCCAATCGTCTGGATGAGCGAGGTCGCCGACCGCAGGAACCCCTCCTTGTCCGCGTCGAGGATCGCCACGAGCGACACCTCGGGAAGGTCGAGGCCCTCGCGTAGAAGGTTGATCCCCACCAGGACGTCGAACTTCCCCAGGCGCAGGTCGCGGAGGATGTCGACCCGATCGAGGGTCTCGATCTCGGAGTGCAGGTAGCGGGCCCGCACCCCGAGCTCGACGAGGTAGTCGGTGAGGTCCTCCGCCATCCGCTTCGTGAGGGTGGTCACGAGGGCCCGCTCGCCCCTCTCGGTCACCTGGCGCAGCTCGCCCAGGAGGTGGTCGACCTGACCCTGCACCGGGCGCACCTCGACCTCCGGATCAACCAGACCGGTCGGCCGCACGATCTGCTCGACGATCTTCGCCGACACCCGCCGCTCGTAGTCGGCGGGGGTCGCGGACATGAAGATGACTTGCCCCACGCGCTCCTCGAACTCCCCGAACGTGAGCGGGCGGTTGTCGAGGGCGGAAGGAAGGCGGAACCCGTACTCGACGAGCGTCTCCTTCCGCGACCGGTCGCCGTGGAACATCCCGTTGATCTGGGGCACCGTCTGGTGGGACTCGTCGATCACGGTGAGAAAGTCCGGGGGGAAGTAGTCGAGGAGCGTCCACGGCGGCTCTCCCGGCCGCCGGCCGTCGAGGTGGCGGGAGTAGTTCTCGATCCCCGGGCAGTACCCCATCTCCCGCATCATCTCGAGATCGAACAGGGTCCGCTGCTCGAGCCGCTGGGCCTCAAGGAGCTTCCCGGCCGCGCGGAGCTCGTTCAGCCGCTCCTCGAGCTCGGCCTCGATCCCCGCCAGCGCGCCCTTCAGGCGCTGGTCGGGGGTCACGTAGTGCGTCGCCGGGGCAACCGTGACCCGCGCCAGCTCCTGGAGCGCGTTCCCGGTGAGAGGATCCACCGCGGAGATCCGCTCGACCTGGTCTCCGAACCACTCGATCCGGTACCCGACCTCCTCCGAGGCGGGGATGACCTCGAGCACGTCGCCCCGAAGCCGAAACGTCGCCCGCTCGAACGCGAGCTCGTTCCGGCGGTACTGGAGCATGACGAGCTGACGCAACACCTCATCGAGGTCGTAGTCGTGGCCCACCTCCAGGACCAGGGAGAGGGCGGCGTAGTCCTGGGGCGAGCCGAGGCCGTAGATGCACGACACGGACGCCACAACGATGACATCGCGCCGCGAAAGGAGAGAGGACGTGGCGGCGTGCCGGAGGCGGTCGATCTCCTCGTTGATCTGAGCGTCCTTCTCGATGTAGGTGTCCGTCTGGGGGATGTACGCCTCCGGCTGGTAGTAGTCGTAGTAGGACACGAAGTAGTGGACGGCGTTGTCCGGGAAGAGCTCGCGGAACTCCCCGTACAGCTGGGCGGTGAGGGTCTTGTTGTGGGCAACGACGAGGGTCGGCCGCTGGACGTTCTGGATCACGTGGGCGATCGTGAACGTCTTCCCCGTCCCCGTGGCCCCGAGGAGGGTCTGGTAGCGGTGGCCCTCCTCCAGGCCGGCTGTCAGCTCCGCGATCGCCTTCGGTTGGTCACCCTGAGGCTTGAGCTTCGTCTTGAGCTGAAACCGCTCCCCCGCCACCACCTTGGCCATAACCTCCGATTCTACCCTTGGCCGCGCCCTGGCGGATCGCCGTCGCGGGGGGAAGACGCAGCGCACGCGGGAGGCCTGCAGCATCCTCCGCAGCGATGCGAACCGAACCTTCTCGCTCCATGCCCCCCACCAAGTCCCCCCCGACGCCGCTATACTGGACCGCAATGCCCCGTTTTCGAATCGGTTGCTCGGGATGGACCTACCCTCACTGGGCCGGGCCCTTCTACCCAGCAGACCTTGCTGAGCGGGATTGGTTCCCGTTCTACGCCAAGGCGTTCAACACAGTGGAGGTGAACGCCACGTTCTACCGCTTCCCCACCGAGGCGATGGTCCAAGCATGGGCCCGGAAGGGCCCACCGGGGTTCCTGTTCACCCTCAAAGCGTTCCGGGGCATCACCCACCTCCGGAAGTTCAGGAACACGGAGGCGCTCGTGCGCCGGTTCTACGCGGTGGCGACGAAGCTCGGCGACAAGCTCGGGGGCGTTCTGTTCCAGCTTCCACCCACCCTCCGCTTCGACCGAGACCTCCTGCGGCGCGTGGTGGACCAGCTTGACCCCCGCTACCCCACCACCCTGGAGTTCCGCCACCGAACCTGGTTCGTGGAGGACGTAGTGCACCGCCTACGGGAAAGGGGAATCGCGATGTGCATCGTCAGCGCGCCCGACCTCCCGGAGTTCGTGGTGGCCACGGCGAACCACGCGTTCGTCCGCTTCCACGGTCGCGACCGGTGGTACGCCTACCGCTACGCGGAGGAGGAGCTCCACGAATGGGCGGAGCGGCTGCGGGGGCTTCCCGTGGACACGGTGTTCGCTTACTTCAACAACGACGCGTACGGGTGGGCACCGCAGAACGCGCGGCGGCTCGTGGAGCTCCTGGGCGAAGGCCCCTCACCCCGCCGGGACCACGGGGGGCGAGGGGGCCAGGAGGCCGACCAGGGCCACGGCGAGGGCATCGGCGGCCGCGTCGAACGGACGGAGGTGGGCGAACCGCCGGGCGGCAGCGCCCATCGCGGGTAGCTCCTCACGGCGGGAGAGAAGCTCGACGAGACCCCGGCACAGGGCCCGCGGCTCGGGGGCCACGACGCGACCGAACTCCGGGTGGACGAGATCGGGCGCCGAGCGATGGGAGGTGGTGAGCACGGGGAGCCCGGCAGCGAGGGCCTCCATCAGGGTCAGCCCGTAGCTCTCGTGCCGGGAGGGGAACACGTAGAGGTCCGCCACGTCGAAGAAGGCGTGCTTGCGCACGCCGGTCACGTAACCCGGGAAGTGGACCTCGACCTCCCGGAGCTTCCGCGCCAGGCGGCGGAGGCGGCGCATGTAGCTCCCCCCGTGCATGTACGCCGGGGCCCCGCAGATGAAGGCGACGAGATCCCGTCCACCCTCCCTCTCCCACCGCGCGAGGGCGTGGAGGAGGAGGTCCTGCCCCTTCTCGGGGGAGATGCGGGACAGGGCAAGCAACACCGGGCGATCGTCGAGGCAGTACCGCGCGCGGATCTCCCCCGCCGCCTCCGCCACGCCGGGCGGCGCGGGGTCGGCGATCGTCCCCCACGGGAGGACGAGGACGTCCCGTTCCGTGCGCCATGGGTAGGAGCGGCGGAGGATGGCCGCCATCTCCGCCGATGGGACGACGAGCAGGTCGCAGTGCCGCGCACACGCCTCCTGCTTGGCAAGGGCGAGCTGAACGACGTCGGGGACGAGGCGCCGCAGCCCGGGTCGATCCACAGCGCGCAGCACTCGGGCCAGGGTCGGGGCAGCAATCCGGCCGCGGAGGTAGATCCGGGCCACGTAGTCCACCACGTCGACGTGGAAGATCGCGGCCTGGCGGAAACCCAGCCTCCGGATCCGCGCGAAGTCCCCCGCCTCGGCGATGTCGTTGTGGAGCACACACACCCCACGCGGGTCCACCCCATGGGCGAGGCGAGCGAGCTGCGCCGTCACCCCGCCCTCGAACTGGCGGGAGAACCGGGCGTAGCCGGAGACGGAGAGATCGGTGATCGGGCCGGTGTGGCCGCGCACCTCCCACGGGATGGGGCGGTAGGCGATCCCGGGGACCGGGGCGTCAGGACCGGACCCGAGGACGGTGACCGGACATGGCCGGGTCACGGCCCAGCGCCGCAGGAGGTGGATCCCCACTTGGGCCCCGCCCCCAATGGGTACCTGGCCCGTGTCGTAGCCCAAGTGGGCAGCGGCAAACACGATGGAGCCCGGCATCGCCCAACGTTCTCCCACGGGACAGCTGGGCCCCATCGGGGAAGCGGATGAATCCCCGCTCAGCGGGAGAGGACCTGGAAGAGAAGGAGGATGGCGCTCGCCACGACAACGGCGATGAGAAGGAGTTCCGCCAACCCGAGCTCCGCCTCCTCCGGTTCGGGGAGGCGCGTCAGGGGGGAGGGACAGCCCTCCTCCACACAGCGCGTCACCTCCTCCCGGATCCGGAGCTCGGCCACCAGCCCCGCCCCCACCGTGAGCACGTCCCCCACCGCGACGACGGGGGTGGCGACGGCGTATACGCCGTACGTCTCGGCGAGCGCGACCATGAGGCGCAGGTTGTCCCCGCTGTAGGCGACCTCATGGGCGATGATCTCCAGCTCGGGGAACTCC
Organism: Candidatus Bipolaricaulota bacterium; assembly: GCA_014361015.1. GTDB lineage: Bacteria > Bipolaricaulota > Bipolaricaulia > Bipolaricaulales > Bipolaricaulaceae > Bipolaricaulis. The sequence continues at coordinate 33,776 of JACIWJ010000012.1, read as the reverse complement.
TCGGCGAGCGCGTCGAGATAGGGCCGCATCACCGCGCAGCCGGGGCAGGTGGGGGCCCAGAAGTAGTGGAGTTCCACCGTCGCCCCCACGGCGAGGGCACCCAACGCCACACCGGCCACGACCCCCAACGTCCAGCGCATCATGGCCCCATCGTACCCCGTCCGCCACGGTGCCCCCACCCGTGGTGCCCCGGGGGGAGCCGGATGTGGTCGCCCCCACTGAGCACGATCCCCTTCCCATGCACGAGGGCATCAACGACCTTCGCCCTCCCCGCGGCGAGCAGCCGCTGCACCGTCCCCCGGGACACACCCATCCGCTGGCCAGCGACCTCCTGATCGAGCCCGACGAGGTCGCACAGCCGAAGCGCCTCCAGTTCATCCAGGAGGAGGATCACCTCTTCCAGTCTCCCCATTGGGACCCCGACCGGTTTGAACGCCCGTCGAGGCGGGATCCGCTCGCACCAGCGTGGCTTGAACGGCCGAGGCATGAGGGGATGGTAGTAGGCCAGGTACACACGGGCAACAGGGGCGGCGGTTGTCGCATGAGAACAGTTCTCACACTGGGTATTGACACTTATGTGCTTATGCTTATAATGCGCGCCGAGGTGATCTCCATGCGTTGGCGCAACATGTACTACGCAACTGGGCTACCGGGCTGGATGCGGTTCGGCTACTCCCCAGGCTGGGGAGGGATGCCCCCCGGGGCGACGTACCTTTCCCAGACGGGCCAGGTGCCGGCCTTCGCGGCGTGGTGGGCCCAACAGGCCCCAGTGGCCCCTCCGTGGGGAGGAGCGTGGGGAGCAATCCCGTACGGCGCGGAGGACGAGCTTTCGTTCCTCACCGCCCGTGCGAAGGCATTGGAGGGCGAGCTCCAGCAGATCAAGGCGCGCCTTGACGAGCTCGCCAAGGAGTCCCAGTGACCGAGCGCATCCTGGCAGCCACGGGACAGGGAGGGCTCGAGGACACGGTCTCGCCCGTGTGCGGTCGAGCTCCGACCTTCACCGTGGTGGAGGTGGAAGGGATGGAGATCAAGGGCGCGCAGGTCATCCCCAACCCGTACAAGGACGCGGGTTCTGGGGCGGGCGTCCAGGCCGCTCAGGCCGTGCTCGCCCACGCCCCCCGCGCGGTCCTGGCAGGGAACTTCGGCCCCAACGTCGCCGGAGTCCTGTCCGCCGCCGGCGTGGACATGGTCCCCGTGACGGGGGTAACGGTCCGTCAGGCTGTTCAGGATTACCTGGCGGGCCGGTTGCCGCCGATGACGGCGAGTCCCGGCCCCGCGCGGGGCATGGGTCAGGGTCTCGGACGAGGTATGGGACGCGTAGGCGGAATGGGTCAGGGGATGGGCCGAGGTCTCGGCGGAGGGAGGGGCATGTTCGCGCCCGCTTCAGGGAGCCCTCCCCTGACCCGAATGCAGCGCCAGGGCGGGGACCCCACCACCCTGAGGAGGAAGATCGCGGAGTTGGAAGCGCAACTTGCCCAGATCAGACGCCAGCTCAGTGATGTGGAAGGAGGTAATCCTGATGCCTAGGGGATTCTACGGACGCGGGTTCTGGGGGTTCGGACGTGGGATGGGAAACCCTTACCCATTTTGTCGGTTCTACCCGTGGCTCCCCCGGGGGTGGTGGCGGTACGGCTCCTTGCCCTACGGCAATTTCCCCGGGTACGGGGCCGCGGTGCCACCGTGGGGGTACGCTCCACCGTCCTACGGTGCCCTCCCCGGCTACCCTTACCCGTACTGGTGAACCAGATGAGGAGGATCAGATGAAGGTTTGCGTTCCCAGCGAGGGAACCGGGGGGCTCGACGCCCCCGTGGGAGAGCACTTCGGCCGGGTGCCCACCTACACGGTGTACGACACAGAGACGGGGCAGGTGGAGGTCCTACCCAACGAGTCCGAGCACATGGGCGGGAGCGGCCTCCCCGGCCAACTCCTCGCCCAGGCGGGAGTGGACGTCGTCCTCTGCGCCGGGCTCGGCCGCCGGGCCCTGGCCCTCCTCCACGAGCACGGGATCGAGGTACGCACAGGCGCATCGGGGACCGTGCGGGAGGCGATCGAGGCCTGGAAGAACGGGCAGCTGAACGAGGGTGACCCTTGCACACGGCACATGTTCCATGGCCAAGGCGGCTGACGGCGGGGTCACCCTCGCCGTCGCCTCGGGCAAGGGCGGAACGGGGAAGACGACGGTCGCCGTCTCGCTCGCCCTCGCGGCGCGGGACTCCCGTCCGGTAGAGCTCGTGGACTGCGATGTCGAGGAGCCCAACGCCCATCTCTTCCTGTCCCCGCAGATCACCGCCCGCGAACCGGTGGGGATCCTTTCCCCCGAAGTGGACCTCGACCGGTGCACGTTCTGCGGCCGCTGCGCCGAGGCATGTCGGTTTGGGGCTCTTGCCGTGGTCGGGAGGAAGGTCCTGTTCCACCCCGAGCTGTGCCACGGGTGCGGGCTGTGTGCGCTCGCCTGTCCGGAACAGGCGATCGAGGAGATCCCGCGGGCCATTGGGTGGATAGAGGAAGGACAGGCCCAGGCTATCCGATTCCTCCACGGGATCCTCGACGTGGGGGAGCCGATGGCGACCCCGATCGTCCGCCGCCTCAAGGAACGGACGAGCCACGACCGGGTGACCGTTCTCGACGCCCCCCCTGGGACGGGGTGCCCAGTGATCGAGACCCTCCGGGGGGCTGACTTCGCCCTCCTCGTGACCGAGCCAACCCCGTTCGGCCTCCACGATCTCCGCCTCGCCCTCGCGGTGACGCGGATCCTCGGCATCCCAGCCGGAGTCGTGATCAGCAAGGACGGGATCGGGACCGACGCTTTGGAACGGTATTGCATCGAGGCGGACATCCCCGTTCTCCTGCGCATCCCCATGGACCGGCGCATCGCCGCGGCCTACGCCCATGGGATCCCCCTCCTGGACGCGCTCCCCGAGTGGAAGGAGCCCTTCCTCGGCCTCCTCGAGGCGTCCCTGAACGGAGCGAAGCGCGTGCGATGACCGAGCTCGTCGTGGTCTCCGGGAAGGGAGGTACCGGGAAGACGACCGTCGCCGCGTCCCTGGCTGCGTTGGCCCACGGCGCGGTGATCGCCGACTGCGACGTGGACGCGGCCGACCTCCACCTCCTTCTCCACCCCCAGACCACCGAGCGCATCCCCTACGAGGGCGCGGAGAAGGCGGAAGTCGACCCCGACCGATGCACCGGGTGCGGGGCGTGCCTCTCCGCGTGCCGGTTCGGCGCGGTGGGGCAGATCGGGACATCCGTTCGCATCGATCCCCTGTCCTGCGAGGGGTGCGGGGCGTGCGCGTTTGTGTGCCCAACAGGGGCGATCGCGATGCAGCCACAGCTCTCCGGATGGATCCATATCTCCCAGTCTAGCTACGGGACGTTCGTCCACGGCGAGCTCCGGCCGGGGGAGGAGGCGTCGGGAAAGCTCGTGACCCAGGTCAAGATGCGGGCCCGGGCGCTGGCGCGCGATGAGGGGGCAGGGCTCCTCATCGTCGACGGAGCGCCGGGGATCGGGTGCCCGGTCATCGCCTCCCTGTCCGGGGCCCACGCAGCGCTGGTCGTGACCGAGCCGAGTCGGTCCGCGCTCCACGACCTGGAGCGGGTGGTGGCGGTGGCCCGCCAGTTTCGCGCCCAGCCACTGATTGCGATCAACAAGGTTGACCTCGCCCCTGACCTCACCACCGAGATCGAGCTCTACGCGCAACGGGAGGGGATCCCAGTTCTAGCACGGATCCCCTACGACGAGCAGGTGGTCGCGGCCCTCGTCGCCGAGCGCCCCCTCGTCGAGCACGGCGACGGCCCCGCAGCGAGGGCGGTCCGCGCCCTGTGGGAGCGGCTGACCGTGGAGGGTGGGATGAGGAAAGGCATCGTCCGCCTCCGGGGGGCCTCGGGGGGTGAACAACGAGCGTGAACGCGGGGGGCCTTGCGGTTGGACCCGTCCCCTCACGCCGCCTCAGCCGCTCGCTGGGGATCAACACCGTCCCGGCCAAGCCCTGCAGCTACTCGTGCATCTACTGCCAGCTCGGACGGACCCCGGATAGGATCGCCGAGCGACGTCCGTTCTATCGTCCGGAGGAGGTCGTGAGCGGTGTACAGCTCAAGCTCGACGCTGCCCTGCGTCGGGGGGATTCGGTGGACCACCTCACGTCCGTCCCCGATGGGGAGCCCACACTCGACCTGCACCTCGCTCAGGAGATCCGGGCCCTAAGGGCTCTCGGGATCCCCATCGCCGTGATGTCGAACGCGTCGCTCGTCCATCGCGGGGACCTCCGCGAAGACCCCTCTGCAGCCGACTGGGTCTCGCTCAAGGTCGACACGGTCAACGGGCCCGTCTGGCGAAGGGTGAACCGGCCTCACCGCTCCCTGTCGCTGCCGGCGATCCAAGATGGAATCCTCCGCTTCTCTCGTGCGTTCGCGGGGACCCTGGTCACGGAGACCATGCTCGTGTCCGGGGCCAACGATCACCTCGATGAGCTTCGGCGGGTTGCGGACCTTCTCGGGGAAGTGGGTCCACGCGGCGCCTACCTCGCGGTGCCCGCCCGGCCGCCTGCCGAACCGGGAGTAAGGCCGCCCCCCAAGGCGCGCCTCGTCGAGGCCCACACCGTCTTCAGCGAACGGCTGCCGCCCGTGGAGCTCCTCATCGGTGACGAGGGTGATGCGTTTGCGGCGAGCGGCGATGCGGCGAAGGACTTACGCTCGATCATGGCGGTACACCCGATGCGGGAAGGCGCGGTGCGTGACTTGCTGAAACGGGACGGGGCAGGGTGGGAGGTCGTGGAGGAGCGGATCCGGGCGGGGCAGCTGGTCGAGCTCCCGTACGAGGGTCACCCGTTCTACCTGCGGGCCCTCCCCGCGCGCTTCCCGGGCTCGGAGGCCCTCGCGGTGGGAAGCGAGGGCCGAGTAGCGGAAGCTAGGGAAGGACGCCCATGAACAGACCGCAGCATGTGCTCATGGTCCTGTCGGGGAAGGGGGGAGTTGGGAAGTCCACCATCGCGGTGAACGTAGCGGTCGCACTCGCCCACCGCCTTGACGTGGGGATTCTCGACGCCGACCTCCACGGCCCCAACGTCCCGAAGATGCTCGGGATCGAGGGGGCGACGATGCCGCTGCGGGACGGGAAGCTCCTCCCGGTGAGCACGCCCTACAACCTGACCGTGGCCTCGCTTGCGTTCGCCCTCCCCAGCGCGGATGCCCCCATCATCTGGCGGGGGCCGCTCAAGATGAAGGCGATCCAGCAGCTCCTGGAGGACGTGGCCTGGCCACCCCTCGACCTCCTCGTCGTCGACCTCCCCCCGGGGACAGGGGACGAGGCGTTGTCGGTGGCCCAGCTCGTGGGGAGAGGGGGAACGGCGGTGGTCGTCACGACGCCCCAGGAGGTGGCCGTCCTCGATGCGGGGAAGGCGGTGGCGTTCGCCCGCAAGGCGGGGGTGGCGCGGATCGGGGTGGTGGAGAACATGGCGGGCCTCGTCTGCCCCCACTGCGGCCAGGAGATCGCCCTGTACGGGGTGGGCGGCGGAGAGGAGCTGGCAGGAAGGATGGGCGTCCCCTTCCTGGGCCGGATCCCCCTCCTCCCCGCGGTGATCCAGGGAGGGGATCGCGGACGACCGGCCGTGCTCCTCCCCCAGGCCCGTGAGCCGTTCCTGGCGCTCGGGGACAAGGTGCTCTCCCTCCTCGAGGGCCCAGAAGAGGGGAACCCACAACCGGAGGCACCCCATGGCTAACAACCGCCAAGTTGACGCCTTGGCGGCGCCGGGGCAAAGTGAGCGGGCGATGGACAGGGCGGTCGAGTTGTTCGAGGCGTTCCTCAGGCGGCGGGGGCTCCACGTCACCCAGCCGCGGCGGGCGGTGGTGGAGACCGTGTTCGCCCTCCCCACCCACTTCGAGGCCGCCGAGCTGTGGGCGGCCCTGCGCGGCTCCGTCTCCTCGGCCGCCACCGTGTACCGCACCCTGGAACTCCTGGAACAGGCCGGGCTCGTGCGCCGCGTGTCGTTCGGCGAGGCGCATGCCCACTACGAGCACACGTTGGGCCGTGAGGATCACGGCCACCTCGTGTGCCGGGACTGCGGGAAGGTCATCGAGTTCTCCGACTCCGGCTTGACGCAGGTCGTCGCCCGCGCCGCGGCCCGCCACGGGTTCAACCTCTCCGAGGCGGTCATCCAGGGGTACGGCCTGTGCCGGGCGTGCCAGGCGAAGGGGCTATAATCGCCCCGATGCCGGGGTGGCGGAACTGGCAGACGCGCGGGACTCAAAATCCCGTGCCCTGAGAAGGGCGTGTGGGTTCGATTCCCACCCTCGGCACCACGGACCTCCGATGACGAACCTCGTGCGCGTGCTGGGGCATCTTCTCCGCGGGCGGACCGTCCTCTGGCAGTGCTACACGGCCGTCTCATGGCGCACCTGCGCGGAGTGCCTGGCCTGGCACGGACGGATCGTTGCCGACCCGAGCGCGTTCCCCTCGCACAACCGCTGCCCCCACGAGGTCCGCCGTTTCCCCGTGTGGAGGCTGGCCGCCTACCGCGCCCATGGCCAGCGGATGGCGGAGCGAGCCAGGGAGGAGCTCCAGCGCCGCGACCTCTTCCGCCAGGCGGTCGCCCTTCTCCCTACGGACCAGGAACGCAGTGTGGGCTTGTTCGATCGCGCCGCGGCGGTGGACGTCTACCTCCCCGAGCTCGAGTCCTTGGCCCGTCATCCCGCCCTCGCCGACCCCTCCCTCCGCGCTCGCCTGCGCGACGTCCACCTCGCGCGCTGGAAGTCCAAGTTCGCCAAAGAGCGGTACGAGCGGCAGCCAGAGCAAGCCCGCGTCCAGCAGGAGCGGTGGGGTGTCCAACGCATCAAGGAGCTCTTCCCCTAACGGGGCACGGTTCTGGGCCGCTTGCGCCCTCGTGTTTGCCCTCCTCGTGTACGCCGGAGTGCGCTTCATTCCTCCCACCCCTCCGCCCCGGTTGCCGCTCGAGGCGGTGGATATCCCCGCGGTCGTGGTCCCGATCGAGTTCGTAGTCCAAGGAAAGATCAACCTCAACCGCGCTTCGGCCGAAGAGCTGCAGAAGTTGCCCGGGGTGGGGCCCGTCCTCGCCGCCCGCATCGTGGCGTTCCGCGAGGAACACGGCCCGTTCCGCTCCGTGGACGACCTCACCCTTGTGTCGGGGATCGGCCCCAAAACCCTCGACGGGTTCCGTGATCAGGTGACCGTCGACGATGAATGACCCCCCTTGCCTGGGACATGGGCAGGACGTACCATGCTCCCTCCCCAGATCCATTCCGGAGGGGGCCACCATGGCTGAGAGTCGGATCCCGATCAGAGCATTCGACCCCGCGACCGCTTCGCGCCGCGAGATGAGCGCGGTCCACGCCTTCTCCACCCGGATGCGGGCCGAGGCGTGGCCGGACGACCCGCCCCAGGCGTTGGAGGATTGGGAAAGGAAAATCAGGACGATCCCTCCCTACTGGACCGTGCAACGGTGGGTGGCGTGGCGGGGGGAGGAAGCGGTGGCAGCGGCGAGCGCCTACTTCTACAACACCCCCCACAATCGCCACATCGCCGATGCCGACATCGGTGTCCTCCCCGAACAGCGCCGCCGGGGGATCGGCAAGGAGCTCCTCACCCGCATCGTGGCCGCGGCCGAAAAGGGGGGCAAGACCCTCCTCATCTTCGGCACGGACTCAGCGCTCCCTGCGGGACGGGCGTTCGCCGAGCGGGTGGGGGCGAGGCCAGGGATGGTCTCAGCCACGAACCAGCTCGATCTGGCCCACCTCGACCGCGCCCTCATGGCGCGGTGGCGCAACGAAGGGCCCCGTGACCTGTTCACCCTCGGGTGGTGGATCGGCCCCTATCCGGAGGAGGAACTGGAGGCAATCTGCCGGCTCAAGGACGTCATGAACACTGCCCCGCGGGACGAGCTGCAGATGGAGGACTGGACATGGACCCCAGAGATGGTGCGCCAGGGGGAGGCGGCGCTGGCCGAGCGGAGAAGGGAACGGTGGACCCTCTACGCCCGCCACCGCCCGTCGGGCGAACTCGCCGGGTTCACCGAGGTGTTTTGGGACCCTGCCCAGAAGGAAACCCTGTGGCAGGGCGACACCGGCGTCCTCCCCAAGTACCGCGGCCGCGGCCTGGGCAAATGGCTCAAAGCGACGATGATCGAGAAGGTGTTGGCCGAGCGGCCCTGTGTCGTACGCGTCCGCACCGGCAACGCCAACTCCAACGCCCCGATGCTTGCGATCAACCGCGCGATGGGATTCCGGATGTACAAGGAGTGGACGATCTGGCAGATGGAAGTGGCCCAAGCGCGGTCCTACCTCGCTGCGGGTTGAACCGATCCTGTGGCCGGTGCTTTCGCCGAGCACCTCCACCGGGTAAGCTCATGCCGTTGAAGGAGGTTCGGACATGCGGATGCGTGCTGTTGCGGTAACCCTAGTCGTCATTGGGATTGGGGCTCTTCTCGCTGGGTGCGACAAAGGAACGCCGCCTACGATCACCACCCCGCCCCAAGGGGAAACGATCTGCGCCGGAGGGGCGGTCACGTTCAGCGTTGCGGCGAGCGGCACAGCGCCGCTCACCTACCAATGGGCCAAGGACGGGACGGCGATTCCTGGCGCAACGAGCTCGAGCTACACGATCAACCCCGTCTCCGCGTCCGACGCCGGAACCTACACCGTGACCGTGCGCAACGCCGCGGGAAGCGCGACCTCGAGCGCGGCCACGCTCACCGTGAACGTGCCCCCCACCCTCAGTGCGCACCCTCCCACGCAGACCGCGTGCGCCGGAAGCTCCGTCCTGATGAGCGCAACCGCGGATGGCACCCCGCCCCTGAGTTACCAGTGGAGGAAGGACGGTGCGGCCCTCGCTGGCGCCACAACCGCCGTCCTCTCCCTCCCCGCCGTCACGCGCGCGGACGCCGGAGCGTACACGGTCGTGGTCACGAACGCGTGTGGGAGCGTGACCTCCGAGCCCGCGCTCCTCACGGTGGGCGAGGCACCGACGATCGTCGCCCAGCCGGGATCGCATGAGGCGGAGGTGGGGACGGAGGTGACGTTCACAGCGGTCGCCACGGGGCAGGAGCCCCTCCTCTACCAATGGCGCAAGGACGGCACCGACATCCAGGGGGCAACGGGCCCCACGTTCACCCTCCCCGCGGCGGCGGCCGATGATGCGGGGACGTACACCGTCGTTGTCACCAACGGGTGCGGAAGCGTGACTTCGGAGCCCGCCGTGCTATCCGTGACCCCGACGGCTACTCCCCAGCCCGCGACCGAACCGACCGCCGCCCCGGCCGAGAGCTCGGCGTTCATCACCGTGAATGGCCATCCCCTCTCCCGGGACGCGTTCGATGCCATGAAGGAACAGATCCTCGGCTTCTACCAGCAGCTCTACGGCCAGTTCGGGATGGATGTCCAGGTCCTCCTCGTCGGTGCGCGAGGACGAATGTTCGAACTCGAACTGGAACTCAGCGCCCTGACCGGGCTCGTCACCCGGGGAATCGTCGAAGGTGAGGCAGCGAAGCGGGACATTGCCATCAGCCCCGACGAGATCGAGGCGGAGTTCGAGAGGCAGTACCAGGCCATGCTGGAGACCTACGGGATCACCGAGGAGTACCTCATCGAGTACTTCGCCGCTCAAGGGGGAACCCTCGACGAGTTCAAGGACGAGGGACGGGCCAGCGTCGCTGAACAGCTCCTCTACGAAGAGGTCCAGACAGCGGTCGTGGGCCCGGTCGAGCTCACGGAGGACGACCTCCGCCAGTACTTCGAGGACCACAAGGCGGACTACAGCAAGCCGGAAGAGATCCGCGCCTCCCACATCCTCGTCGCCACTGCAGACGAGGCGCAGGCGGTCCTCGACGAGCTCGCCCTCGGGGCGGACTTCGCCGAGCTCGCCCGGGAGCGGTCGACCTGTCCCAGCTCCGCCGAGGGTGGGGATCTCGGCTGGTTCAGCCGGGGAAAGATGGTCCCCGAGTTCGAGGAGGCGGCGTTCGCCCTCGCGGTTGGCGAGACGAGCGGCATCGTGGAAAGCCAATTCGGGTTCCACATCATCCTCGTCACCGACCGTCGCGAGGCGTCCGAGCCCACGTTTGAAGAGGTGGCCGATCGCGTGCGGGCCGACGCCGAGGCGGCGCTCGTCCGGGAGAGATTCGACGCGTGGCTGAACGAGGTGCGGCGGAACGCGGTCGTGGTCATCGACGATCCGATCCTCCAGGCGATGTACGTGAGGAGCGCCGACCTCGACCAGGGGATCGCCGCGTTCGAGCGCATCCGCGAGGAAGGGAAGGTCGAAGAGCCGTACATCTCGTTCATCATCGGTTCCCTGTACGAGGAGAAGATGGCCGACCTCGAGTCGGACAAGGAGCTCCTCGAGACGGAGTTCCCCGAGGGCCCGGAGCGCGAGGCGCAGATCGCGGCCCTCGACGAAGCGATCGACGCTGCGCGCCAGGCTGCCCTCGCCGCCTACCGGCGGGCCTTGGAGGAACTTCCCGGCGACGAGGACGTGTTGGAACGGATTGCAGCGCTGGAGGGGGCGGCCGCCCTCCCCCGGTAGGCCCCTCCGCATCGCCGAGGCGGGCCCCTCCGGGGCCCGCCGTTCCACCTAGGGCTGGGTGAAGGCGCCGGTGCGGAGCTCGATCCAGTCGTACTGCCACGGGCGAACGTAGGTCGGAATCATGAAGAACCGCTCCTCCCCCGGCCGGACATCCCAGATCTCGGCGTCCGCCTGCCCAACGAGCACGTGGTCCGGCCCGCGGTAGAACCGGGCCACCACCTGCCCGTGGGTCACGCGCAGGTCCGCGCTCTCGTTGCGCACGAACCCCTCGATCAACGATCCGTAGTAGGTGGACTTCAGCTCCCACCCCACCACGTTCAGGGGGCGGCTGATCCCGTACCGGAGGACGCGTACCGCCTGACCGGTGAGGCGGCATGGGCCCTGCTCGGTGATCAGCTCCTGGACAACGGTGAGGACGACGCGGAACTCCTGCTCCTCCGGTCCTTCTGGATCCCGGTCGAACTTGTGGTGCACCACCGCCCCGCTCCCCAGCGTCCCGTCCCCGAACTCCCACAGGTACTCGACGATGCACCCCGCGCCCGGGAACGAGTCCGTGGCATCCAAGGTGACGAGAAGGGGAAGCTCCCCTCCCTCGACCGAGACGCGGAACGTGGCCAGGGGTGGAGCCACCCCGCGGCACGGATCGGGCACCACGCGCAGGCAACCTGAGAGGAGAAGCACCCCTCCCACCAACGTCCACCACCATCTCCTCATCTCGCCCTCCTTCGCCGGCCTGGACAGATGGCCTTGTCCCCCCGGCCCGTCGATGCTAGACTCCACGTGCCTAGGCACCCATCCTCCCGGCCCCGTGCTGGGATCGTACAAGGAGGTGGGAGTTTGGCCATAGCGAGGTGTACGACGTAGTTCCCGACGGGGCGGCCCGTGCATAGCGCGGGCCGCCCCTTTCGTCCGGCCTCCCACCGCGGCGGACGCAGCGCGTTCGCTTGTCCCACACCGGTCATGCTCCCCGCGCACCGCGGACCAGGATCCGGAGCATCCGCCACCCGCTCTCCTCCACGGTGTCCACCCCGGACTGCCGGTCATGGTCTCTTCTCGTCAGCGGTCACCCCTCTACCCGAGGGGGCAGGGCTGGGGCTCGCCACCCTTGACCGGCCACCGAGCCCGGTTACGCTCCGGCGTTCATCGTACAACGGTCCGCCGTCCCCGCGGGGCAGGGGGGATCACGGACCGCCGCTCATTCGGCATCTCCCGAGGATGCCCAGGGTGGACAAAGCCAACGTCAACGCGCGGTGAGGCCGCGCCAGGCATGGCGGACCGGAGTGCCTAACCCCGTCTGGCTCCTCTCGCATCTCCGTTCCCCAAGCGAGCATCCCTTGCCGGCCGATCGGCCCTCAGGGCTTGGGGCCTGATCCCCAGGCGGGCATGGGTCCGCAAGGAGGAGATCATGCGGTCTGTGAAGAGGCCTGGGTGCACGTCGCGTCCCGCCCGGCGGGACGGCGTGGAGGCCGCCGTCGAGCTGTTCAACGCCTGCGCGCAGCGCATGTTCGTACGGAACCAGCCCATCATGAACGAAGTCCGTACCGAGTGGGGCACACCCGGGTTGGGCCTGGAGTCCGCCACCCAGGTTGTGTTCCACGGGGATCGTCTCGTTGGATACGTTGAGTTCTTGAACCCAACCGCGCCCGACGTACGTCCGATGTTCTCGGGGCAGGTCCATCCCACCTACCAGGGGCCGTGGAGTCGGGAGCGCGCTCGTGAACTGGGTAGAGGAGCGAACCCGACGCTCGGGCTCGAGAACTGGCCAGGTACGCCCCGTCCAAGCAGGAGGAGGAACGAGGACGATGAGCCAGAAAAGCGCCAACCGAACGATGTTCACCGTGGCCCAGTGTCGCGCACAGCCCCGTCCCTGGGCAAACGCGCGGGCAGGCGGCGGTTGCGCTACCGGACGATCACGGTGAGGGAAACCGTCTGCGCAGGGGGCACGGCCTCCCACGGGCGGCGATAGGCGAAGGAGAGCTCCCCCTCCCCGGTCGCGGTCGCCTCGTAGCGAAAGTAGAACGTCCCGCCGGCCCCGATGAGCTCTGACTCCGAACGGTAGGCCACGCCCTCGAGGCGCGTCAGGAACGCTGGCTCACCCTCGACCTCCCACGCGTAGCCGGTGGTGGGGTTCCCAGGAAGGGCGACCAGCATGCGCTCCCCCACGCGCAGGCTGACCACGCCCGCCGCGTCCCCCTCCTCCACCAAGCGATAGACTCCAAGGCCAATCCCGCACACGGTCGCTTGGGCCGAGGAGTGAAGCCCACCGGAAGCTCCGGCTGCCGCTACCTCGAGCTCGGCCCGGAACTCACCGATGGAGGTCCCAACGAGGGCGGTGTACTTCCCCGCGGGGACCTCTTCCCCATCTCCGCTCACGAGGTCCCACCGGCCGATCCACCCCTCGACCGGGGCTGGATACAACACCGTTTCATCGACGTAGACAACGGTCCCTGCGGCATCGAGGACCTGGAACCCCGTCACGAGGAGCTCGTCGCACAAGCACGGGCACGGATCCGCGCGCGCGATCTCCAGCGCGACCACCTGCCCTTGAACAAAGAAGAACGTGCCGATGGTCACCTTGACCTGCTCGTCCTTGGATATCGCGATCGCACTCGACGCTTGAGGCGAAGCCCCGACCGCCATCCCCACGACAAGGGCCACAACCAATCCGATCCTGTTCATCCTGGACACCTCCCGGAGGAATGTACACCTCTGCGGGGGGCCAGGTTCCGAACGCCCTCCCTCCTCCGTGGGCATGACCCACTCTCGGGCGTCAGGAACCGCACCGAATGCGCGAAGCGCGGTGCGGGAGTATCATCTTCGCGAGCGACGTGGTCAGGGAAGGACCGGCAAGATGAGGATCGTGTTCGTCACGACCTTCCCCAGCCCCGACACGGGCGGGGGGATGGGGCGCGTGGCGCACGAGTTGGCCGCGGCGAGCGCCCGCGTGCACGAGGTGCTCCTCCTTTGCCCGGGAGAGGACACGTCCGTGGGCCCTTCCGCGCCCGGCCAGCCCACGCTGGTGCGGGTTGCGGCAAGCGGCGCGGGGGACGTGCTCCTTCCCGACCTCCGCGGGCGGCGCAAGCTTCAGTCGCTCCTGGCGAGCTTCCATCCCCAAATCGTGCACGCGCACGACTTCGGGCCGCTCGCCCTGTGGCTCCAGGACTGGGCCCGCAGCGCGGGGTGCCCATTCGTGGTGACCCTCCACTGCCTGCCCTCTCAGGCGCAGGCGTTCAGCTCCCTCGAGAAGCCCCCCCTCGCGAAGCGAATCGCCAACAGCCGGCTCTTCGATGCGTTCGTGGACCTATTCCTGCGGCGTTGCGACGGGGTGATTGCCCTCAACCAGGCGATGGCCGACGACCTGCGCCGCACGGGATACCGGGGGCCCGTGTACCAGGTGCCGAACGGCCGTAACCTGGCCCCCTATCATGCCCTCCCCCCAGCGGACGTCACTCAGCCCGAGAAGCACCTCCTGTTCGTGGGTTCATTCGCGCGGCGCAAGAACCAGCGCTACCTTCTGGAGATGATGGAGCACCTCGCGGTGCCGGCCTGGCTGACCCTCGTCGGCGAGGCCCTCGAACCGGGGTACCTCGCCGAGCTGCACGACCATCAGCGCCGGCACGGCCTGGATCGTGTGAACTTCGTGGGACCGGTCCCCTACGAGAGGATCCCCTCCCTCCTCGCGCGGGCCCACGTCTTCGTGTCGGCATCGCGGCTCGAGGTCCAGAGCCTGGCGGTGATCGAAGCCCTCGCCTCCGCGACGCCAGTGGTCGGCCTCGCCAACGAGACGATCGATGAGTTCGTGGACGATGCGGTCGGAGCGAGGCTCCCGCCGGAGGCCCATCCCAGCGAGTTCGCCCACCAGGTCGAGAGGATCTGCACCCTCCCCCCCACCCAGTACGAAGCCCTGTGCCGTGCTGCCCGGGAGCGGGTCCGTGCGCTCGATTGGCAGGCGGTGGTGGAGGAGAACCGCCGCGTGTACGAGGAGCTGGCGACGGCCCGCACCATGGGGGGCCGCGTACGGGCCCGAATGTGGACCCCGTGGTTGGTGGCTGCAAGCGCCGTGCGTTACGGGTTCAGCGACCTGGCCCATCCCGTGGCGGCTCGCCGCCGGAGGACGCGGACCTTGGCCCGGCAGGCCTGATCCCCGCGGCCGTGGTGGACCCCTGCGTCCCACCCGGGTAGCCTCCCTCCATGATCCACCACGCAGCGAGACCGAGGAGGGGGGATGGCGCGGCCGCTTGAGTACGGGGAGGATGTCCTCCTCGTGGAGGCGGGCAAGGAGCGGACGTTCCTCGTGCGGCTCGAGCCGGGGAAGGAGTTCCACACCCATCGGGGGACGATCGCTCACGACGAGCTGGTGGGCCTCATCGAGGGTTCCACCGTCCTCACCCATACCGGCAGGCCGTTCCTCGCTCTCCGGCCCTTGGTCGGGGACCGGATGTTCAAGGTCAAGCGCCGGACCCAGATCGTGTACCCCAAGGACGCGGGGTGGATCGCCCTCGCGCTCGACCTCCGGCCGGGGGCGCGCGTACTTGAGATGGGCACCGGATCCGGCGCGTTCACGATCCTGCTCGCGCAGCTCGTCGGGCCGGGGGGGCGGGTGTACACGTTCGACCGGCGGGAGGAGTTCCTGGAGAACGCCCGCGCCAACATCGCCCGGGCCGGGGCCGCCAACCAGGTGGAGATGGGGGTCCTCACCGCCGGGGAGCCGTTCCCGGTGGAGGACGTGGACGCGGTGTTCCTCGATCTTCCCAGCCCGTGGGAGGCGATCCCCGCAGCGTGGGCCGCCCTCGCCCCGGGCAGGCCGCTGGCGCTGATCGTCCCCACCGCCGAGCAGCTCAAGGAGTCCGTGCGGACGCTCCACGAGACGGGATTTGTCCTGGTCGAGACGGTGGAGCTCCTGGAGCGACCGATCCTGGTTCGGCAGAAGGAGGGCGTGCGCCCGAGCGAGCGGATGACCGCGTTCACCGGGTACCTCGTCTCCGGCCGGAAGCGCCTTCCCTGGTCATCGCCTGCGGACGCCCCCGAGCCGCTGCCCCCTGCGGGCGTCAAGGAATAAAACGATGAACGTCCCGAGCGTGTTCTCTCTCCTCAAGGTGGGGTTTGGTCCCAGCTCTTCCCACACGATGGGCCCATTCTTTGCCGCCCGCGACTTCCGCGATCTCGTCGCTTCCCGTGGGTTTGCGGGGGGGCGGCTACGGGTGGTCTTGTGGGGCAGCCTCGCCCTCACCGGCCGCGGGCACCTCACCGACGCCGCGGTGGCCGCCGGGCTCTCTGGCCACGACCTCGACCGCGATGCGGCGACGCCCCTCCCCGAGGTGCTGGCCGCGGTGCGGGCGGCTGGCGAGGTGGGCATCGGTGGCGGGCGGTTCGCGTTTCGCCCCGACGAGGACATCGTGTTCGACGCCTCCAACCGCGAGCTTCTCCACCCCAACACCCTCCGGTTCGAACTCCTCGATGCTGAGGGGCATGTTCTGTTCGCGGAGGAGTACCGTTCCCTCGGCGGCGGAGCGGTGGCCGGGGGGTCGTTCGGCGCCGCGCCGGCTGAGAAGGGTCACTTCACGATGGCCGCGATCCTGGGGGAGTGCCGGGAGCGGCGGATCGACCTCGCGGGGTTCGTGCGGGCGAACGAGCGGCAACTGGGGCTGGCCGACGCGGAGGTCGAGGCGCGGCTGGCGACCCTGTGGGAGGCAATGCGGGGCTCCATCTCCCGCGGGTTTTCCACCCGCGGCGTCCTCCCCGGCCCGCTCGCCCTCGCCCGCCGCGCCCCGGGGCTGTACGAGGCCCTCCAGGAGCAAGATGGAACGAAAAAGCCCCTGCCGGGGGAGCTAGACCTCGCCTCCGCATACGCGATCGCCGTCGCCGAGGAGAACGCGGCAGGAGGGCGGGTCGTCACCGCCCCCACCTGCGGCTCGGCGGGCGTCGTCCCCGCCGTCCTGCGCGTCCTCGAGGAAGCGCTTGCTCTCCCCGATGAACGGATCCACGATGCGCTTCTCGTGGCCGGTCTGATCGGCCTCGCCGTGGCGACGAACGCCTCCATCGCCGGGGCCGAGGTCGGCTGCCAGGGCGAGGTGGGGACGGCAAGCGCGATGGCCGCGGCGGCGGCGTGCTACCTGCTGGGGGGAGATGCCGAGGCCCAGGTGGACCGGGCAGCGGAGACCGCGCTCGAACACTACCTCGGCCTCACCTGCGACCCCGTGTACGGGCTGGTGCAGATCCCGTGCATCGAGCGGAACGCCGCGGCCGCGGTGGCGGCGCTCCACGCGGCGAGCCTGGCCGTGCTGTGCCGGGGCGAGGACCGGATCTCGTTCGACACCGCGGTCGCCGCCCTGGCCGAGATCGGGCGCGACATGAGCCCCAAGTATAAGGAGACCGCCCTGGGCGGCCTGGCACGGCTGTTGGGGACAAACCCTGGAGCGCGGTTGGCGTCCCCGGATGACGACACCGCCACCCTGCCGCGGCCGGCGATCTCCTCGCTGGCTCAACCCAACGGTAGAAGAGATGAGATCGAGAACCACGGTCACGAGAAGGGCTCCGGAGATCGGGTTTAGGAAGCGATGTAGTCTCGCAGGACGAGGACCGTGATCCCCTCCTCTTCCACCCTTTTCATCCGCGCGTCGTTGGTGAGAAACGCGGTTGCCTTTTCGGCAAGGGCTGTGGCGATGAGCAGCGCGTCCGGGGTGCGGAGCCTATGCACCGCCCGCAACCGCGCCGCCTCCTTGGCGATGGAGACAGTGGGCGGTACGAACTGCGTGTTGGGAAGGCCATCCAGGAACGCCTCACAGCTGCGCACCTTGTCGTCAGCCCTGTCGGCAAGAGGCTTTACGAGGAGCTCGGTCACACAGATCGTGGGGATCACCGCCGCGATCGCCCCGCGGGCGAGGTCGGTGAACACGATCTCGGTCAGGGAAGCGTAGGGGGCAAGACCCTCGAGGTGGTAGATGAGCACGGAGGAGTCAACCCCGACTCGCGCGTGCTTGGCGAGCGCCGCCCTCAGGCTGCGCCGTTTTCCCATCCGTCTCGCTCTCCTCGGAGGTACCCCGCGACCTCCTCCGCCGTCTCCCCCCACGTCCCCTGGAGGAGCCCCTTCGTCTGCTGGGCGTACTCCTCGGGGCTGGCGAGGATCACCCGGTTCGCCTCCACGCTCACGAGGAGCCGATCCCCTTCCTTGATCTCAAGGGCGTCGCGGACTTCCTTGGGAAGGACGAGCTGACCCTTTCTCCCAAGCCTGACCGTCTTCGTCTTGGTCATGCTCCTGGCCATAACTCAGTCTCTAACACATGGTCGGACTACCGGCAACGGGTCCGACCCTACCAGCCGCCCGTGTCCTGCGGCGGAGACCCAAGGGACGGATGGATGCGCGAGCGAACGGCCACTGCGCGCGACCGGTGCCACCAGAAGCCAGCGGAAGAGCTACACGCGATGGGCTTGCCCGTTACCAGGGGAACCCTGGGCCGCTGACCTACGGTCCACGTGTCTGGGGCTGTGCGTCGTGCGCAGGCAGGCCCAGGGACCGGGGAGAATCCCGCCGAGGAGGTCTCGATGAGAGATGACCGGAGACGCGCCGTGGCACGCTGCAGGCGGTGGGGGATGGGGGTCATCGTCTGCCTGGCCGCCGCCACGGCGGGCGCCATCGCCCAGAGCGAAGGAGTGAACATGGAACCGATGCTGGAGGTCACGCCAGAGCAGGTGTTGGTGGGCGATCCCGTTGCCATCTGCGCGAGCGGGCTCGGCCCTGGCGCGATAGCCGCGATCCGGGTCGCAGGCAAGGACGTGTTCGGGAACACATGGTCCGCGGAGGCGCGCTACCGCGCTGACGAGCACGGAACGATCGATGCCGCGCGCGATGCGTCGCTTGGCGGCTCCTACGCAGGAGTGGACCCGGCGGGGCTCTTCTGGTCCCTGGCCTGCGACTACTCGGGGAGCATCGCCACCCCGTTCGCTCCCCTTCCCGACCTCACCGTGACGCTCATCATTGAGGGGGAGGAGGTGGCGAGCCGGACCCTGCGGCGGGTGGCCGCGATGGGCGTAGTCAAGGAGACCCTATCCGGCCCCGTCACCGGCGTGTTCATCCGCCCCGAGGACCTCGCCGCGCCCTCGCCGGCGCTGATCGTGCTCGGGGGATCGGAGGGGGGATACAACGAGGGGTGGGCAACGATCATCGCTTCCAAGACCCGTTTGCCGACCTTGGCACTTGCCTACTTCGGGGCCGACGGCCTGCCCCCGACCCTGGAGAACATCCCCTTAGAGACGGTGGAACGGGCGATCGCTTGGCTTGGCAAGCAGGAGGGGGTGGCCCCCGACCGCATCGGGATCGTAGGCGCGTCGCGGGGCGGGGAACTGGCGCTCCTTGCCGCCTCCCTGTTCCCGGAGGTAAAGGCGGTGGTGGGGTACACCCCGAGCGGAATCATCTGGGAAGGCATCGGCGACGGGGATGCCCCGGCCTGGACCTACCGCGGGGAGGCCTTCCCCTACCTCCGGGTGCTGGTGACTGAAGACCAGCAGAAGCTGTTCGAGGAGGCGGTGACACAGGGGACTCCTTACTTCGATGCGCCTTCGTTCGCGCACAGCCTGGAGGCACAGCGATCGCGCATCGAGGAGGCCACGATCCCTGTGGAGCGGTCCCAGGCAGCATTCCTCCTCATCGGCAACCCCGGCGATGGGGTCTGGCCATCCCACGCGCTGTCTCAGGTGGTGATCGATCGTCTCACCACTCACGGCCACCCTCGCCCGTTCCAGCTCCTCTCCTACGAGGAAGGAGGCCACATGCTGGTTCCCTATCCCTACTATCCGACCACGATGCGCCAGTTCTATCTCCCCACCGTGGGGGTGTGGGAGGGGTTGGGGAGCTCGGCGAAGGGAGCGGCCCGCGCCGCGGAGGACTCGTGGCCCCGGGTGCTGGAGTTCCTGCGGAACGAGCTTTGAGGGAGAGCTAGGAGGTAGATGCGCTCCCTTCCAGCGCGCGGAGGAGCCTGTCCACGGAGGCCCGCACCTCGGCCAGGGGCAGCCGAGCCAGGTCAGGAAGGGTTCGACCTTCCTCCAACATGCGGATCACAGTGTGGCCGAGGAAGTGGCCGGTGAATGGGACGCCCTGGAAGCTCAGGCACGACCCGAAGAACGGGTTCACGGGCTCGCCCTCGGTTGCCCGGTCGCGGTAGGCGCGGGCGAGCTCTGCGAGGTGCTTGCGGCACCAGGGGAGCCACCCCTCGTCCGGCGCGAGGTGCCAGCTCTCCCGCCCGAGGATGGCGCCCTCCATCCGTTGGGCGAACCCCTCCGCGTAGAGGAGCCCCAGCGGATCCTCCTCTACCCGCTCCAGGGGCTCGCCCCGCCACGCGGCGTGGGCGAGGTGCCCAAGCTCGTGGGCGATGAGCCCCTCCAACCGCCTCGTGGTATGCCACCCGAGCTCGGCGATGTTCTCCAGTCCGAACAAGACCGCCGGTCTCCCCCCGTATGTTGTGGCCCACCCCGCCCCGCACCCGATGCCCACGTGGACCACCGCGACCACGTCCAGATCCAACCCAAGCGCCGCCCGGGCTCGCGCCAGAACATCCTCCCACAGGCCGAGGATTCTCCCCCGCGCTTCCTCCATCGCCGGCAGGCGAGCGGGAAGCGGGGGGAACACCCGGGAGAGCGCCAGGGCGCGCCCGTCCTCCCCTGCTTCTGTGTAGTCCTGGATCTGCTTCGCGTGGAGTTCGGGGAACCACTGGCCGTAGAACCCCTCCCATGCAGCGAGGATCTCCGCGGGCGTGGGGTCGGGCAGGGACCGCAGGAGGCAGAGGAACCCGTCCGCGGCGTCAACAACGGGCGTCTCCGTCATGCGGGCAGGCTACCAGGGCGGAGAGGACCGTCAAGTTGGAGGGGAGACCGCGGCTGGGCCCGAGCCACGCTCGCTACGCCGCAAACTGCGTCGTCAGCCACACCGCGAGCACGGGGTCGGAAAGTACCCACTCCCCGCGCTCCTTCCGCTCCGCCAACCCCTTCCCCGCCAGGTACAGAAGGTAGCGAGACACGACGTTGGGCGAGTCCCCGATCTCCCGCGCGATTGCCGATGGCGAGGCGTGGCCCAAGGCGAGCACGCGGGCCACGGCCCGTTCCTTCGGGGAAAGGCGGGCCCACTCCTCCTGGAAGAGGAGGTTCCCCTCTTCAGCGAGGAACGCGGCGAACGCAGTCGCCACCGCCTCCGGGGTGACCTCCCCCTCTCCCCGGGCGAGCTCCCTCCCCAGGAACTGGACGTAGAACGGGATCCCTGCCGTCAACGCCTGCGCCCGCGCGCTCGCCTCCCGACGCACCGGACGGGCGAGGTTCTTCTCCAGAAGGGCATGAACCGCGTCCCCAGGCAGCGGCCCCACCTCCCGCACCACGAACTGCCGCCACAGGGCCGCACCGGGGTTGAGGACGACGGCGTCCATGGTCCCCCGGACCGAGCCGGAGATGGAGAGCACGGTGTGCTCCATCCCCTCGTACAGGGTGCGCAGCTTGCGGATCGCCCCCTCCCCCAAGGGTTCCCCGCGGTGCCTAAGCTCCATCACGGTGGGGAACTCGTCCAGAAACAGGGCGCACCGGACGCCCCTCTCGGCGGCGATCCGCTCCGGGAGCGCGAACGCGCGCTCGAGAAGCTCGGACGCGGCGGGGACTTCCTCGGAGCGGGCGAACCGCACGAGAAGCTCGACCTCCTGGCGAAGTCGCACCGAGACCTGAACCCGCTGGAGAAGCTCCTGGAGGAGGGCCAGCTTCGCCGAGAGGAAGTGCTGGGCCCGCACGGGCAGCGGAAGCACCTTCCGCTCGTGGAACCGGTCCAGGACCTCTCGGAGGAGGAGCCGCGCCAACTCGGCGAGCGTCCCCTCGACGAGATCCCACAGGGACACGTAGACTGGGACGACGTTGGGATCCTCGTCGAGCTGGCGGATGACCTCGAGGAAGGCCGACGTCTTCCCCATCCGCCGCCGGCCCACGAGCGCGAATCCCATCCGCTCGCGGGGGGAGGAGAGGGTGCGCACCATCTCCCCCACCAGCTCCTCCCGGTCCACGAACTCGTCCCCGCACACCGGACGCAGGGTGAACATGTTACGATAAGTCTATCGTCTACAAATCTATCGTCAAGGGGGTGGAGCTGCTCGACCGGGCGGCGAGACCCTCGTCAGCCGCGCGGAGTCGGTGAGAAAGGCGGTCGTCCTTTGTTCCAGGGCAGTGGCGAGGAGAAGCGTGTCCGGGGGTAAAACCCGTGCACCGCCCGCAGGTGCGCCACCTCGTTGGCAGTGGAGACGCTCGGCACTATACGAACTGCATACGGGGAAGGTCCCCCGAAACGGCTCGCAGATGTGCACTTCGAGATCATCCCTGTCGGCAGGAGGCTTCACGAGGAGCTCGGTCAGGGAAGCGTAGGGGGCAAGACCCTCGAGGTGGTAGATGACAACAGAAACATCGAGCGAGAGCACGGAGCACTGGCTGGTGCTCCCTTCCGATCAAGCTTGCTCACCCCCCACGCGCGCGGCGACGGGCCTCGGCGAGGATCCGCCGCGCCTCGTCTGCCCCCGCCCACCCGTAGATCGCGGTGTCCTTCGCCTCGAGCGCTTTGTAGACCTGGAAGAAGTGCTCGATCTCGGCGAGGAAGTGGGACGCGAGGTGGGGGAGGTCGGCGACCTCGTCGAACCGGGGATCGACGACCGGCACGGCGAGGATCTTCTGGTCGCGCCCCTTCTCGTCGCGCATGTCCAGGACCCCCACCGGACGCACGGGGACGAGACAACCCGGGAAGGTGGGCTCATAGGTGACGACCAGCGCGTCGAGGTGGTCCCCATCCTCGGCGAGCGTGCCGAGGATGAACCCGTAGTCGGCCGGGTAGTGGAGCGGGGAGTAGAGCACCCGGTCGAGCCGGAGCTGCCCCGACCTCTCGTCGTACTCGTACTTGTTCCGGCTCCCTTTCGGGACCTCGATGAGGGCGATCACCTGTGCCTCGCTCATGGGGCAATCATACCCTTGTGGACCGCACGAGCAGCGCTGGGCGAAGGGGCTGGGCCCAACGGCCGCCGGGGACAAGTCCCGCCGCGCGGAGCGACGCCTGTTCCGTACCGACGAACACCGAATCCCTCCCCCCAGAAGCACGAAGGGTGCTGTCTGCCCGAACCCTGGAGCGTGCGGCCTCTGCTTCACTCCGTGTCCTTGGTACCCTGCGCGTGGCCGGTGCGGGGCAGGCGATTGGGATGCCGGCGGCTAGAATCCCCTCTGGAGATGGAGGCGATGGTCGAGGGCCGCGAGCTTGCGGAAATGCGGGCGATTCTAGACCGCACGTTCCTCGTCCGGCGCGTGACGCTATCGGTATTCTGTGCGGTGACGCTCATCGTGTTGGGTGTCCCGGGCTTCCCGTTCAACCCCGTGTTCGCCGTCCCGTTCGCGTGGCTCCTCCTCACGCTCCCTTTCCAGTGGCTCCTCCGCCGCCAGCGGACGCTGCGGTCCTTGCAGAACGTGCACGCGGCGTTCCTGGCCCTGGAGAGCGCGCTCGTGAGCTACCTCGTCCACCGGTTGGGGGGCGTGGCGTGGGTGGGGATCCTGTTCTACCTGTTCACCGTGATCTACGCGAACTTCTTCCTGCCGCCGCTCGCCGGCTACGTGGTGACGGGGATCGCCCTCCTCGGGTTCTCCCTCGTCGCGGTCCTGGAGATGACGGGCCTCATCCCGCACTACCTCCCGTTCGCAGGCCAGGCCCCTCCGCACCAGGACCCGGTGTGGGTGGTGGCGACGATCCTCGTGGGGGGGGTTGGGTTCTACGCCGTGCTCGCGTTCACGGTACGGGCGTTCGCCACGATGTACGAGCGGCGGAGGCGGTCCCTGGCCGAGCTTTCCGCGCGGCTCCTCACGGCCCAGGAGGAGGAGCGGAAGAGAATCGCCCGCAAGGTCCACGACGAGTTGGGGCAGACCCTGGCTGCCGCGCGGTGGGCCCTCGCCGGGGGGGACGGGGCCGAGGCGGAGCGCCTCCTCAACCTGAGCGTGGAGGGGATGCGGACCCTGGCCAGGGAGCTCCGCCCCCCGCTCCTGGACGAGCTTGGCCTCATTCCGGCCCTCCGGGCGCTCGCCGAGCGGTTCGCCGCCTCAACGGGGGTCGTCGTGGAGGTGGAGGGCCCCCCCGGAAGGCTCCCCTTTGAGGTGGAAACGGCCCTGTTCCGCGTCATCCACGAGGCGCTGGAAAACGTGCGTCGCCATGCGAAGGCACGTCAGGTCACGATCACGCTCGATCGAAGGCGGGGAGCGGTGGTCGGCGAGGTGGCGGACGACGGCAAGGGGTTCGATCCCCACCGCGCCGGGGAGGGATTGGGGCTATCGGGGATGAAGGAATGGGTCGGCTTTCTCGGGGGGGAACTCCACATCCACTCCCAGCCGGGGAAAGGGACCCGGGTTCGGTTCACGGTGCCGGTTCATGATCCGCGTCCTCATCGTCGATGACCACCCCCTCGTCCGGGACGGCCTTGCCCGGCTCCTCGCCGGGCACGGGATCGCCGTCGTCGGCCTCGCCGCCGAAGGGGGAGAGGGAATCCGCCTCGCCCGCCGGGAGAGGCCGGATGTCGTCCTGTGGGACCTGGCGATGCCCGGCGGGGGGCTTGGGGGCCTGACCCGGTTGAGGGAGGCCGTGCCGGACTCCCGCATCCTCGCCGTCACCGCCCTCGACGATCCGTGGCTGGGGGCGGAGGCGGCCCGCGCCGGTGCCGATGGGTTCCTGTCCAAGTCCTCCTCGCCCGAAGAGCTGCGGACAGCGATCCTGGACTGCTTGCAAGGCCGCGGTCCCCTCCCGTCCCCCCCGGCCCTCTCCCCCCGCGAGGAGGAGGTGTTCCGCCTTCTCGCGACCGGCGCGCCCAACCCGGAGATCGCCCGCAGCCTCGGGATCTCGATCAAGACCGTGGAGTCGCACCTGGAGGGGCTGAAGGGGAAGCTCGGCTGCCGGACCACCGCCGAGCTCAGGGCCCGCGCCCTCCGCCTGGGGGGATAGTGCGCTCCCCCGATCCCCACGCTGAGCGATCCTCCCGTACGATGGTCTCCGTGCGCACGGTGATCATCGACGACCACACTCTCGTTCGCGAGGGGATCGCCCGCATCCTGGCCGCGGCCGGGCTGGCCGTGGTCGGCCAGGCCGCGTCGGGGCGAGAGGGATGGCGCCTGGTGCGGGAGCTCGCTCCGGACGTCGCGGTGGTGGACGCCGCTCTGCCCGAGCTCTCGGGGATCGAGCTGTGCCGGAGGGTGCGGGAGCGGCGAAAAGGGGTGGCCGTGGTCCTGATCTCGATGTTCGACGACGAGGAGTGGCGGGCCGAGGCGGCGAGGGCCGGGGCGGCGGCCTACGTGCTGAAGGGCGCAGCCCCGGAGGACCTCATCGAGGCGGTCCGTCGCGCGGCGCGCGGGGAGTCGCTGCTTCCGCCCCCTCCCCCCGAGGTCTCCCCCCTCACCGCCCGGGAGCGCGAGGTCATTCAGCTCATCGCGGAGGGAAAGAAGACATCGGAGATCGCGCAGCTCCTCTCCCGTTCCGTGGCCACGGTCCGGGCGCACAAGGCGTCGGCGATGCGCAAGCTGGGTGCCCACACCACCCCTGAGCTCGTGCGCAAGGCGCTCGACCACGGGTTCGGTGGTGTTCCCCGCTACGGAGGACTCCATGAACGACCTTGACCGCTACCGAGAAGGGATCACCTCCGTCCTCCTCTCCCTTGTGCCCGCGCGCGGGCTCCTGCGGGGCCTCGTGGGCTACCCGTTGGGCGCGGTGGCCGACGACGGCGGCCCCGGCCCAGGGCCTGGAGGGAAGCTCCTCCGTCCATCCCTCGTCCTCTTCGTCTGCGAGGCCCTGGGGGGCGACCCCGGGCGCGCCCTGCCGTTGGCGGCAGCTGTGGAGCTCGTTCACACCTTCTCCCTCGTCCACGACGACATCGTGGACGGGGATCGCCTGCGTCGCGGCCGGGCCGCAGCGTGGGTCGTGCTCGGGAAACACCAGGCGATCCACGCCGGGGACGGGCTCCTCGCGCTGGCGTTCCGCACCGCCGCCCGCGCGGAGCTCCCGGGGAGGATGACGGGGCGCGCTGTGGAGGCGTTGGCCGCGGCCACCCTGGCGATGGTGGAGGGGCAGGCCCGGGACCTCGAACTGGAGGGAAAGGTGGCGCGGACGGACGAGTACCTGGTGATGACGCGAGGCAAGACGGGCGCGCTGTTGGGCTGTGCGCTGGAGCTGGGGGCGATTGCGGCGGACCGGGGCGACCTCGCCCCCGCACACCGCGAGGTGGGCGAGATCCTCGGGATCGCCTTCCAGATCCGCGATGACTGGCTCGGCCTGTGGGGAGACCCCGCGGTGGTGGGGAAGGCCGTGGGAAGCGACATCGCCCGCGGGAAGCGCTCGTACCCGATTGCGTGGGCACTGGAGCGCGATCCCTCCCTGGCCCCGTTCCTGAGGGATGCCCCGCTGGCCGAGGTCCAGGTCCGGCTTGCGGAGCTGGGGGCGCGGGAGGCGACCGAGGCCCGCGCCGAGGAGCTCCTCGCCCAGGCCCGGGCGGGGGCGCGGCAGCTCCCCTGGTCGGCGTGGGCCCACGCCGAGTTCGAAGAGCTGTGTCACGGGCTCTCCGCCCGGGTGAAGTGAGATGAGACGCCCGCTCACCCTCAGCTACGAGCTCGCGCGGTACCTCATCCCCCGGCGCAATTGGGAGAGGAAGGGGAGGCTATTCCCGATCGTCCTCATGCTCGAACCCCTCGAGGCGTGCAACCTCCGGTGCGCGGGCTGCGGCCGGGTGCGGGAGTACGCGGGCGTGATCGATCGCCGGATGGGGGTCGACGATGCGCTGGCGGTGGCCGAGGGAGCAGGGGCTCCGGTCGTGTCCGTGTCCGGCGGGGAACCCCTCCTCCACCCCCAGATCGCGGACCTCGTCGCGGGGCTCGTCTCCCAGCGCCGGTGGGTGTTCCTGTGCACGAACGGGCTCCTCCTCCGGGAGTCGCTCCCCCGGTTCCGGCCCCACAGGAGGCTGTGCTTCGTCGTCCACCTCGACGGCACGGCCCGCGTCCACGATCAGGTGACGGGACGACCCGGCGCCTACGCGGAGGCGGTGGCCGCGATCCAAGAGGCCCGGGCCCGGGGGTTCCGGGTGGCGACGAACACGACCGCGTTCCATGGCTCGGACCCCGCCGACTTGCACGAGCTGTTCCGCACCCTGACCACCCTCGGGGTGGAGGGGATCATGCTCTCCCCGGGCTACGCCTACGCGCAGGTGACGGAGCGGGAGCTGTTCCTCAAGCGGGAGGAAGCGGTGCGCGCGTTCCGAGAGATCCTCGACGGGGGGGAGTTCCCGTTCTACGACAACCCCCTCTTCCTCGACTTCCTGCGCGGGGAGAGGACCTACGACTGCGCAGCGTGGGCCGTCCCCACCTACACCGTTCTCGGCTGGCGGGTCCCCTGCTACCTCATCGCCGACCGACACACGACCGAGCTCGGGGAGATCCTCGATCCGGTGCTGTGGAGGCGGTACGGGCCAGGCCGGGATCCGCGCTGCGCGGGGTGCATGCTCCACTCCGGGTTCGAGCCGGCGAGCGTGTTCGACCTCCTCCACCACCCGTGGAAACTCTTCCGGAGGCGCCGGTGATCGTCACCGTGGCCGCGTTGAGGACGGAACTCCTCTTCGCCCCCCGCCCCCGGCTGCGGGTGGGGATGGGGGCGCAGGCGGGGGACCGGCTGCGGGCGTGGCTGGACGGGCACGAGCCGGCAGGGGCCCTCGTCATCGGGTTCTCCGGCGCGACGCGGGCCGGCGTGGGCGCGGGGACGGTCCTCCTCGCGGCGGAGATCCTGGGCAACGGATCCGACCCGATCCCGCTCGATTCGGCGCGGGTGGCGAAGGCGAAGGGGGCGTTGCCGGACGCGGTGGCAGGGGCCGTGGCCACCGTGACCGGGCCCGCCGCCCCGGCGGACAAGGCCCGCCGCGGGGTGGATGCCCTCGCCGTGGACATGGAGTCGGCCCACCTCGCCCGGGAGCTCGCTCGCCGGGGGACCCCGTTCCTCGTGGTGCGGGTCGTCCTCGACGAGCTGTGGGAAGACGTGCTCGGGTCCCCCCGCATCCGCTGGGCGCGCCGAGCGCTCGCCTGCGCCCGCAGGCTGGGACGGGCCGCGGCCGCGCTGCGGCCGGTCCTGGAGGGGCGATGACCCGCGTCGTTCGCGTCGGCGACGTCCTGATCGGGGGCGGGAACCCGGTCGTCGTCCAGTCGATGACGAACACCGCCACCGCCGATGTGCCAGCGACGGTGGACCAGATCCGCCGGCTCCAGGCCGCCGGGTGCGAGATCGTACGGGTGGCGGTGCCGGACCGGGCTGCGGCCGAGGCGATCCGGGAGACCAAGCGCGAGGTGACGGTCCCCATCGTGGCCGACATCCACTACGACCACCGGCTGGCCCTCACCGCCCTCGACGCGGGGGCGGACAAGCTCCGCCTCAACCCGGGGAACATCCGCGACCCGGAGAGGATCATGGCCATCGCCCGCGCGGCGGGGGAGCGGGGCGTCCCGATCCGGGTCGGGGTCAACGCCGGCTCGGTGGACAGGCGGTTCCTCGGCCCCGGGGGCGAGGTCACGCCCGAGGGGCTCGTCGACGCGGCCCTGTGGGAGGTGGAGCTCCTCGAGCGGACGGGGTTCCGCGAGATCGTGGTCGCGATCAAGGCCCACGATGTCCCCCTCACCGTGGAGGCGAACCGCCTCCTCCGCCAGAAGGGCGACTGGCCCGTGCACCTCGGGATCACCGAGGCGGGGACGGAGTGGGAGGGGGCGATCCGCTCCGCGGCCGGGATCGGGATCCTCCTTTCCGAGGGGATCGGGGACACGCTGCGGGTGTCGCTGGCGGGCGATCCGGTGCGGGAGGTGGAGGCGGGGTGGGAGATCCTCGCCGCGCTCGGGCTTCGGAAGCGGGGCCCGTCCTACGTCGTGTGCCCGACCTGCGGGCGGACGGGGATCGACGTCCCCGGGATCGCCCGCGCGGTGCGGGCCGAGCTCGCCCACGTCACCGCGCCCCTCTCGATCGCGATCATGGGCTGCCCGGTGAACGGGCTCGGGGAGGCGGAGCGGGCCGATTTCGCGATCCTCGGCGGAAAGGGGTTCGGCACACTGTACGCCCACGGGGTGGTCGTCCGGCCCAAGGTCGCCGAGGGGCGCGTGGTGGCGGAGTTCGTCGCTCTCGTCCGCCAGGAGGTGGGAGAGGATGCGTAACCGAAATGTTGCCCAGGCCTCTTCACGCTCCACCCCACCCGTCGCCGACCTCGACCGCACAATCGCGCGTGCGGTGGGGTGGCTCCTCGACCACCAGTACCCCGACGGCTATTGGTGGGGAGAACTCAAGAGCAACGTCACGATCACCGCCGAGCACCTGTTCCTCACCCACATCCTCGGGATCGGATCCCAGGAGCTGTGGGACAAGATCGCGCGCTACCTCCTCTCCCAGCAGAGGGAGGACGGGACGTGGGCCAACTGGTACGGCGGGCCGGGGGACCTCTCCACCACCGTGGAGGCGTACCTCGCCCTGAAGATGGCCGGGGTGGATCCCGGTCTCCCGCCGCTGGCCAACGCCCGGGCGTGGATCCTCGCGCAGGGCGGCGTGGAGAAGAGCCGCGTGTTCACGAAGATCTGGCTCGCGCTGCTGGGGGAGTGGCCGTGGGAGGCCACGCCGGCCCTCCCGCCCGAGCTCGTCCTCCTGCCGACGTGGTTCCCGGTGAACATCTACGCGTTCGCGTCCTGGGCGCGGGGAACGATCGTCCCCCTCACCGTCCTCCGGGCGTTGAAGCCCGTCCACCCCGTTCCCGAGGGGGCGAGGGCCGATGACCTGTTCCCCCGCGGCCGGGGGAACGCCGGCTGGGGTCTGCCCCGCAAGGGCGGGGGATGGGGTCGGTTCTTCTTCCAGCTCGACCGCCTGCTCCGCGCCTACGAGCGCCGCCCGGTCCGCTCCCTGCGCCGCCGGGCCCTCGCCGTCGCCGAGGGGTGGATCCTCGCCCGGCAGGAGGCGGATGGGTGCTGGGGCGGGATCCAGCCGCCGTGGGTCTACTCCCTGATCGCCCTCCGCGCCCTCGGCCACCCGCTGTCCAGCCCGCCCGTGGCGCGGGGGATCGCTGGGCTCGCCCGCTACGCGATCGAGGAGGAGGGGACGTTCCGGCTCCAGTCGTGCATCTCCCCGGTGTGGGACACGGGGCTGGCGATGATCGCCCTCCAGGACGCCGGCCTCCCCGCCGACCACCCCGCCCTCGTCCGGGCGGGGAAGTGGCTGCTTGGGGAACAGATCCTCGTCGGTGGGGATTGGCAGGTCGCGTGCCGAGCCCGGCCTGGGGGATGGGCGTTCGAGTTCGACAACGACGTCTACCCCGACACGGACGACACGGCGGTCGTGCTGATCGCCCTCCGAAGGACGTCGCTCCCGGAGGAGGACAAGGAGTTCGCCCTCAGGCGGGGGGTGGAGTGGCTCCTCGGGATGCAGTCCCGGGGCGGCGGGTGGGGCGCGTTCGACCGGAACAACACGAAGGCCTTCCTCCGCCAGATCCCGTTCGCCGACTTCGGGGAGCTCCTCGATCCCCCCTCCGCCGACGTGACCGGCCACATCGTGGAGCTCCTCGGCCGCCTCGGGTACCGCCCCGGGTTCCGGCGCCTGGACCGGGCCCTCCGCTACCTGTGGAAAGAACAGGAGGGGGACGGGTCGTGGTACGGCCGGTGGGGGGTGAACCACCTCTACGGGACCGGCGCCGTCCTCCCCGCGCTGGCCGCCTGCGGGTGGGACATGGCCGACCCGCGGGTGCGGAAGGCAGCGGGGTTCCTCCTTTCCCGCCAGAACGACGACGGGGGGTGGGGAGAGGACATCGCGTCCTACCACCAGACCGAGCGGCGGGGCCGGGGGGCCTCTGCCCCATCGCAAACGGCGTGGGCGCTCCTGGCGCTCCTTGCCGCGGGCGAGGGCCGCTCGGAGGCCGTCCAGCGCGGGATCGCCTACCTCGTGGGGACGCAACGCGAGGACGGGACGTGGGACGAGCCCCAGTTCACGGGAACGGGGTTCCCGACCGACTTCATGATCAACTACGCCCTCTACCGGCACGTGTTTCCGCTGATGGCCCTTGGCCGGGCCCGGGAGGGGCGATGATCGAGATCGAGCTCGCCCGCGTGTACGGGTTCTGCCCGGGGGTGCGGCGGGCGGTGGAGATGGTGGAGGAGCACCTTCGGGCGCGGGGGCCCCTCGCGACGCTGGGGGCAATCGTCCACAACGCGCGGGTCGTGGATCGGCTCGCCTCCCTCGGGGCCCAGGGAGTGAGGTCCCTGGACGAGGTGCAGGCCCCAGCGGTGGCGATCACCGCTCACGGGGCGGGGCCGGAGGTGGTCGAGGAGATCCGGCGGCGGGGCCTGGTCCTTGTGGACACGACCTGCCCCATCGTGAAGCGGGCCCAAGAGGCGGCCCACCGCCTGAGCGGGGAGGGGTTCACCGTCCTCATCTACGGCGAGGCAACCCATCCCGAGGTCCAGGGGCTCCTGGCATGGACGGGCGGGAAGGGACACGCCACCCTCATCCCGGCGGACGTCCCATCGCCGAAGGGAGGAAGACTGGCCATCGTCTCCCAAACCACCAAGGAGCGGGAGGCGTTCTGGGACTTCGTCGGGGCCGTGGTCGGCCGAAGCCGAAGCGCGCTCCGTGAGCTCCAGGTCGTGGACACAACGTGCCCGGAGACGGGACGCCGCTACCGAGCGGCCCAGGACCTGGCCCGGCGCGTGGAGGCGATCTTCGTCGTCGGGTCCCGCAACTCCGCCAACACGCGCCGCCTGGCGGAGGTCGTCCGGGCGACGGGGGTCCCGACCCACTTCATCGAGTCGGAGGAGGAGATCAGCCCAGGATCGCTGGCGGGGATCGCCCGGGTCGGGGTCACCGCCGGGGCCTCCACCCCCGATGAGGCCGTGCAAGCCGTGATCGCCCGCCTACGCGGGTGGGGGGGGAAGCCGTGAACCCAACCTACGCCGGGCCGATCCTGCGCCGGATGGTGCTCACCGTGCCCACGGACCGGGCGCCCCAGTTCATCGACATCACCGACGAGGTGGAACGCCTCGTCGGCGAGAGCGGCGTCCGTAACGGGTTTGCCCTCATCTTCTGCCGCCACACCACCGCCGCCGTGCGCGTG
Organism: Candidatus Bipolaricaulota bacterium; assembly: GCA_014361015.1. Classification (GTDB taxonomy): domain Bacteria; phylum Bipolaricaulota; class Bipolaricaulia; order Bipolaricaulales; family Bipolaricaulaceae; genus Bipolaricaulis. The sequence goes on along the minus strand of JACIWJ010000012.1, from coordinate 2,116 downwards.
AACGAGAACGAGCCGCTGCTCATCGCGGACATGGAAGAGTTCCTGAAGCGGGTCGCTCCCCGTGAGCTCTACTACCGGCACAACGACTTCACCATCCGCACCCACAACATGACCCCTGATGAGTGCCCTAACGCCCACGCCCACTGCCAGCACCTCCTCCTCGGGGCGAGCGAGGCGATCCCGATCGAGGAGGGGCGCCTCGTCCTCGGGCGGTGGCAGCGCCTGTTCCTCGTGGAGCTGGACCGACCGCGGGAGCGCGAAGTGATCGTCCAGGCCTTCGGCCATGGGTGAGCCCGTCGAATTGGCGCGGATCCCGCCTCGGGAGCGGGTCCTCCTCCTCCCGCACTGCCTCCGGCCCAGCCAGACCTGTCCCGGACGCCCGTCGCGCCAGGGGTTCCAGTGCCCGGAGGACTGCGCGGAGGCTTGCGCGATCAAGATCCTGCGCCAGGAGGCGCTCCGCCTCGGCTACAGGGGGGTATGCGTCGCCCCCGGCGGGGCACTCGCCCTGCGGTTCGTCGAGGAGACGCGTCCACGGGCGGTCGTCGCCGTCGCCTGCGCCAAGGAGCTTCAGGAAGGGGAGGAAGCGGTGGCCGATCTCGGATCGGAACGACCCCTCGTCGCGGTCGTTCCGCTATCCCGCGACGGGTGCGTCGACACGGAGGTCAACCTCGGCGAGGCGCTCGCCCTCCTCCGCGCCGGGACGAGCGCCCCCTGACGTACCCGTTTTCCCGAAACCACTCCACCGCCCGGCGGAGGGCCTCCCGGGCCGGGGTCTGGGGAAGCCCGAGCTCCCGCACCGCCTTCCCCGGGTCGTAGAACATCCGGTGGCGGGCCATCCGCGCCGTGTCGGGGGTCAGGCGGGGAACGGTCCCTGTCGCTGCGCTCCACGCCGCGTTGAGATAGGCGAGGGGGGTGAGGAGCGCCGCGGGGAGGCGAAGCCGCGGGGCAGGCCGGCCGCTCACCACGCTGAGCAGGCGGAAGAACTCGCGCATCGTGAGGTTCTCACCCCCGAGGATGTACCGTTCCCCCAGCTGCCCCCGCTCCGCCGCGAGGACGTGCCCCAGGGCCACGTCCTCCACCGCCACCACGTTCACCCCCCCGTCCACGTAGGCGGGCATCCGCCCGTTCAGGAAGTCCACGATCACCTGGCCCGTGGGGGTGGGCTTCCGATCGTACGGGCCCACGGGGAAGCTCGGGTTGACGATGACCACCGGCAGCCCTCGCTGGGCGAACGCCAGGGCGAGCTCTTGGGCCAAGAACTTGCTCCTCTTGTAGTCCCCAATGAGGGTAGCGGAGGTCGCAGGGACCGCCTCGTCCGCGGGGCGACCATCGCCGCGCAGGCCGAGGGCGGCCACCGAGCTCGTAACCACAACGCGCTCGACCCGTTCTTCCTCCGCCGCGCGGAGGACGTTGCCCGTCCCGTCCACGTTGACCTCGTAGATGAGCCGGCGGGGCCGGGCCCAGAACGCGTACAGGGCAGCGATGTGGAACACCAGGGAACAGCCCGCCGTGGCAGCGCGCACGGAGCGAGCGTCTCGCACGTCGCCTTCAGCCCACTCCACGGCGAGGCCATCGAGGTTCGCGCGGTCCGCACTCGGGCGTACGAAGGCGCGCACGTCGTACCCGCGCTCAAGGAGCGCGCGGACCACGTTCGCCCCGATGAACCCCGTGGCCCCCGTCACCAAAGCTCTCATCCCCGTTATGTTCTCCCGCGAGGACAGTCCGTCCACCAGGGAACCGCCCAGGGCGAACGGGCCATCGGCTCCCGCTGTAACGTGCCATACATTCTCTTGGGGAAAGCTCTGTGGACAAGAACGCGCGGCGAAAGGGACCCAACAACGGTCTTGCTGCCGCACATCCTGGACACCTGTCCCCCCACCCATGGACACGTGGCCGAACGTTTTCCACAAGGGAGAGCTTGACCGCCCCCCATCCTCCCCGCTATACTCACCGTGCCCGCGAGGGCAGGTCAGTCGCGGGAAGGCTGGTCTTTGACAAGTGAACAGGGAGAGACGGGAAGCCTATCGGAAACCCTTGAGACTGAATTGAGAGGGTATGATCCCGGCTCAGGGTGAACGCTAGCGGCGCGCCTAACACATGCAAGTCGAGCGATCGG
>JACIWJ010000011.1 GCA_014361015.1 Candidatus Bipolaricaulota bacterium | reverse complement strand
GAGTTCTTCGAGCGGGTCGTGCGCCGGTTCGAGGAGGTGGCGCGCCACGACCGGGTGCCATGGTTCGTGCGCTACGTGGACGAGCTGCGGGAGCTGGGGTGGAACCCGATGGTTGGCGAGGCCGTGCCGGGGACAGACGCGGTCCAGGTGATGACCTTCCACCAGGCGAAGGGGATGGAGTTCGATGCCGTGTTCCTGACCGGGCTCGTCGAGGACTTTTTCCCGGGCCGCGCCTCCCGGCCCACGTTCGCCCTGCCCGGCGACCTGCGCCTCGATGACCTCCCGGCTGACCTCGCCCATCTCGAGGAGCAACGGCGCCTGTTCTACGTGGGGATGACCCGCGCCCGGCGGCACCTCTACCTCTTGTCCGCCGACGACTACCGACCTCCAGGGGAGGCGCCGCGCAAGCGGGCGGCCAAGATCTCCCGGTTCGTCCTGGAGGCGTTGGGCGAGGAGAACCTCGGGGGACGGGTCGCCGAGACGCCGGCCCTGTTCCGGATCCGCCGCGAGGGGAAGGAACCCCCCCCTCCCGCCCCGGTTCCCACCGGAGCGGGCCCACTGCAGCTCTCGTTCCGCCAGGTCGACGACTGGCTCACCTGTCCCCTCAAGTACCGCTACGTGCACGTGCTGCGCGTGCCGATTCGCCTTCACCCGACGGTGATCCTGGGGAACGCGGTCCATCAGGCGATTCAGGCCTATCACCTCGCGAAGATCCAGGGACGCACGCTCCCTCTGGACGACCTCCAGCGCGTGTTCCGTCGCTCCTGGCGCTCGGAGGGGTTCCTGTCCGCGGCCCACGAGGAGGAGATGCTCCGCCACGGCGCGGCCTCCCTCGACGCGTTCTACGCGTTCGAGGAACGGTCGGAGGCGCGGCCGGCGTTCGTGGAGAAGTTCTTCGCCTTCACCGAGGACGGGGCGAAGGTGATCGGGTACTGGGACCGGGTGGACCGCCTCCCCGACGGGGCGGTGATCGTCGACTACAAGACGTCCGCCGTGGAGGAGGGTGCGGCCGATCGGCGGGCTGGGGAGTCGCTGCAGCTCGCGATCTACGCCCTCGGCTACGAGCGGATGTTCGGGGAGCGACCCCGCGAGGTGCAGCTGCGTTTCCTCACCCCGGAGGTCGTCGTCGGGCGCGCGGTGCCGACCGAGAAGATGCTCCACCGCGCCCTGACCGCGATCCACGACGCCGAGGCGGGGATCCGGTCCGGCGACTTCACGGCACGGCCTTCGTTCACGGCTTGCTCTTACTGCGCCTACCGCACGATCTGCCCGTCCGCCCTCCCCCTGTGATGGGGCAGGGTTCGCACTACAATTCCGCCGGCCGGGAAGCGCCATCCGGGACCGATCGCGTGCGACGGTGGCGGCTCCGCAGGCTCGAATCGTTGAAGGGGGGAACCGGTGCACAGGGACAAGTGTGGTGAGTTGCGGCGGGAGGCGGCGGGGCGGAAGGTCGTCCTCGCGGGGTGGGTTCACCGGGTGCGCGACCTAGGTGGGGTCACGTTCGTGGACCTCCGCGACGCCTCGGGGATCGTCCAGCTCGTCCTGCGCAGCGGGGAGCGCCTTGCCCACGAGGACGTGGTTCGGGTCACGGGCACGGTCCGCCTCCGCGAGGCGCCCAACCCGTCCCTTCCCACGGGGGAGGTCGAGGTCGAGCCGAGCGAGATCGAGGTGCTGAGCCGATCACAACCCCTCCCCCTCCCGGTGGCGGACGAGGGCACCCCGAGCGAGGAGACGCGGCTCCGCTATCGGTACCTCGACCTGCGGCGGCTGCGGATGCAGCGCAACCTCCGCCTCCGCCACCGCACCTGCCTTGCCATCCGCCGCTATCTCGATCGCGAGGGGTTCATCGAGGTCGAGACGCCGATGCTGACCCGGTCCACCCCTGAGGGGGCCCGCGACTTCCTCGTCCCATCGCGGCTTGCTCGGGGGGCGTTCTACGCCCTCCCCCAGTCCCCGCAGCTGTTCAAGCAGATCCTTGTCATCTCCGGCGTCGAGCGCTACTTCCAGATCGTGCGCTGCTTCCGCGACGAGGACCTCCGCGCCGACCGGCAGCCGGAGTTCACCCAGCTCGACCTGGAGATGGCGTTCCTCGACGACCCGGAGGAGCTGTTCCCCCTCCTCGAGGGCCTCGTCGCACACGTGTTCCGGGAGGCGATCGGGGCCGAGATCAGCCTCCCCCTGCCTCGCCTTCCCCACGCGGAGGCGCTCGCCCGCTACGGGTCGGACAAGCCCGACCTCCGGTTCGGAATGGAGATCGCCGACGTCTCGGACCACTTCGCCGCCGGCCCGATCCGGCCGTTCGCCCTTGCGGTGGCGAGCGGAGGCGCGGTGCGGGCCCTCTCCGTGCCCGGTGGGGCGACGAGGTCGCGGGGCGAGGTGGCGAGGCTCGAGGAGGCGGCGAAGGGCCACGGCCTCCCAGGTCTGGCATGGATCAAACTCGGGGAGGGGATCGTCTCCTCGCTGGGGAGACACGTCCCCGGGGAGGTGTTGGCCTCGGTCGCCGCGCAGGCCGGTGCGCAGACTGGAGATCTTGTCCTCCTCGCCGCGGGCCAGCCCGAGACTGTGGCCGTCGCCCTCGGCGACCTGCGCTCCCGCTTGGCGAGCGAACTCGGCCTCATCCAGCCCGACCGCTGGGGGCTTGCCTGGATCGTCGACTTCCCCCTGTTCAAGGAAGGCGAGGGCCGGCTCGAGTCCGAGCACCACCCATTCACCTCCCCCCGCGACGAGGACCTCTCCTTCCTCGACAGCGATCCGCTGCGGGTGCGGGCCAAGTGCTACGACCTCGTGGTGAACGGGGTCGAGCTCGCCTCGGGTTCGATCCGGATCCACCGCCGCGAGCTCCAGGAGAAGATCTTCCGCGTTCTAGGGATCGAACGGGAGGAGGCGGAGCGGCGGTTCGGGTTCTTCCTGCGTGCCCTCGACTACGGGGCGCCCCCTCATGGGGGGATCGCGTTCGGACTGGACCGGTGGGTGATGATGATGGCCGCCGAGCCCTCGATCCGCGAGGTGATCGCGTTTCCGAAGACGACCACCGGTTCGTGTCCCCTCACCGACGCCCCGGCCCCGGTCGACGAGGGGCAGCTCCGGGAGCTCGGCCTGCGGCTGGAACCATGACCCGGGCGCGGCTGGCACTCCTCGGTGGGCTCCTGATCGTCATCCTGGGGTTCCTCGCTGCGGGGCTGTCCGGGATCGAGTTCCGGGGCGCCCGCGGCGAGGGGGGAGAGGGGGAGGCCCTCCTCCCGGCGCCGGACGAGCCCCTCGCCCTTCCCGGCCCGGAGTGGCTGCTCGATCTGATCGTGATCGTAGCGCTGGTGTTCCTGGTGGTGGCCGTGGGGGGAGCCCTCTTCTCCCGAAGGTACCGAACGAAGCTCCTCCGGGCGTTGGTGATGCTCGCCGCATTGGCGGCGGTGGCCCATGCGATCTCGACCTCCCTCCGCTCGGCGGTGGACGAGATCCCCCTCCACGGGGAGGGCCCGGCTCCCCTGCTCCCCGGGTCGGGCCTGACCGCGAGCGGGGAGGGACGGGAGGAGGTCCCCCCGCCGCGCGTCCCGCCGTGGCTCGCTTACCTCGTAGCGGGAGGGGGAGGGGCCCTCATCGCGTGGTGGGCGGGGCGGCGGTTCCGGCCGCGGCCGCAGTCGGCGGCCGAGGAGATCGAGACCGCAGCCCAGTCCGCCACGGCCGAGCTCGCCCGTGGCCTCCCCGTGTCCGACGTCGTGATCCGGTGCTGGCTGCGGATGGTGGAGATCCTCTCCCCGCGCGTGAACGAGGCGAGGCTTCCCACCCTCACCCCGCGCGAGCTCGCCGACCGTCTCGTTGCCCTCGGGTTCCGCAGCGAGCCGGTGCGGATCCTGACCCAGCTGTTCGAGGAGGTGCGCTATGGCCACAAGGAGAGCGAGCCCCGCCGCGAGGCGGCGCTGGCGGCGCTGGCCTCCGTGGAGCGGGCCGGGGGCTAGGTGGGGATGGGTCGCGGTCTGGATCGCGGCGGCAGGTCTCCTCGCGTACGCGCTGGTGGGTGTGGCGGACTGGATCCTGTGGGCCGTGGTCCGCGCCATCTGGCTCCTCGACTCCCTCGATCAGGGCTTGGTATGGGTCGTGCTCCTTGTCCTCCTCGCCTCCCTCACCCTCCGCCTCGGACCGCGGACCCGTGCCGTGCGCACCGGGCCTCGCGCCTCGGTCGCGCCTCAGCCTTCCGAGCTGGCAAGCCTCGCGAGGACGATCCGCCGTGCGGGAACGTCTCCCTCCGCCCGCCACGAGCTCGCCGGCCGGCTGCGCGGGATCGCGGTCGAGCTGCGAACACGACGGGAAGCGATCCCCACCCAGCGGGCGTGGGAGGAGCTCGAGGAGGGGAAATGGCCCCCGCACCCTGCGGTGGCGGCTGTGCTGCGGCCCCGCGATGCCCACGCCCCCCGGGCGCGGTGGGGGGACCATCTCGGGACGGTCGCCCAGGCGGTGAACGCGCTGTGGAACTACGCACAAGGAGGCAAGCTTGACGATCGATGACGTTGCCGCTCGCGGGGACGCGATCCTGTCCCGGATCGAGCAGGTGATCGTCGGGAAACGGGAGGCGCTGTCCCTCATCCTGGGGGCGATCCTCGCCGGGGGGCACGTCCTGCTGGAGGATTACCCGGGGTTGGCGAAGACCCTCGCCGCGCGGTGCTTCTCGTGGACGCTCGGGCTCACCTTCAGCCGGATCCAGTTCACCCCCGACCTCCTCCCCGCGGACATCGTGGGCACGCATCTCTACCGCCGCGACGAGGGAAGGTTCGAGTTCCGGCCAGGTCCCATCTTCGCCCAGCTGATCCTCGCCGACGAGATCAACCGTGCCACCCCGAAGACCCAGTCCGCCCTCCTCGAGGCGATGCAGGAAGGACAGGCCACGATCGAGGGCGATACCCGCCCGCTGCCGCAGCCGTTCGTGGTCCTTGCCACCCAGAACCCGATCGAGTTCGAGGGGACGTTTCCCCTCCCTGAGGCCCAGGTGGATCGGTTCCTCGTGCGTGTCCGGTTCGGATATCCCGCCGTCGCGGAGGAGGAGGAGATCCTGCGGCGCCGGATCGAGCGGCGGGCCGAGGAGGTCGTGCTGCCAGCGGTGACCAACGCCGCTGAGGTGCTCCACATGCGGCGGGCCCTGGAGGGGGTGTTCGTGGACCCCGATCTCCTGGGGTACATGGTGCGGATCGTTGGCCAGACCAGGGGCCACGGCTCGCTCGCCGTGGGGGCGAGCCCCCGGGGGACGTTGGCCCTGCTCAAGCTGTCCCGAGCCCGAGCCGCCCTGGCCGGGCGGGACTACGTCCTTCCCGACGACGTGAAAGCGGTGGCCGTGCCAGCGCTGGCCCACCGGCTCATCCTCGCCCCTGAGCTATGGACCCGCGACGTGCGGGCGGAGGACGTTGTCGCGGAGATAGTGCGCACCACCCCAGTCCCCAAGGTACGGTGATGGAGAGCCCCAAGGCGCGGACGGAGTTTGCCCTCCTCGTCCTCCTCCTCGCCCTTGGGATTGGGTTCCGGCTGCCTCCCCTCGCCTTCCTGGCCCTCCCCGTGGCCGTACACCTCGTGGGGGGGTACCTGTTCGCGGTCGGAGATCGCCGGCCCCGGTTCGCCGCGCACCGCACCCTGTCCGCAATTCGGCTGTGGGAGGGGGAGACGGTGGAGGTCGAGACCACCCTCGTGAACCGCGGATCGCGGGTCGAGCTCGTCCACGTGACCGACCCTCTCCCTCCTGGGCTCGAGCTGACGGACGGGGCCACCGAGGGGGTGGCCGAGCTTGGGGGAGGGGATAGCGTCTCGTTGCGGTACACAGTGCGCGCCCGCCGCGGCCACTACCCGCTCCGCTCCCTGCACGTCGAGGCGGAGGACCTCCTCGGCTACGCGACGTGGTACGATGACCTCCCCTGCCCCACGCCCCTCACCGTACTGCCGCGGTTCGAGCGCCTGAGGGGGATCGCGATCGCGCCCCGCCGCACCCTGGTCCAGGCCGGGACGGCCCGCTCTCGCCGCGGGGGGGTGGGGATCGAGTTCTTCGGGACCCGCGAGTACCGCCCCGGGGATGAGATCCGGCGCATCAACTGGAAGGCTGCGGCGCGGGTCGGCGAGCTGGTGGTGACGGAGTTCGAGGAGGAACGGGCCGCCGACGTCGCGGTCGTGCTCGACGTGCGGGAGCGCGCGTACCGCGTGGAACACCCCCTCGATCTCCTCGACCACGCTGTCCGGGGGGCGGCCAGCCTGTGCCAGGCCTTCCTCGCCAGCGGACACCGGGTGGGGCTCCTCCTGTACGGAGCGTATGTGGACTGGGTCTATCCCGGCTACGGCCGCCGCCACGGGGAGCGGCTGCTCGGGGAGCTAGCCCGCGCCCGGCTGGGGACATCGGAGGTGTTCGCCGAGCTCACCCGGATCCCGACGCGCCTCCTCCGGCCCGGGTCCCAGGTGGCCCTCGTATCGCCCCTCCTTCCCGGCGATGCGGAGGACCTGGGGACGCTCACCGCCCGCGGGTACCGGGTGATGGTCCTCATCCCCGATCCGACCACGGTCCCCGGGCCCTCCCGGAGGGATCCGGAGGTGGAGATCGCCCGCCGGATCCTCCAGCTGGAGCGGCAGACGATCGTGGCGCGCCTCCATGCGGCCCGGGCCCGACCGGTGGTGTGGGATGTTCGGTACCCCCTGGCCCCCCAGGCCAAGGCCGGCTGGCGGAGGGTCCAATGATCGTCCCCGGGCTGGGGATGATCGGGGTGTGGGTCGCCGCGTGGGGGGGACTCGGGTTCCCCGTCGTCCCCGCGTGGTGGGCATCCCTCCTCGTCCCCGCGGTGTGGAGCTTGGGGCTCGTCAGGCGGAGGCGGGGGTGCCTGACCCTCGGCCTCTTCCTTGCCTTCGGGCTCGCCGCCGGGGCCGCGTTCGCCGGAGCCCTGATCCCCGCCCTGGCCGCGGCCTCCCTCGCCCTGTGGAGCTGGGACCTCGGGCTGCTGTGGATCTCCCGCCTTCAGCGTGGGGAACCCGGGACCGCGCGTCGCCTCGCCCGCGCCGCCCTCCTCCGGTCCACGGCGCTCGGCGCAGCGGGCATCGCCGCCGGGGTCGGGTTCACCGCACTCCCCGTCCCGCTCCCGTTCTGGGGGCTCGTTGGGGGAGCGACCGCGCTGTGGCTGGGGCTCGTCCTCGTCGTGCGGGGGATCGGTCGGACCTACCGCTCGGGGGAAGCGAGCGGGAATCGGTCCTCCTCCACCCCGACCCGATAGGGCTGGTCAAGGATCCCGTCCCCATCAGCGTCCATGGCGAGGAACCCCTCCCAGTGGTTCCCCCGGGCCCCATCGTCCCACGCCGCTCCACCCTCGCTCTGGGCCGGGATCCGGCATCCCCGGATCGTATTGCGGGCGACCAGGATCCCTTCGCAATGGAGCTCGACCAGAATCCCCGCGTCGCACCCTTCCACGACCGATCCCGTGAGGTGGGAGCCCGTCGTCCCCACGAACCAAACCCCCGTGCGACAGCGCGACACGACGAGATCCGTCAGCCCGACCTGCGATGAGAACATGACCCTTACCCCGTCGGGGCACTCCTCAACCCGGGAGCCGGACACAGAGACGGCGGTGCCGAGGAACACGCTGATCCCGGTGGCGCATCCGCGCACCCACACGTTCTCGATTGCCACGTTCCTCGCGCTCTGGACCTTGATCCCCGCCCGGCGGGCCCCCAGGACCTCCACGTCTCGGATCACCACGGGACGGGTTGTGCCCGAGATGAGGATCCCGTAGTCCTCGCCCCCGGCATCGATCCTGACCCCGGAGATCACAAAGGGGTCGCCGAGGATCCCCCATCCCCCGACCACGCCGTTGTCTGAGGTGAAGTCCTCGTCGGAGGTGATGAGGATCGGACCGCGGCGCACGAGTTCCGCCCACGCCGTACTGGCCACGAGGACGAGGAACACCAGCGAGAGAACCATCTTGCGCATGCGCGATCACCCAGAACAAGGTTACCGCGGGGGACGGAGAACTGCGGGGCCCGTGTCCCCTCTGAAGCTAACCTCGGCCCCGCGCGGGGGCGCTCGCCAACCTCCTCCTTGGGATCGCGGCCGGGGTGCGGGACGGTTCTGGGTACGGCGCTGCGCCTCCCTGCTTCCCGTGAACGAGGGCGCGGTGCTCCGTGCCGCCGCGGTCGGCACCCCGCCCCATTCCCCGTCGCGGCCCACGGGCCGGTTGGCGCCATCCCCCCGCCCCCCTACAATCTCAACATGAGAGCGTTTGGGCTGGTCCTCGTGGTGATCGCCGCCGCTGCGCTGGGGGGCAGTGCGTCCGAGGTGTGGCTCCTGCGCATCGATGGGGAGATCGGGCGGGGGACCGTTTCTTTTATCCGGACGGGCCTCGCCGAGGCGGAGGCGGCAGGGGCGGCGGCGGTGGTGGTCGAGTTCGCCACCCCGGGAGGCTACCTCGATGCGGCGATCGCGTGCCGGGACCTCATCCTGGGAGCGGGGATCCCCACGCTCGCGTACGTGAACCGGGAGGCGTACTCAGCGGGGGCCCTCCTCGCCTTGGCCTGCGAGCGGATCTACTTCGCCCCCGGCGGGGTGATGGGCGCGGCGACCCCGGTGTACTTCGACGCGGGCGGGGAGATGACGACCGCCTCCGAGAAGACGGTCTCCGCCGTGCGGGCCCTGTTCCGGGCCACGGCCGAGGAGCGGGGGCGCGACCCGGCTCTGGCGGAGGCGATGGTCGACCCCGACGTGGAGGCCCCGGGCCTCGTCGAGAGGGGAAAGCTCCTCACCCTCACCGCGCACTCCGCGGCAGAGTGGGGGTACTCCGAGGGCACCGTGGCCTCCCTCGCCGCACTCCTCGCCGAGACAGACCTTGCGGGGGCCGTGGTGCGGGAGCATCACCTGCGGTGGGTGGACTCCGCTGTCGCGACCTTGACCACCCCGTGGCTGGCGTCCCTCCTCATCGCGATCGGCGTGCTCGGCCTCCTCTGGGAGGCTCTCACCCCTGGGTTCGGGATTGCTGGCGGGGTTGGGCTCGCCGCGTTCGCCGTCTTCTTCTGGGCTCACAACCTCGCCGGACTTGCCGGCTGGGAATCGATCGTGTTCCTCGTGGCGGGCATCGTGGCGATCGTGCTGGAGATCTTCGTGTTCACCGCCACCGACTTCGGGCTGGCGGGGATTGCCGGGCTCGTCCTGATCGGGCTCGGGCTCTACACGAGCATGATCGGGCCGTTCACCCAGCCGCGCCAGGCCGGGGCCGCGTTGGGTGCGGTGTCGATCGCCCTCGTTGTCGGCCTCGTGCTGACCGTGATCCTCCTCACCCGGCTCCCCCGCTCCCGGCTGCGGCTGGGGGGGGTGATCCTCCAGACGGCGATCACCGGCCGCGCCGGGGACAGGGGCCAGCCTGTGCTGACGGAATGGATCGGCAGATCGGGGGTCGCCCGCACCGACCTCCGGCCGGTGGGGCAGGCCGAGTTCGCGGGAGAGCTCGTCGACGTGGTGGCGGAGGAGGGATTCCTCCCCAAGGGGACGGAGGTCGAGGTCGTGCGCGACCAGGGCTTCCGCAAGGTCGTGCGCAAGCGAAAGGAGGGCTAGATGGAAGGGATGACGGGCTGGATCGTGCTGGGTGTTCTGGCGCTGTTGCTCCTGTGGCTGTTCTTCTACTTCGTCCCCGTCGGGCTGTGGATCAGCGCCCTCGCCGCCGGGGTCCCGGTCGGGCCGGGGACGTTCATCGGGATGCGACTGCGGAAGGTCAATCCCCACCGCGTGATCATGCCCATGATCGCGGCGTGGAAGGCGGGGATCAAGCTCTCCACGTCCGATCTCGAGGCCCACTACCTCGCCGGGGGGAACGTGGAGCGCGTGGTGCGGGCCCTCATCTCCGCCGACAAGGCCGGCATCGATCTCAAGTTCCAGCGCGCCGCCGCGATCGACCTCGCCGGCCGCGACGTCTACGACGCGGTGGCGATGAGCGTGAACCCACGCGTGATCGAGACCCCGAAGGTGGCGGCCGTGGCCAAGGACGGGATCGAGCTCCTCGCCGTGGCGAAGATCACCGTGCGGGCGAACATCGAGCGCCTCGTGGGCGGAGCCACCGAACAGACCGTCATCGCCCGCGTCGGGGAGGGGATCGTGTCCGCGATCGGCTCCGCCATCAGCCACAAGGAGGTCCTCGAGAACCCTGATTCCATCTCCAAGCTCGTCCTATCCAAGGGCCTCGACGCGGGAACCGCGTTCGAGCTCCTGTCGATCGACATCGCCGACGTGGACGTGGGCCGCAACATCGGGGCCGAGCTCCAGACCGCCCAGGCCGAGGCCGACCTCAAGGTGGCGCGGGCGAAGGCCGAGGAGCGGCGGGCGATGGCGATCGCCCGCGAGCAGGAGATGTCGGCCCTCGTTCAGGAGCGCCGTGCGGCGGTCGTGGAGGCCGAGGCGGAGATCCCGCGGGCGATCGCCGAGGCGTTCCGCAAGGGGCAGCTCGGGATCATGGACTACTACCGGATGAAGAACATCCAGGCCGACACCGCGATGCGCGAGGGGATCGCCAAGCCCGAGGATAGGCCGCGCGGCCAGGAGGAGCCGCCGGTGGGAGGGAAGCGGTGACGCTGCGCGTTGCCGCGGTGGTGCGTGATCTCCTGCGGATGGACCCGCGGGCAGCGGTCCTCCTGGGCGAGATCCTCGGGCCGCCGGTGGGCTCCCCCGACACCCTGGCGCGCCCGTGGGAGAGGTAGGGGCACCCCTCGCGGGTGCGAGAGCGCAGAAGAGGCGCCGGTGAGAGCTCCTGCGCCTCCCATCTGAATCCGGACGCAACCCCTACTGCCCGGGGTGGTTCCTGAATTCTGGGGCCGCCTGTTCGAACCGGGCGATGAGCGCCCCCACGGCTCGCCAGTTCACGCCACCCGCGAGGGAGAAGTCCGCATCCAGCGCGATCTCACCGTCTCGGTTTTCGTACGCACGCGACGCCGGCGTGGAGCGCCTGGCCCGCTTCCCTGGCGCCTGCAGTGAGAAGGGAAGGGGGGCCCCACAGGCAGCCCCCTTTCTTTCGACCGGCCGATGCGCTGCGGAGGCAGCGCGCCACGCTACGGTTCGCGATCGATCCGCACCGGACGGCGGACGGGGATGCGGAGCCGCCGCCACATGTCGGCCCCGCCGGCAAACAGGACCACCGCTCCCGCCCCACCGACCACTCCCAGCGACGCGCCGAAGTACATCGGGGCCTCCATCCCGAACGCGTCGAACACCGCCCCCGCCGCAATCGGGCCGAGCATCTGCCCGACTGCGAACGCCGAGTTCTGGATCCCAGCCAGCGTCCCCATCCCGTGTGCCCGGCCGAGCTGGGTACGGATAGCGAGCACGGACGCCCGGCCCAGTGCGCTTCCCACGCCCATCGCGACGGACAGGGCCACCACGCCCTCCACGCTGCGCACGAGCGGGACGAAGAGCATGGGCAGCGGGGACAGCAATCCCCCTACCGCGATCTGCGGGAGCCGCCGGACCCGGTCCGCGAGGTACCCAAACGGGATTTGGAACAGCCCCTCGCCCACGAGGTACCCGGTGAGGACGAGGCCGATCGCCGCCTCGCTGTGGCCGTAGCCATCGGCAAGGAGAGGCCAGAACGAGTTGAACGATTGCCGCCACAGGCCGCGGGTCGCGAAGTAGACGATGAGCGCCCATACCGCCGGCGCGCGGAGCGCAGCCCTCAGGTTCGGTGCCGCACGGGGTGCGGTGGCCGTCGGCCGCCTCACGTCGTCGGGGACCCACCGCGCGATCCCGATCAGCGCAAGAAGCGAGAGGATGCCCATCGCGTAGAACGGGGCCTCGAACGACCACCCCTCCACAAGGTACCCCCCGAACAGGGGGCCCAATGCCATCCCCGCAAACATCGACGCGTAGAAGAGGTTCGTGATCCGTCCCTCCTTCCCCACGGGTGTGAGGTCGCCCACGTAGGCCTGGGCGATCGGCGTGACCATGATCGAGCCTACGCCGTGGACGAACCGGAATAGCCCCATCTGCCACAGAGCCTGGGCGATCACGTACAGGACCGAGACGGCCGCGTATAGCCCGAGGCCCGACACGATGAGCCTCTTCCGCCCGATGCGATCGGACAGGACACCAACCGCAGGGCCCAACACGAACCGGGACACGGAGAACGCTGCGAACACCGCTCCGACCTCGATCCCGCCCGCGCCGAACGAGCGCACGTAGAGGGGCATGATCGGAGAGATGATCCCCATCCCCATCATGGCGACGGACACGGCGAGGAACAGCGGGACAAACGTGGCTAGCACGACGATCCAAGGATACGGGATCCGCGCGCGATTGGCGAGGCCTACCGCACCGGGCCCCCGATTGTCCCGGGGCAGGGAGGCCGCAGCATGGCCCACGCGGTGAGATCCGTGCCAGGGACGGGGGACTCCTCGAGGGTCCGGAACCCGAAGTGCTCATACAGGGATACGTTCCTCTCCTGCATCGTGTCCACGTAGCACGGTCGGACCTCCCGGTCGAGCCGGGCGAGAATCGGGCGGAGGAGCCGGCCGGCGTGGCCTTGGCCCTGGAACGGCGGGGCGACCCCGAGGATGAGGAGGAACAGGTGCTTCGGCGGAGCGAGCCGCCGGTGGAGGGCATCCAGGTGGTCCCCGGCGACCCTCAGGCGAGCGCCCCCTGCGCGGCCGAGGCCGACGAGGAGCGAGAGGGGGACAGCTCGCAGCACCCTCCACGGTGTCAGCGGATAGTAGGCCGATGGCAGCCAAGCTGCCACCCCTTCCAGGCGGTGCGACGAGGCGTAGACCTCCCCATACCGGGCTGCATAGTAGAGGGGAACCTGGCAGAAGATCCGCGCTAGCTTCATCCGCGCCTCCCGATCCGGGCAGGCATGGACAAGGAGTGGGTCATCCCCGAACGCCGTGGCGAGGACCTCCACCGCTTGCCCCACGTCGGGTCTCTCCAGCCGCACCAACTCCCCCATCGCTGCCCCAGGATCGCTTCCCGTGGTTCCCCCTTCAAGCCCCGCGCCCCGCCCCCCCGGAGGACCCAGCGGGGACACACGCGGGCCGGTCCTCCGGAGGCCGGGGATCAGGGAGATCCCAGGGAGAGGCGCATGATCGAGAACCCCGGAGCGGTCTCGGTCGGGACTCGCCTGAACCCGGCACGCTCGTAAAACCGGATTGCTGCCACGTTCGCGTCCCGCACCCCCAGCTCGATCTCGTCCACGCGGCGGGAGAACTCTGATCGCAGCATCTGGAGGACGCGCGTTCCGATCCCTCGACCACGGGCGTGCGGGTGGAGGATGAGGGCATGGACGTGCAGTGTGCGGCCGCGCTGCTCGATCCAGAGGTAGCCCACGTTCGTCCCCTCTTCCTCGATGACACGCACCTCGCCGGTGGCCTGGTAGATCTGAGCGAACTGCTCGCGGGTCATCCCCAGAAACGCCAGCGCGTCGTCGACCTGTCCGCCGAGTTCCGCCAGGATCAGCTCGAAGAGCTCGTCGCGTTCAGCGACCGTTGGCGAGCGGTACTCCATGGATTGGCTCACCTTCCGATACCCCGAGCGGCGTTCCCGTCCCCGGCGCGCAGCCCGGAACCGCTCCCCACCGCAAGCGACTCCCCACGATCCCCGCCTCGAACCGGAACGCGGAGGGCCGGACCCGGCGGCGCGCGAGGACCTGTACCGGGAACGAGGTTGGGATTCCGACGATGGCGAGCGAGCCGACTCCCCGCCCGATGAAGACCGTGTCCGCCAAGTTGTACAGGGTCTGGACGACAAGCCCCACCCTCGCCGGGGCCGACATGCGGACGACGAGCCGTCCGCTCCGTACCGAGCTGTGCGCGGTGGTCCATCGCCTGGTCCGCCCCCTCCGGCCGTGGAGCTCGATCGCCTGCCTTGTCCACGAGGGGATGATGGTACGCGACGGTTCCATCCTCCGAAAGTGCATCGCGGAGCGGCGGGCGGGTCCACCGCCAGCTAGGGTGTCAACCGCTCCCGGGTCGGCTATGATCGGCCTTTCGCTCAAGGAGGGTGGTATGTCCCGACCCAGGATCTGGATCGAGCGGTTCGACCCCGCAACCGCTCGCTCGGAGGCGATGCGGGGGTACCACGCCCTTTCCAACCGGATCCGCGCGGAGTGGTGGCCTGACGATCCCCCGCGGGACCTGCCCGTGCTGCGGACGGTGTTGACCACGGTCCCCTCCGTGTGGGGCGTGCGGTGGTGGGTGGCATGGCACCGGGGGCGGGTCGTGGGCAGCGCCGAGCTCGAGATGAACAGGACGAAGGAGAACCGCCACCTGGCGTGGTTCGACCTCTCCGTCCTCCCCGAGCACCGACGGCAGGGGATCGGGTCGGCACTGCTGCGGACCGTGGCTGAGGCGGCGCGCGACGACGGTCGCAGGCTCCTCGGCACGGGCACCGCCATCACGGTTCCGGATGGGGAGGCGTTCCTGCGTTGGGTCGGCGCTCAGGCGGGCTTGACCCAAGAGATCAACCAGCTCGCGATCCGCGATGTGGACCCGGCGCTCCTCCGGGCGTGGCAGGACCGCGCCCCCGCGGAGGCGTTTCGCCTCGGGTTCTGGGAGGGACCGTACCCGGAGGCGGACCTCGCCGAGGTTGTCGCGATGCACGAGGTGATGAATACCGCCCCCAGGGGGGACCTCGACATGGAGGACTTTCACTGGACTCCAGCGTTGATCCGCGACCAGGAGGAATCCATGCGCAAGCGCGGGGTGGAACGATGGACGGTCTACGCCCGCCACACCTCCACGGGTCGGATCGCCGGGTTCACCGAGGTCGGCTGGAACCGCAACGAGCCGGAGATCCTCCACCAGTGGGGGACAGGGGTGTTCCCGGAATTCCGCAACCACGGGCTGGGGCGATGGTTGAAGGCAGCGATGCTCGCCAAGGTCCTCGCCGGGCGGCCGCAGGTCAAGTTCGTCCGCACGGGGAACGCGAACTCCAACGCCCCGATGCTCAACATCAACCACAAGCTCGGGTTCCGCCTCTACAACACGATCACGGTCTGGCAGGTCCCGGTGGGCAGGGTCCTCTCCTCCCTCGCCGAACGCGGGAAGGGTTAGCGTTGCCGGAGCTCCCGGATCTCGTTGTGCTCGCGCGCAGCTGCGACGGGGCCCTGAGGGGCAAGCGCTTCTCCCAGGTCCAGATCGGCCAGCCGAAGTGCCTCAACTTGTCCCCGGACGCGTTCGCGGATGCGGTGGCGGGGCAGGCGATCGTGGCCGTCGCCCGCGCGGCAAATGGGCGCTCGTCGAGCTCGATCGGGGCGACATCTTGGGGATCAATCTCGGGATGGGCGGGGAGGTGCGCCTCCGCTTGTCCGCGGAGGAGCCCGACCTCACCCGTGAGCGGGTGGTGTTCCGATTCGTAGACGGTGACCAAGTTTGGATCCACTTCAGGTGGTTCGGGGACGTCCATCTCGTCCCGCGGGGAGACCTCGCGTCCCACCCCCAGCTCGGGCGGCTGGGCCCGGATCCCCTCTCCGCGGAGTTCACGTCCGAGGCGCTGGGGGCGCTCAAGCGCTACCTCCTCGATCAGAGCTTCGTCGCCGGGATCGGGAACGTGTACGTGCAGGACATCCTGTGGCATGCGCGGCTGCATCCGCTCGTCCCGGCGCGGGATCTCTCCCCAGCGGACGTGACCCGGCTCCATCGCGCGCTACGCCATGTGGTCGAGGAGGGGGTCCGCTGGGGCGGGGGACCTGGGGAACGGGACGTGTGGGGGAACGAAGGGAGCTATGCTGACCACTTCCAGGTGGGTTACTGCACGGGGAAGCCGTGCCCGGCCTGTGGCACCGCGATCGAGGAGCTGCGGGTGGGGAGCACAACGAGCTACATCTGCCCCCGCTGCCAGGCAGGGGCCGTGGGGGGCAAGCATTGACGTCGCGGGGCCCGTCCCTCAGGGAGGCTCGGCGTACGTGCCCCTGCTCGGGGACGGGGATCTGGGGGCGCACCCCCCTGTCCGGGTCGGCCCTGGCAAGCCCGGCCCGCCGTCGGTCCGCTTGATCGACACCCAGGGATGGGGCAGGATGGGCAGGGCTGAGACCTCGCAACCTGGGAGGCGATGGTGCAACTGGGACAGGTGCCCCGCGTCCGACTCGGATATTGGCCGACCCCCCTCGACGAGCTGTTCCGGCTCTCCCGGCACTTGGGTGGGCCACGGCTGTTCGCCAAGCGGGACGACCTCACCCCGCTCGCCCTGGGCGGAAACAAGATCCGCAAGCTCGAGTACGCCCTCGCGGAAGCCCAGGCCCAACGGGCGACGACCCTCGTCACGAGCGGGGCCACCCAGAGCAACCACGTCCGCCTCACGATCGCCGCTGGGAATCGGTTAGGGCTGAGGACGGTCGCCGTTCTGCGCGGCCAGAGGCCGAGCGCGCCCACGGGGAATTACCTCCTCGACCGGATGCTCGGGGCGGCCGGGCTCCACTTCGTGGACCCGCGGGACCACCCGTCGCGGGAGGACCTGGCGCGGGCCACCGAGGCCCGGGTCCAGGAGCTGGCGGAGGAGCTGCGAGACAGGGGGGAGGTTCCCTACGTGATCCCCAACGGCTGCGCCCCCCTCCATGGGGCGCTCGCCTACGCGGGGTGCGTCCTGGAGATGGTCCTTCAATTCCGCGAGCTTGGTCTCGCCCCCCACGCGGTCGTCACGGCGTGCGGCACGGGAGGGACCCAGACCGGCCTCGTCCTGGGGTCGCTCCTCTACACCCAGGGCGAGCTACGGGTAGTGGGGATCAGCGTTTCGGCTCCCGCCACCGTGCTGCGGGAGCGGATCCAGCGAAACATAGAGGAGGCGGTGGCGTTCCTGGGGATTCCCCGCGACGTGCCGGAGGGCCTGATCGAGGTCCACGACGGCTACGTCGGACCGGGGTACGGGATCCCCACGCCCGAGATGAGGGACGCGGTGCTGCTCGTTTCCCGCACGGAGGGGATCCTCCTCGACCCGGTGTACACGGGGAAAGCGATGGCGGGCCTCGTGGACCTGGTGGGGAAGGGCGCGTTCGACCCCGAGGACGCGGTGGTGTTCCTCCACACCGGCGGGGTACCGGCCCTGTTCGCCGATACCCACGCCCCCACGTTCCAGGTCCTCGCTGGCCCGGGAGAGGGACGGGGCGCCGGGAACGGTGGGGATGGGGCACCGGTACAATCGGCCAGCAACTGATTGCCGGGAGGCGGTCGCACGTGACTGAGCAGCAGTCGAGCAGCGAGGCGAAGAAGGCCGGCGCGGTCGGGGAGCCGAAGGAGAAGGTGCGCAAGCTCCTCGGGATCGGGCCGATCGAGACCAGCCACGAGATCAGCGCGCGGGGACGGAAGCTCGCGTACACGGCGCGCGCGGGCGCGATCCCGCTCAAGGACCCGTTCGACGAGACGGAGGCGGAGATCTTCTTCACCGCCTACGAGCTCGATGGCGTGGCGGACCGCTCACAGCGGCCGCTCACATTTGCGTTCAACGGGGGACCCGGCTCGGCCTCGATCTGGCTCCACATGGGGGCGCTGGGGCCAAAGCGGGTGGTGATGGAGAAGGAAGGATGGATGCCCGCTCCCCCTTACCGCTACGAGGACAACGCCCATACCTGGCTCGACCAGACCGATCTCGTGTTCATCGACCCTGTCGGAACGGGGTTCAGCCGGGCGGCGAAGGAGGACCTCGACAAGAAGTTCTGGGGCTTCAAGGGCGACCTGGAGTCGGTCGGGGAGTTCATCCGCCTCTACCTTACCCGGTACCGGCGGTGGACGTCGCCCCTGTTCCTCGCCGGGGAGAGCTACGGCACGACCCGCGCCGCCGGCCTGGCGGGGCACCTCGTGGACCGCGGGATCGCGTTCAACGGGATCGTCCTCATCTCCACCGCCCTCGACCTGGCTGCGATCCGGTTCATGCCCGGGAGCGACCTCCCCTACCAGCTCTTCGTCCCCACGTACACGGCCACGGCGTGGTACCACGGCCGCCTCCCCCCCGAGCTCCAGAAGCGTTCCCTGTCCGATCTCATGGCGGAGGTCAAGGCGTGGTCGGAGGGGGAGCTGACCCTCGCCCTCATGAAGGGGGACCGCCTCCCGGTGGGTGAGCGTCGGGCTGTGGCCGAGAAGCTCGCTGCCTATACCGGGCTCGATCCCGACTACGTCCTCGGGACGAACCTCCGCGTCAACATCCATCGGTTCTGCAAGGAGCTCCTGCGGGCGGAGCGCCGGAGCGTAGGGCGCCTCGACTCCCGGTTCCGGGGTGTGGAGGCCCTGGCTGTGACCGAGCGGCCGGAGTTCGACCCGTCCATGGCCGCCATCGCGCCCCCCTACACGTCAGCGTTCAACCACTACGTGCGGGCGGAACTGCGGATCGAAACCGACCTCACCTACGAGACCCTCAACTCCACGGTGAACGAGAGCTGGGAATGGGAGAAGGGGTCTATGCCCGCGACCGGAGAGGCCCTGCGCAGTGCGATCGCCAAGAACCCGTACATGAAGGTATTCGTCGGTCAAGGGTACTACGACCTCGCCACCCCCCTCTTCGCCACCGAATACATGCTCAGCCACATGAACGTGGATCCTGCGTTCCGAGAGAACATCGAGATGGAGTGCTACGAAGCGGGACACATGTTCTACCTCGACCACGAGTCCCTGGCCTCGTTCCGCGCCGACGTCGAGCGGTTCATCGCTTCGGCGGTGGAGGGGCGCGTGGGCCCCGCCTGACCGCCCCGCGCGGCAGCGCGCCGCGGCTCTTGCCCTTTGACGGCGATTGTTGTTCAATCCGGATCATGGCCCCCCCCTCTGGGGAACCGAATGCGCTGCTGACCGCGGATGGCCTGGGCCTCTTCGTCCGGACCTGGCCCGTCGCGGGGAGAGGCTGGGTCGGGATCGTCCACGGTTATGGGGAGCACAGCGGCCGGTACGACGCCTTCGCCCGCTGGCTGAACGGGCACGGCTGGGCAGTTGCCGCGTGCGACCTCCGCGGGCACGGCCGGAGCCCCGGACGGCGGGGGCACATCCACCGGTTCGCGGACTACCTCCACGACGTGGCTGCCCTCCACGGTCTCCTCCGGGAACGCGCAGGGGGGAGGCCCCCCTTCCTCCTCGGTCACTCCCTCGGTGGGCTCATCACGGTCCGCTACGTCCAGGAAGGGGCGGAGGGACTGGCGGGGCTCATCTTGAGCGCCCCGTTCCTGGGGACAGAACTGGCGATCCCTCGCTGGAAGGCGATGTTCTCCCGCCTTCTCTCCCGCGGGTGGCCGTCCTTCTCCAGCTCGAGCGGCCTCGTGGGGGCGATGGTGAGCCACGATCCGGAGGTCGTGGCGACCTACGAGCGCGACCCCTTGATCCACAGGCGGGCCACCGCCCGGTGGTTCACCGAGGTCGTGGCCGCACAACGGGCGGCCCTCGCTGCGGCCCCCGAGCTCTCCCTCCCCCTCCTCCTCCTCCACGGCGGCGCCGACCCCATCGCCAGCATCTCGGCCACCCGCCGCTTCTTCTCCGCCGCTGGATCGCCAGACAAGACGCTCAACGTGTACGGTGACCTCCTCCATGAGGTCCTGAACGAGCTCGGGAAGGAGCGCATCTGGGAGGACATCGCGTCCTGGCTCGAACCGCGCGGAGCAGGAGGGGAGGAGAAGTGAGCCCGCTCGCGTTGGGGGCGGTGGCGTCGCTCGCCGCCGGGCTCGCCACCGGGGTCGGCGCCCTCCCCGTTCTCCTCCGCTGGAAGCCTTCCCCCCGCGTCACCGACGGGATGCTCGGGTTCGCGGCAGGAGTCATGCTTGCCGCCACCTTCTTCTCCCTCCTCCTCCCGGCGATCGAGGCCGGGGGGCCGTGGCGGGCGGTGGCCGGGTTCCTCCTCGGGGTGGCGTTGCTCATCGTCGCCGATCGGCTGACCCCGCACCTCCACTTCCTCCACGGCCGGGAGGGGCCCGGGAGCCGGCTGCGCAAGGTCTGGCTGTTCGCGTTTGCGGTGACGATCCACAACTTCCCGGAGGGGCTCGCGGTGGGCGTGGGGTTCGGGGCGGGGGACGTAACCGCTGCCCTCGCCCTCGCGATTGGAATCGGCCTTCAAAACATGCCCGAGGGCCTGGCAGTCGCTCTGCCGCTCGTCGGGGAGGGCTATTCCCGGATGAAGGCGTTCCTCATCGCCACTGCGACCGGTCTCGCCGAACCGGTCGCCGGCCTCCTGGGCGCGGCCGCGGTCACGGCCGCGGCGGGGATCCTCCCCTACGCCCTCGCGTTCGCGGCCGGCGCGATGCTGTACGTGATCTCGGACGAGATCATTCCCGAGAGCCACCGCCGCGGGCACGAGTTCTGGGCCACGAGCGGCCTCGTCCTCGGGTTCGTGGTGATGATGCTCCTCGACACGCTCCTCGGCTGAGGCCGGGGCACGAAGCCCACGCGCTCCACCCGGTTGATGGTGGAGAGGAGTTCCGTGGCCGAAGTTGGCGAGGAGCACGCCCTGGATCTCACCCAGGTTCTGATGGTGGTCGGAGGCGCGGCTGGGCCGGCCGAGGTCGAGCCCCGCCGGGTTTTCCGCCTCCGTCCCACGCGCCGTCCCCACAGGGGGGAGCCGGGGGAGGATTGGCGGTAGGATTGATCCACGGAGGATCCGTGCTGAAGAAGATCCACATTCGAACGACGCGCCGTGAAGAGGCGCGGGATATCACGGACGAGGTCCAGCGGGCGGTGGCGGAGGCCGGAGCGGAGGAAGGGTTCGTGATCATCTACGTCCCCCACGACTCCGCCGCGGTGAGCATCCACCGCACGCTCGAGCAGCGGACCGCCCCGAAGCTTGACCGGATCTTGGAAGCGGTGAACCCCGATCACGACACCCCGGAGTACACCAAGGCCGCGTTCGTCGCCCCGACCGAGGTGGGGGTGATCGCTGGGGGGAGGATGGTGCTGGGCGACGACCAGCGCGTGTACTTCTACGAGTTCAGCGGGCCGGCCGAGCGGTCGGTCTACGTGTACGTGGGAGCGTAGGCCGGGCGATTGAACCCGAGGGAGGGGGAAGGAACACCCACCACTGGAACCGTGACCGCGCTGATCGTCGAGGAACTGGGGAAGGATTACCGGACCCGGAGGGGGCCCGTGCGGGCACTCGCCGGCGTCTCGTTCCGGGTCGAAGAAGGGGAGGTCGTCGGGCTGCTGGGCGCCAACGGGGCGGGGAAGACGACGGCGATCAAGATCTTGTGCGGGCTCCTCAGGCCGACGTCTGGGCGGGCGACGGTGTTCGGGGTGTCCCCGTCCCGGCCCGAGGTGGCCCGCCGCGTGGCCGCGCTCCTGGAGGGGTCGCGCAACGTGTACTGGCGGCTGTCGGTCGAGGAGAACCTGCGGTTCTTCGCTGGGCTGCAGGGGGTTCCTCCCCGGGAGGCGCGTCGACGGACCGGGGAGCTGGTGGCCCTGTTCGGGCTGGAGGACAAGCGCCGGACGACGGCGAACCTCCTCTCCCAGGGGATGAAGCAGAAGCTCGCGCTCGCCTGCGCGTTGGTGAAGGGGACCCCGCTCCTCCTCTTGGACGAGCCGACGCTGGGGCTGGACGTGGAGACGAGCCACGAGCTGCGCGGGTTCATCCGCGAGCTCGCCCGCGCTCACGGCAAGACGGTGCTCCTCTCGTCCCACGACATGGGCGTCGTCGAGGACACCTGCGCCCGGGTGGTGATCCTCTCCCGGGGGAGGGTGGTGGCCGACGATCTCGTCCCGAACTTGCTCTCCCTCTTCCGGACCCAGGCGTACCGGGTGAGCCTGCGGGACGGACTTCCCGAGCGTGCGCGGGCAACCCTTGCTGCACGGCTGCCCACGCTGCGCGCCCTGGAGGCGGAGCGGGCCCTCGAGGTCGAGCTCCCGCCCGAGCAGGACGTGTACGCCCTGATGGACGCCCTCCGCGAGGCCGGTGTCGCCGTGGACGGGGTCAGCCGCGCCGAGCCGGACTTGGAGGACGTGTTCCTGCGCATCGTCCAGGGGGAGCGATGACGCGCCTGTGGACCTTCCTCGCCGTCCTCACCCGGTTCTTCATCGAGCTCAAGCGGTACCCGTTCAACACCCTATCGGGCCTGATCACCCTGTACCTCATCTTCCTCCTCCTCTTCGCCGGGGCCCGCTACGCCCAGGGGCTCGGGGTGAACCTGTTCGGGGAGAGCCTGGAGGGGCTCGTGGTGGGGTTCCTGGTGTGGACGTTTGCCATCGCCGCCTACTCTGACCTCTCCTGGGAGCTGATGCGGGAGGCGCAGCAGGGGACGCTCGAGCAGCTGTACATGTGCCCGCTCGGGTTCCGGTTCGTAAGCCTGTCGTGGATCGCCGGGTCGTTCCTGACGAGCCTCGTCATGGTCGCGGCGCTGCTTGGGCTGATGATGGTCACCACCGGCCAGTTCCTCCGGCTGCCACTGGGGACGCTCCTGCCCCTGCTCCTCCTCACCCTGGCCCCGGTGTACGGGATCGGTTTCATAATGGCCGGGCTCGCCCTCGTGTACAAGCGGATCCAGGCGTTCTTCCAGGTCCTGCAGTTCGTGTTTGTGGCCCTGGTGGCGCTCCCCGCCGATGCGGCATGGGGGAAAGCGCTGCCCTTGTCCCTGGGGACGCGGCTCCTGGGGCGGGCGATGGTGGACGGGGAAACCCTCGCCACCCTCCCTCTCGGGGACGTCCTCGCCCTGATCGGGACGGGGGCGTTCTACCTCCTCGTCGGGATCGGGGTGTTCCGGCTGTTCGAGGGGATCGCCAAGGACCGCGGGCTCCTGGCCCACTACTGAGGGAATCCTCGCGCTTGGCGCCCGGGGGACGAAGGAGTACCATCGCGCGGTACTCCCCGGTAGCTCAGTTGGCAGAGCAGCCGGCTGTTAACCGGCGGGCCGGAGGTTCGAGTCCTCCCCGGGGAGCCACAGAGGACGAGCCCCCCTGGGCAACCCGGTCGCCGGGCTCTCTCGACGTAGGATCAATCCTCCCTTCAATCGGGGTTGACCTTGAACGCAGCGCTATGCTCCTTGCCGCTGCTCGCGTTCCACGCCCTACCGCTGCCTGCGGGGCAGCCCGAGGGTCGAGCCCGACCACAGCCCCCACAGGAGCGATCCAGAGAAGAGAGAACGCTGGACCGCGGATCCACACCGGGGCACCCACTGCCCACCGTACCCCGGCGTGAAGGAGCAGGGCCAGGATCAGCAGGACGATCAGGTCACCGGGACGCGCCCGGTGGGCCAGGGAGAAGATCTGAACGTGCCGCTGTCCGCACAGCGTCCAGTCCCTAATCCTCGAACTCCACCACCCATAGCTCGTCCTCGTCCAGGAGGTAGTACTCAGCCCGCGCCCCATGGAGGGAGAGGAGGACGTAATCGGGGTCATCTGGCCCCTCCCAATACTCCCCCCACTCCTCGTCCCACAGCTCCTTCTTGAGATCGGGATCGGCTACCACCTCAGCCGTGCCGAACACCTGGGCATGGGCACCACCCTCCAGGTTGAGGAAACACGCCGTGACGTGGGGGTTGCGCTCGATCTCCTCCACCTTGCGCGACGACTTGCTCGTGGCGAACCAGATGCTGCCGTCTTCCTCGTAGGCGACCACCGTCATCGGCCGCATCCGCGGGTAACCCTCGCTTGCGGTGATGAGCAGCACGATCTCGCTCTCCTCGACGATCTCCCACAGCTTGCGCTCCGCTTCTTCGTCCATGGATCCTCCTTCGGATCAGATGGGGAGGATACCCGCGCCCGCCTCCCCTGCCAGTCCTCGATTCACCGATCACGGACTACGGACGACGGATCACGGTCCACGGGGCTTCGTTCCGGTGATCGCCCAGTGCAGCGCGCCCACCCGATGCGCGGTGACGTCGCGCGCCCCGGCGCTCGCCGCTGCCTCCACCACCTCGGGGATGAGAGGGTAGATCTCCTCGTCATCCCACAGGTCACCCAGGCCGGCACGCGCGGCGTCGCGGTCCGCTTCCGAGGCGAACAGGATGTCGAGGAGGACGAACCGTCTGCCCGCCACAAGGACGCGCAGGATCTCCCGAAACGCCGGTGCGTACTCAGGAGGGGCCAGGTGGTGGAAGGCGAAGCTGGAGATGATGGCGTGGAACGACCCGTCCGGGACGGGGAGGGAGAGGAAGTGGCCTTCGCGGAGATGGTAGTCGGGGTGGACCTCCCGGCACCGGGCGAGCATTTGCGGCGAGAGATCTACGCCCCACACCTCGGTCCCCAACCGGGCGACGCGCTCGGCAAACGCGCCGGTGCCGACCCCAATGTCGAGCACGCGCTCGCCCGCTCGAACCTGGACGAGGGCTGCGGATCGGGCGATGGACTCGGCGGAACCAGCGAGCGGACCGGCCTCTCCGTCCCCTCGATCGTACGTGGCGGCCATCGCGTCGAACAGGGCGCGCGTCCCGTCGCGGGTGCGTGGCGGCGGGTGTGAGATGTCGAGGTCTACGACTGCGGCTTCAGCCAGCCCCGCCCGGGTGCGGACCTCGTCAACGAGGGAGGGCCGCACGGTGAGGACGAGAAACGCCCCCGAGGCGAGGGCCACCCGCAGGCCGGGAGTGAACCCGTCGCCCGCGAGCTCGAGCGGGCCCACCTCGTCCACCACGACCACGTCAGCATCCTGGGAAGCGCGCTCGAGCGCGGCGTTGGCGAACGCGAGGCCGTCCGGAGAGAAGAAGAACCGGCGGAACGGGATCCCCGGTGGATCGAGGGAGCACAGGGAGCGCTCCTCCCCGGTGGCGAGGTCCCGTACCTGGTACCCCACGGTCTCACCGTCTCGGAGCACCCGCGGCGAGGCCACGCCGGCCACGCCGAGTCCCTGGCGCCGAAGCTCCCCGGCCAAGGAGAGGACCGCCGCGGTCTTCCCGGCGCCGATCGGCCCGGTGATGAGGAGGGCCCGCGCCCCCCTCTCGCGGGCGGCGAGGAGCGCCGCGAGGAGGTCGCTGCTCAGGGCGCGCTCCCTCCCCGCCGGGCTCGGGCCTCGGCCAGCCGACCATGGTGGAACGCCACCACCTCGGCGAGGACCGACAGCGCGACGAGGCCTGGGGATCGCCCGCCCAGGGGAAGCCCGACCGGGCAGTGGGGGGCCCCCACCCGCTCCGGGGGGATCCCGTCCCGTTCGAGCTGGGCTCGGATCTCGACCGACTTCGCCCTCGACCCAAGCATCCCCACGTAGGCCGGGGGCGGGTTCTGGCGCACGACCGCCCGCTCGCCGCGCGCGACGAGGTCCGCAGCCCGGGCCAGAAACCGTCCCTCCACGCTACCCCTCCGTCACCAGACGGTTGAACTCCCGGATCAGTTCGTCGATCGCGTCCGCCTGGCGGTGGATCCGGTCCCAGTATTCGGGCCAGTCGTACCACTGCTGGTCGAGCTCCTCCACCGACTTCCCCATCTGCTCGACCCACGTGAAGTACTTCAGGTTGTGGATCCGCTTCCGCTCGGGGTAGGTCAGCTCGAGCATGTGATCGGTCGTCGCCCCGAGGAGGTACCGCTCGTGGTCCACCGCGGCCTGGGTGGCCGTGTACGCCCCTCGCTCCTGACGTAGCTCCTCGAGCCGGCTCCCGTAGAGCTCCATCGAGTCCGTGAGCACGGTCAGGACGACGTCGCGCTCGGTGAGCTCGTAGTAGTGGGCGAACTTCACGGCCATGAGGAGGTTCGCCGCGCCGGAGATCCCCACGAGGTCGAGGGTGTCCACGAGCGACGCCGGCACGCCCTGGCCCAGGAGGTGGTTCCGGCCCTCGGGCTCGTTGAACAGGCGGATCAGCCGCATCGGGGCCTCGTCGTCGATCGCGATCACGAGGTCGGTGTTGCGCACGTTGTGGATCCACGGGACGTGCTTGTCCCCGATCCCCTCGATGCGGTGGCTCCCGAACCCCGCCTGGAGGAGGGTCGGGCACTGGAGCGATTCCCCGACCGCGATCCTGCTCTGGGGGTGCCGCTCCTTGAGGTAGTCCCCGCACCCGAGGGTGCCCGCCGAGCCGGAGGTGAGGACCACGCCCGCGTACCGATCGTCGGCCCCCAGCTCGGAGGCGAGGACCTCCTCCATCGCTGGCCCGGTGACGGCGTAGTGCCAGAGGTGGTTCCCTGGCTCGTCGAACTGGTTGAAGATCACGACGTCGGGTCGGGTCGCCTGGAGCTCTTTGCACTTCTGGAAGATCTCCCACACGTTCGACTCGCTCCCCGGGGTGGCGATGACCTCGCCGGCGATCCGCTTGAGCCACTCGAACCGCTCCCGGCTCATCCCCTCGGGGAGGATCGCGATCGAGTCGCACCCAAGGAGGGCCGAGTCGTACGCCCCGCCGCGGCAGTAGTTCCCCGTGGACGGCCACGCCGCCTTGTGCCGGGTGGGGTCGAACTGCCCGGTGACGAGCCGCGGGACGAGGCACCCGAACGTGGCTCCCACCTTGTGGGCCCCGGTGGGGAACCACTTCCCGACGAGGGCGATCACCCGCGCCCGGACCCCGGTGAGCGCGGGCGGGAACTCAAGGTAGTTCACGCCCCCGAACCCGCCACCGTGCTTCACCGGCTCGTTCTTCCACGTGATCCGGAACAGGTTGCGGGGGTGGACGTCCCATAGGCCAATCCCCCGCAGCTCGTCCTGGATCTCGGGGCGAATCGTCGTCGGATCGCGCATCTCGGCGAACGTGGGGATGACGATTCCCCGTTTCCGTGCCTGCCCCGCCGCACGCTGGCGCCCCGTTTCGTCTAGGCGAAGGTCGATCATGGTCCTCCTTCATGCCTCCTTCATAGTTGACCGGTCCCAGTAATAATGCTACCATACTGTCTGACAGGTTGACAAGCGCGATGGAGTTCCGCAAGGTCCGGCCGACGAAGGCGTCCACGGGGGTGGCCGAGCAGATCCTGGAGGCGATCCGCCGCGGCGCGTTTCCCCCAGAGAGCAAGCTCCCCTCGGAGGCCGAGTTGGCGCAGATGATGGGGGTGAGCCGTCCCACGGTTCGGGAGGCCCTGTCGGGGCTGGCGGCGGTGGGCCTGATCGAGGCGCGGGTTGGGATTGGGAATTTTGTCCGTCAACCCACCGAGACCCTCGTGCACCAGGCGCTGGTGCTGCTGGAGAGCGAGACGAGCTGTCTGGAGATCATGGAGGCACGGGCGATCCTCGAGCCGCCGGTGGCCGAGCTCGCCGCCCGCAAGCGCACCGACGAACAGGCGCAGCGCCTGGAGGCCCTGTGCGTCGAGCTGCAATCGCTCGCGCGACCGGAGGCGTTCGAGGATTACTTCTCGGCCGACAAGGAGTTCCATCTTCTCCTTCTCGAAGCGGCGGGCAACAACCTCCTCCGGATCGCCCTCGTTCCCCTCATCCAAACGATGGACGAGCGGCTGTACCGCGAGTTCACGCGGGACTACTACCTCAAGGACGCGGGGAGCATCGGCGAGGTCGCGGGCCTCCACGGGGAAGTGGCGGCGGCGGTGCGCGCCCGCCGGCCGGCTCGGGCTCGATCCGCGATGCGCGCGCACTGGCAGCGGATGTGGAGACTCGTCCAGGGCGACGAGGTGGCCGACTAGAAGGCCAACAAAGGAGCGTGTTCCGGTGACGAAGAAGACGGTCGTGGTGGCGCTGGGGGGGAACGCGATCCTCCAGCCCGGTCAGAAGGGGACGTTCGAGGAGCAGTACGGGAACGTCCAGCGGACGGTCGAGCAGCTGGCGGCGATGGTGTTGTCGGGGAAGTGGCGCCTCGTGATCACCCACGGGAACGGCCCCCAGGTGGGGAACATCCTGCTGCAGCACGACGCGGCGAAGGCGGTCGTTCCGCCGATGCCGATGGACGTGTGCGGGGCAGAGTCCCAAGGGTTCATCGGGTACATGATCCAGCAGGCGTTCCACAACGTCCTTGCCCGCGAGGGTCGCGGTGACATCCCGGT
Source organism: Candidatus Bipolaricaulota bacterium (assembly GCA_014361015.1). GTDB lineage: Bacteria > Bipolaricaulota > Bipolaricaulia > Bipolaricaulales > Bipolaricaulaceae > Bipolaricaulis. The sequence goes on along the minus strand of JACIWJ010000011.1, from coordinate 11,027 downwards.
GGCCACGGTCGTGACCCAGGTCCTGGTGGACAAGACCGACCCTGCGTTCGCGAACCCAACCAAGCCCGTGGGTCCGTTCTACTCGGCTGAAGAGGCGAAGCGGCTTCACGAGGAGCGGGGGTGGCACGTCGTCGAGGACGCCGGCCGGGGCTGGCGCCGCGTGGTGCCCTCTCCCGACCCCAAGGCGATCGTGGAGCGGGACGCGATCCGGTTCCTCGTCGAGAACCGGGCGATCGTGATCGCCTCCGGTGGCGGGGGGATCCCCGTGATCCAGGAAGACGGGGCCTACAAGGGCGTCGAGGCCGTGATCGACAAGGACCTCGCCGGCGAGCGCCTCGCCCAGGATGTGGGGGCAGCGGTGTTCCTCATCCTCACCGATGTGGACAAGGTCCGGCTGAACTACAAGAAGCCGGGCGAGAAGGCCCTCGACCGGATGACCGTGGCCGAGGCCAAGGGGTACGCCCAGGAAGGGCACTTCGCGAAGGGCTCGATGGAGCCCAAGGTGAAGGCCGCGGTGCGGTTCGTGGAAGGGGGGGGCGAGCGAGCGGTGATCGCGGCCCTCTCCCAGGCGGTGGAGGCGGCCGAGGGCCGCGCGGGAACCCAAGTCGTACCGTGACAGGCGACGAGTCGCAGCTCAGTGCGCGCCCGTCGCCGTTCATAGTTCGTGGCGTCGCACCTTGCGGGCGACGGAAAGGAGGCACGCATGGCGGCAACAGATCTCAGGGGGCGCGACTTCATCACCCTGATGGAGTTCGATCGCGAGGAAGTGGAGACGATTTTGGACACGGCGCACGACATCAAGCGGAAGTGGATCCGGGGGGAGCCGCACCGATTGCTCGAGGACAAGACCCTGTTCATGCTGTTCTACAACCGGTCGCTGCGCACGCGGAACTCGTTCGAGGCGGGGATGACCCAGCTCGGGGGTCACGCCCACTTCCTCGAGCCGGACGCGGTGTACACCCCGGCCCTCCCGGGCGAGGAGAAGGCCTACTCCACGGAGCGGATCTCCGACGTGGCACGGGTTCTCGCCGAGATGGGGCACGGGATCGCGATCCGCATCTACGGGAAGCACACCGGGTGGCGGTACGGGAAGGGGAACCTCCTCATCCGCGAGTTCGCCCGTTGGTCGCGGGTCCCCGTGATCAACATGGAGGACGACATGTACCACCCGTGCCAGGCCCTCGCCGATCTCATGGTGATGCGGGAGAAGCTGGGCGACCTCAAGGGGAAGAAGTTCGTCATGAGCTGGGCGTACTCCGGGTCAGTGGAGAAGCCGCTCGCGGTTCCCCAGTCGGCCATCATCGGGGCGAGCTTCTTCGGGATGGACATCACCCTCGCCCATCCCAAGGGCCTCGACCTCGACCCGAAGGTCCTCGAGTTCACGACGAAGAACGTCAAGAAGAACGGTGGGGCGTTCAAGATCGTTCATGACATGGACGAGGCGTTCAAGGACGCGGTGGCGGTGTACCCCAAGGCGTGGACGAGCCAGCCCACGGACGGGAAGACCCCCATGGACCCGGAGAAGGCGAAGGCGATCTTCGAGGCGAACAAGCACTGGATCACCACGAAGGAGAAGATGGAGCTCACCAACGACGCGATCTACATGCACTGCCTCCCTGCCGACCGGGGGATGGAGGTCACGGACGAGGTCATGGACGGCCCGAACTCGGTGATCGTCGAGGAGGCCGCGAACCGGCTCCACGCCCAGAAGGGCCTGATGGCGTTGATCCTGTAGGACCGCGATCCGTGGACCGTCTCCCGAGGTCCGTTGACGGCGGGCTGGCTGGTCTGTCGGATCACGGACCACGGTCAACGGAGAGCGGACCACGGATGGCGGAGTTAAGGAGGAGCGATGAGTTGGTTTGATCTGGCAGGAAAGGACCTCATCAGCACCAAGGACTGGACGAAGGAGGAGCTGGAGATCGTCCTCAAGGTGACCGATCAGCTGAAGGGGATGTACTACGCTGGGCTGCCCCATCCCGCGCTCAAGGACAAGACGTTCCTGATGCTCTTCTTCAACACCTCGACCCGCACGCGGCTCTCCTTCGAGAGCGCGATGACCCAGCTTGGCGGGCACGCCCAGTTTGTGGCCGCGGGCGACCTGCGGCTGTCGCTGGAGGACAAGCCTGGGGCGGGGGAGACGATCCAGGACACGGCGAAGGTCATGGCCCGCTACGCCCACGGGATCGGGATCCGGCTTCTCGAGGACAAGGTTTCTCGCTACGGGGAGGACACGGAGATCATGTACCGGTTCGCCCAGCACGCCGAGATCCCGGTCGTGAACATGGCTTCGAACATTTGGCACCCGTGTCAGGCCCTGACCGACCTCTACACGATGCGGGAGAAGCTGGGGACCGACCTCCGGGGCGTCAAGTACACCGTGATGTGGGCCTACTCCCCGTGGGCGCGGTCGCTCGGCTCGGTCCAGGAGGACCTCGTCATCGCTACCCGGTTCGGGATGGAGGTGACGGTCGCCCATCCCAAGGGCTACGAGCTTGACCCGGAGGTCCTCACCCTGAGCAGGAAGTACGCCCAGGAGAGCGGGGGCAAGTTCGAGGTCACGACCGAGCTCGACGACGCGCTGAAGGGGGCAACGGTCGTCTTCCCCCGGGGGTGGATGAGCCTCCGCCGCTACGAGATCGGGAAGGAAGCCGAGATCCAGAACGCGGAGAAGTTCCGCGACTGGAAGTACACGCGGGCCAGGCAGAAGCTCTGCAAGCCGGGGTACCTGATGCACGTGATGCCGATCGACCGCGGGAACGAGGCGGACGTCGAGCTGTGCGACGACCCCGGGCTCTCCTGGATGTACGACCAGGCGGAGAACCGCCTTCACACCCAGAAGGCGATCCTCGCCCTCACGATGGGGGGGAGGCTGTAGTCCCCGCTCGCGGGACAGGGCGGGGTGGTCCCCCACCGCGCCCTGTCCCCCTCCCGGGCGGGATCCCTGGGCCGGCTACTCCTGGAGGATGTGGCCCAGGAACGAGATCATCGCCCCCTCGAACCGCTCGACGAACTGCCGGATCGTCTCCCACGTCACCCCACCCCGAAGGTAGAGCTCGGCCTCGACAGCCGCGTCGCCCTCCTCGTCGATGAAGGCCCGCGAGCCGCGCTTCGTCCGGTTCCATGCGTTCACGACCTCGCACGGGACCGCTCCCCCGGTCCGCCATCCAGCGTAGAGGAGGAGGTAGTGGTACCGACCGGGCCCATCGTCCGCCGCGTCGTCTACGAACAGGGCGAACTGGATACCCTCGAAAACCACCTCCCAGAACGGATCACCATACGCATCGGTCCCTACCTGGAACGACAGCCCAAGCTCGGTGAGCAACCGCTCGATCTCCTCGCTGCCCACATCGCGAAGCACGGTGTCTTCGGCGATGGGGAGCGGCACCCCGAGCGCGTTCGCCAGGAGGCGCGTGGTGGCATCGCTCATCTCGTAGCCGTCGAAGCCGAGCATGACCACCGTTCCCCCGCGTGCCTCCCACCGGAAGACGACCGGGGCCTCATCGCGGGGGTCCCAGGCGATGACCGTGGCATCGTCCGGGACGTTCCAGAAGTCGGTGCTCCCGTCCGTCCCCTCGTACTCCAGGGGAACGCCCTGCGCCAGCGGGTCATGGGGGATGGCGATCGCCAGCGTGGCTCCCGTGACGTCGTAGCCGTCATTGACATCCCACAGCCCGGCGCCGCGCAGGATATCGTCGGCTCCCTTTCCGTAGGTCATCCCGACGATTCGCCCCCCCCGTTCGAGGAACGACACCAGGGCCGGCGCGACGGCGAGGCCCAGGGCTTCGAGGGTGTCCTCCTCCGTCTCCTGCTGCTCGGGGATGAGGAGGGCGGATCGCCCCGTGAGCAGGGACGCGAGTTCGCCAGGATCCGTCGTCGCCGTCGCCGTTGGTTCGAACCCGAGGGCGGCGACGATGTTGTCGTACTCCGGGCTCATCCGCACGTAGGGGATCCAGGCCAGCACGTCCCCCGTCCCGACCGCGGCCGCCCCGAGTGCGACGGTCAACAGCCCGGTCACAATTCCTACCATCCGCGCTGCACCCCACATCTTCATCGCTTCCTCCGCGATGCCCGCTCCTTGCGAGCGAGGGGCACCGAGGTCAGTATACGCGGCCCGCCCCACCGCGCTCGCCCTGGCCGACCCGCGCGGAGAGGGGTGCCAGGCGTGGTCTATAATCGCCGTGCGATGGACCCGATCGAGCTCGCCGCCCAACTCGCCTCCGCTGGCCCGATCTGCGACCGGTGTCTCGGACGCCGGTTCGCTGGGCTTGGCTCGGGGTTGGGCAACGCTGAGCGGGGGCGGTCGCTGCGCGCCGCCGCCGGAGTTCCTGCCCCTCCCGAGGCGAAGTGCTGGGTCTGTGCCGGGGTCTTTGCCCGGGTCGCGGAGTGGGCGCGGGAGGCGGCCGAGCTCGTGGCCGATCGCGAGTTCGCCACGTTCCTGTTCGGGGTGCACCTTTCGCCGCGCCAGGAGGCGGTGGAGGAGTTCCTCGACGAGAAGTTCCCCTCGCCGTGGTCCGAGCCGTTCAAGCGCGACGCGAACCGGGAGCTCGGGAAAGCGTTCGAACGGATCCTCGTCGAGCGCGGCCGCCTGGCGACCGTGGATTTCGCGCGCCCCGACGTCCAGTTCACGGTGGACCTCGAGTCGGGGGCGATCGCCCTCACCGTGGCCCCGGTCTTCTTCTACGGTCGCTACCGGAAGCTCGCCCGGGGGATCCCCCAGACCCACTGGCCGTGCCGGAGCTGCCGGGGCCGGGGCTGCGCGAGCTGCGGCGGGACGGGGAAACAGTACCCAACCTCGGTCGAGGAGCTTGTGCTCCCCGCGTTCCTTGCTGCCACCGGTGGCACGGGCGGGCACCTCCATGGTGCCGGGCGGGAGGACATCGACGCCCGGATGCTCGGCCGGGGCCGGCCGTTCGTGGTCGAGGTCAAGGAGCCCAAGGTCCGAACGGTCGATCTGGAGGCGATCGCCCGCGAGGTGAACGCGGCCGCGGCCGGGCGGGTCGAGGTCCTCGACCTCCGTCGGGGATCGTCGGACCTCGTGGCCCAGGTGAAGGAGGAGCACGCCGACAAGCGGTACCGAGCGCGCGTAGCGTTCGGAGAACCGGTGAGCGAAGAGGCGCTCGCCCGAGCGCTGGGAGCGCTCGTGGGGGAGATCGACCAGAGGACCCCGGTGCGCGTTCGCCACCGCCGGGCGGACCTCGTCCGCCGGCGCTCCGTCCACGACGCCCGCGGGCGGCTCGTCTCCCCCACCGAGGCCGAGCTGGAGATCCTCTGCGGGGGGGGCTTGTACGTGAAGGAGCTCGTCTCCGGGGACGACGGGGCCACGCAGCCCAACCTCTCCGCCCTCCTCGGCGTACCGGCGAAGGTGGTAGAGCTGGACGTGCTGGACGTCCTCGTCGCGTAGAGATCTCTTCGGTCCCCAGACCAACGCACACCGCTGCTTGGGTTGGCAAAACATGGGCTACCGCATTTCACGAGGAACGCCTTCTCCGCTCTCATTGTTGCAGATCCCCCTGCCAGGTGCGGATCTCCTCGTGTACCAGTTGAACCTCTTGACCGAGAGGCAGGACAATAGATTTATATAATGCTGACGGGGAGACAGGCTGTCTGTGCCAGCACACATGCGTGGTCCCCGACCGAGCGGGGGTGATCGGCGGGCTGCACGAAGGCGCGGCGAGACGACAGGGACTTCGCCGTGCGTCACTCGCGGTGCCGAGGGGAAACGAAAGGGATGAACGAGAAGAGACGCAAGGAGGTGAACGACGCGAGCTGTGCTGCTGGGGGTGGTGCGAGTACAGATGGCCTTGTGGTCCAGACCTAACCTGGTGGTATGCCTGCTGCTATGGGGAGTACTGTGAGAAGTTCGTCGTTCTCCCCGTCATCGGCCCGATCAGTCTGAAGTGGAGGGCGTCCTACGAGTGCGGCTGTTTCCCACCGGATGCTATCCCGTACTCAGTTGATCCAGTGGTGTTGATCCGGTGATGTGAGGGACACTTTCGCCTTGGGGTGTGCGGAACTCAGTGGTGTTCCGCGCACGTCCCCCGTGGTCGCAGCAGCAGCGGGTGGATACAGAAGGAGGCAGCGATGAGGAGGTTCCTGTTGCTGTGTTGTTCGGTCTTCGTTGCAGGGACGTGGGTTGAGGCGGCAGCGACGCTCGCCCTATGGGGCACGATCCTGACCCTCTATCCCGTCGTCGCCGGCGTCGATCCGGCACCCTCGGGGGATGGGAGCGTCCCAGCTGTCCTGCGCTGGCCCACCGTCCTCGACATGGCCCCCGAGCTGCGGGGAAGCACACCTCCGGTGCAGCTGTTCGCCCTCCCCACGCTGGAGGTCGACGAGCTAGACTGGTTGCTCTCGTTCAGGGAGGTCCTGGGCGACGGGGGAGTGCGACGGGGTGCTGTTCACCTTGCCCTCGGCCCACAAGGAGCGGTCACGGTCTCAGCGGGGACGTTTGCCGGTGTCGATTTGACCACGTACTCTGCCAACTGGCGGGGAACGTCTCACCGGGGCGAGGCGTGGTGACCCCGGGAGGGGGGAACAGCCGGTCCAGTATGAATTCCCGTGTTGGGGCAGGGAACCGTGGGGGCCTCGCTGCGCTACACCTGGGAGCTAGTGGATCGCGAAGTCCTGGACGGAGAGGCGTTGCAGGCGCGGCTCCGGGAGGCGCTCGCGGCCACGGAGGGGGCCACCCCCCCACAGGCCAGGATGGCGCGGGAGGCCCGGAGCGATCTCGGGATCGACCTCTGAGGGCCTCTCACGCTCTGGCCCGAAGACCGGGGAGGCAACTACCGCCCCCTGTCGCGCGGACACGGGTACGGTAATAGGCGCTGATGGAAGCAGGAGCCGGTTCGCACCTCTTGCCCAGCCGGTTGCGACTCCTGCCCCCGGCATCCCGCAGCGTAGTCACGGCGGGACTCCAGCTCTGGTACTCGAGATGCTGTCGTCGGACAAGCACCTCTCTTCCAACCCCCTTAGGCCGCCACTAACGCCCTGTAGCCAGGCATCGCCCAGTTGTGCCCCGTGGCGGGACGCGCTATATTGCCTGCGGTGGGGGTAGATGGGGCAGGTACGAGTGGTGGAAGCGAGCGTTCACCGGTTTCGCTTTGAGCTTGACAAGCCATTCCGGATAGCCATCGGGTTCACCAAGGTCAAGGAAGAGATCGTTGTTCGTCTTGTCGACAACGCGGGTAATATAGGGTGGGGTGAGGCCTCGCCGAGCCCGATCATCCTGGGCTCCACCCCTGATACGGTGCTGGCCGCCCTGGACGTGCTGATCCCCACGATTCTTGGGGAGGACCCTCGCCGACTGCACTACCTTGTGGACAGGATGGATCGGGTCCTTTTGGACCACGCCCCGGCCAAGGCCGCCCTCGACATGGCCCTTCACGACCTAGTGGGGCAGGTCACTGGGGAGCCGGTGTGGCGCCTGCTGGGTGGGAGCCGTGCCGAGCCGGTGGATACCGATTTCACAGTAGGGATCGATACCCCGGAAATCATGGCTGCTGAGGCGGAGGCCCTTGTGGCGGCGGGGTTCCGCACGATCAAGGTCAAGGTGGGTGAAGCTCCTCGGTTGGACCTCGACCGCGTGCGTCGGATCCGCGACGCGGTGGGAGACAACGTAGCATTGCGCATCGACGCCAACCAAGGCTGGACAAGAGCGGAAGCCGTCTGGGCGTTGGTAAGGATGGCGGACTACGCGATCCAATTCGTGGAGCAACCGGTGGCTGCCGAGGATATTGAGGGGTTAGCTTGGGTTCGCCAACGGTCGCCGATCCCGGTGATGGCCGATGAGGCCGTGCACTCCGTTGCCGATGCGTTACGGGTGGTGCAAGCGGAAGCCGCCGATTACGTGAACATCAAGCTCATGAAGGCGGGGGGGCTGCGCCGCGCTGTAGAGATCGCGACCATCTGTGCCGCAGCTGGGGTCCCCAACATGATCGGGGGAATGGTGGAATCGAACCTATCCGCCACTGCGGCGGTGCACTTTGCCCTGGCTGAGGGCAACGTGGTGTTTCGGGACCTGGACATTGGGGAGCGGCCGGAAACCCAGCTCGTAGCTGAAGGAGGGTCGTACATCGAAGCCGGCCAGCAGCTCTTGGCCGATCGCGATTCCCCTGGGTTCGGATTTCGCCGCATTCGCGAAGAGTGGCTGGTACCCGTGAAGACCTACCGCTTCGGAGAAGGGGGTGAGAGGGAGGGCAGTATTGCCGCATAGAGGGTGGCGTGGCACATCCGTTCACCATTGCATGAGGTGGGGAGGTGGGTTCATGAAGAGAGTGGTGGTATTGAATGTACTGGCGTTGGTTGCGGGTGGCCTGGTGGCGTGGGCGGTTCCTCCGCGGGACACGCTCATCATCGGAGCCCGCACGGACATCATCGTGGATTTGGACCCCGCCCGGACGTACGAGGTGTTCACAAACCTGATCATCGAGCAGTACTACGATGCCCTCGTCAACATCGTGCTCGAGGCGGGTGAAGTGGTGGCCCGCCCTGGTCTCGCTGAAAGCTGGGAGGTCTCGGAGGATGGGCTGACGTGGACGTTCCACCTCCGCCAGGGAGCCAAGTTCCACTCCGGTCGGGAGGTCACCGCCGACGACGTGGTGTACTCGTTCCATCGTTCGCTGGCTCTGAACTTCGCCCCGATCTGGATCTTGTCCCAGTATGTCCCCGAGGCGGACATGATTCAGAAGGTCGACACCTACACGGTGGCGATCACTACGAATCAGCCTGTTGCAGAGCTGATCATCGGTTCTGTCGTAGGGTTCCAGGGGATCAGCTCCATTGTCGATCGCGAGTTGGTCGAAGCACATGCGACTGTCGACGACCCGTGGGCCAACGAGTGGCTCAAGTCCAACGACGCTGGGTCTGGCCCGTTCATCTTGGTGGAGTGGGCACCCAACGAGCGCATCATCCTCGACCGGTTCGACGACTACTGGGCCGGACCGGCCGGGGTGAAACGGATCATCTTCATTGATATTCCCGAGCCAGCAGCCCAGAAGCTCGCCCTCGACAAAGGCGACATCGACATCGCCTGGGACCTCCTCCCAGAGCAAGTCGATCTCTATCGAGGCATGGCCGGGTTCATCGTGGTGGAGGGACCCAACTGGGGCATCGAGTACCTATCCGTCAACGCGGGCCGTCCCCCATTCGATAACGAACTTGTCCGAGAGGCGCTCCGCTGGGCAGTGGACTACGATGCGATCATCTATGGGATCCAGAAGGGTGCTGCCATCCCCGGCCAGACCATCATCCCGAAGGGGATGTTCGGTCACCTGGCGGAGACCCCATTCCACAAAGACGTGGAGAAGGCACGGGCTCTGCTCGAACAAGCTGGATACGGTCAGGGGTTCGAGGTAGAGCTCCTCTCCAGTACCGCCCCGCGGCGTGTCGCGATCGCCACCCAGGTCCAAGCCGACCTCGCTGAGATCGGGATCAAGGTCAACATCACTCAGATGGTTTCGGCGCAATTCTACGAGTTGTATCGGGCGCAGAAACATCAGATGCTGGTGGCCGGGTGGGGTGTGGACTATGCTGATCCTGATTCTCTGGCAAAACCGTTTGCCCACTGCTGCACCACAGGGCCCGAGGCCCCGGTCCGGCAGCTCGCCTGGCGGAACATGTACGCCGACTGTGAGACGACTGCGCTGGTTGAGGCAGCGGCTCAGGAGCTAGATGCGGGGAAACGCCTTGCCATGTACGAGGAGATCCAGCGCCGTATCCTGCATCAGGGGCCGTACATCATCCTGTACTACCCACTCAACCAGGTGGTCACCCGCGGCGTGGTCCAAGGGCTTGAGCTGAACCCGATGTTGAGCTTCACCGAGTTCTGGCAGGTGGTGAAGACGGGATGATACCAAGGGGCCTGGGACACGAACGTTCCAGGCCCCCTGTTATCTCAAAGCTCAGTCCCAACGGGAATGCTTGGCTACGTCGCGCGGCGGTTGGTGTGGATGGTCGTCGTCCTGGGGGGGGTGACGACGATCACGTTCTTTGTAGCCCGAGTGATCCCTGCTGATCCGGTAGGGGCGATCCTCGGCCCTCAGGCGCCCCCGGAAGCTATCGAGCGCGAAAAGGAGCGCTGGGGGTTGGACAAACCTATCTATGTCCAGTACGCGCGATACATGGCCGGGTTGTTGAGAGGCGATTTAGGCCGGTCCCTTCGCACCCGACGGCCGGTGCTGGAGGATATCAAGCAGTTCTTCCCGGCCACGGTGGAGTTGGCCCTAGCGGCCCTTCTCATTGGGGTGGTGATGGGGATTGGCTTGGGAATGGTATCAGCGGTTCGGAGTGGCCAACCCGTGGATCATGCATCGCGGGTGTTCGCCATCGTCGGTCTGTCCATGCCCGCGTTCTGGCTCGGGCTCCTGCTACTCCTCGTCTTCTACTACAGGCTGGGATGGCTTCCCGGGCCAGGGCAGCTTCCCTACTGGCTCCCTCGCCCTCCCCGCGTGACGGGTTTCCTGACAATCGATGCCATGCTGGCCCGCGACTGGACGGCGTTCGTGAGTTACCTACATCATCTGGTCATGCCCGCGTTTACGTTGGGGTGGCTGTCCACCGCCTCCATCACCCGTATCACCCGCTCCAGCATGCTGGAGGTACTCCGCGAGGAGTACATCAAGACGGCGCGGATGAAGGGACTGCGGGAGAACGTCGTCGTTATGAAGCACGCGTTCAAGAACGCGCTCTTGCCGGTGATCACGGTGACCGGGATCCGGTTTGCATCGCTTCTCGAGGGAGCCGTGCTCACCGAGACCGTGTTTGCATGGCCTGGGCTTGGCCGTTACGCAACGTACTCCTTCCTGTCAATCGACTTCAATGCAGTAGTGGGGACGGCTTTGTTCATGGCTCTTCTCTACGCAATGTCCAACTTGATCGTCGATCTTCTCTATGCCTATCTGAACCCCAAGATCCGTTATGACTGAGGAGAGATGAGAGGGATTACGTGGCGCGATGTGGGGCGGCAGCTGGTACGCAACCCGCTGTCGCTGACCGGCAGTGCGATCATCCTCGTCCTCCTTCTCTTC
>JACIWJ010000010.1 GCA_014361015.1 Candidatus Bipolaricaulota bacterium | reverse complement strand
GCGCCGTCCGGGGACGGCGCCCCTCCGGAGATGTCGCCCGTTCGCTAGAGGAGCTTCATCGCGAACGAGATGCTCAGGTCCTTGGCCCACTCCGCCTCGCCGGGGGCTTTGCTCAGCCCGAGGCTGACCCCGACGGTGGCCCGTCCGAGGGAGAACGTGACCTGCACAGCCGCCGATACCGAGTCCACGGGATCGAGGCCGAGGGGCTTCACCCGCGTGTAGGCAACGCTCCCTTGGAGGGATGAAGTCGCGCTCAGCCCCTGCTCGTAGGACAGGTTGGCGGTGAGGGTGTGTTGGTTGACGATGTCGAACGGCCCCTCCGCCACAGCGCGGACGAGGAGCTGGGCATCCGGTTGCGGGGCGTACGCCGCGTCCGCGGAGAAGGTGACCACGACATCCTGAGGTCCACCATAGGGATCGGCGAGCTCGTAGCCGAGGCCGCCCTGGATGGCCCATCCGCAGTACCGCTCCGCTCCTGTGGCGAGGATCTCGTCCTCCACAGCGAGCACGGTGCGCGGGTCGAGGCTCGTCCCGGCCGCACCCTCGATCAGACCCACCACGGCCGCCACGAGGTCCTTGATCTCGGCGTACTCGATCGCCCGCCCGATCTCCTCGGCGACGGCGAGGAGCGTGGCATCGGGCAGCGCCTTGGCGATCGCGCGGCGGGCGAGGAGCATGGCCTGGATCCGCATCGCCTTGGCGAGGGGGGTCACATCGGCGAACCGTCCGTAGCCCCCTCCCACGCTCAACGTCAGCGCCGGCTTGGGCTGTCCGAGGGCGTACCCCGCGTTGAGGCCAGCGAACCCGAACACAGGCTCCCCCTCGGTGAAGTAGTAGCGCAGGGTGCCCGCTCCGCTCGCCGCAACACTGGAGAGGGCGAGGCCTGCGAACGCAACCTCGCCGAGGCCAGTGAGCGCGTACCCGAAGCCCGGTGAATCGTAGAGCCGGGTGAAGTTCACCGTGGCCCGGCCCGCGTTGACGTCGATCCCCGGTGTTGTTGGCGCATCGAAGTAACGGTAGGTTCCCGAGAGCCATGCGCTGGCGAGGTCGGTGAGCGGCGGCTTGTAGTCGCACAGCCCGATCGCTCCCACCCCGCTCAACGCACTCCCCGCCACCGCCATTGCTACCACGAGCACGATGCTTCTCTTCATCGGTTCCCCCTTTCCCACGCGCTCATCCCGTGGGCAGGATCCATTGTACCTCGCGCGGGCGGGTGTGCCCAAACGCGGCGGCGTAGTGTCAAAGGTACGGGGCGAGGAGGGACAGGATCTTCCTCAGGGGTTCCACATCGGCGGCGGTGAACTGCGCTGGCCGGTGGGAGTCGGCGTCGAACACCGCCACCACCCGCTCCTCCTTCACCACCGGCAGGGCGATCTCGCTCCGGGAGCGGGGATCGCAGGGGACGTGGCCCGGGAAGAGTCGAACATCGGGCACGACCACGGGCTGGGCGGTCCGCAGGCAGGCGATGCACACGCCGGCATCCCGCAGGACCTGGCACGCCACCGGACCCTGGTAGGGGCCAACGTGGAGCTCATCGCCGGCCACCAAGTAGAACCCGGTCCACGAGTGGTGCGGCATCTTCGCGTGGAGCACGGCGCAGATCGTGGCCATCGCCGCGGTGAGGTTCGGGGACCTCCCGGCGATCAGATCGCGGAGCTGGACGTGAATCCGTTCGTACCTCTCCGCCCGACCTGCGAGGAAGTCATGGCTGGCCATGGATCGTCTGGTCGATCATCCGGAACCTGGACCAATCGTACCCCTGGGCCGCGAGGCGGTCCCGGATCCCGGCCAGGACCTCGGTGGGCAGGGTCGGCGTGCGGGAGAGGATCCACCCGTAGTTCCGGCTGGGGTGGCCGACGACGGCGTACGCGTAGTCCGCGGCGAGGTCGATCACCCAGTAGTCGGCGGGGAAGAACCGGAGGCCCCAGAGGTTCAGAAAGCTCACCTTGAGCTTGGCAGGGACCCTCGGGTCGGGGACCCACGCCCGGCCGCGGGCCTCGATCCGCCGTCCATCGGCGGAGAAGCACACGTTCACGACCTCGATCTGCCCGTCCGGGAGGAGGGCGTAGGTGGCGGTCGTCCCCCGGGCGCAGTTCCGCTCGAATGGGGTCGGGATGCTCGCCACCGCGTACCACGTCCCGAGGTAGCGGGCGAGGTCGAGCTCGTCCACCACCCGCAGCGGCGGCTTTGCCCCGACGATCCCCGTCACGACGAGCCCCACCGCGAGGGCGGCCACGATCCAGAACGAGAAGCTGTCATGTCCCATGCCGGGATCGTACCCGATGTCGTGCCCCGCGACCGCTCCCGGCGGAACGACCTGTCCGATTTAGAATCGGGCCATGGACCGGGCACGGGAGTTGGCGGAGCGGTACGTGGGGAGGCCAGGGGTGGTCGGGATCTACCTCGTGGGGTCGGCGAGCCGGCCGTTCCGGGATCGGATCTCGGACTACGACGTCGAGGTCGCGCTCGACGACGCGGCGTACGAGGGAACTCCGCTCGAGGAGCGCCACGTGTTCGCGATCGAGGAGGGCCCGCCGCGGCGGGTGGACCACGAGTTCTACCTTCGGCCATGGGGGGAACTCGTGGGGTTGGAGCAATCGCCCCGGGACCTCGATCACTACCCGTTTCAGCACGCGGCGATCCTTCACGACCCCGAGCACAGGCTCGCCGACCTGTTCCGCCGTCTGGCGGTGTTGCCCCCCGCGGTGCGGGAGACCCGGCTCCGGGTCCACTACCTGGAGACGGTCTTCGCCCTCGGCCGGGCGGCGAAGTGCCTCGACCGAGGAAACGACCTCGCGGCGCGGCTCGTCCTCGGGGAAGGGGCGGTGGCCCTGACGAGGCTCCTCGCCGTCGCCTGCGGGTCGTGGGCCCCGACCCGGCACTGGGCGGGGGAGGAGCTGCGGCTCCTCGGCGTTCCGGAGGGAACCCTCACCGCGATCGGCGATCTTCTCGCCGCTCCGTCCGCGGATCGGATCACAGCGGTGCGGGATGCGCTCCACGGTTGGCTCGATGCGCAGGGCGTGGCATTCCATCGCGATCGGATGGGCCTCATCCAGTGGGCGTTCCTCACCCGGGAGGGGAAGGCCGCGTTCCACACCTGGGGCGCCCGTTGAGGGGGGACGGGGGCCTGGCCTCCCCCGACCGCGTCTCGTCTAGAACTGCGCGAGGAAGCGGATGTCGTTCTGGAAGAACAGGCGGATGTCCTCGATCCCCCAGCGGAGCATCGCCATCCGCTCGACCCCCAGCCCGAACGCGAACCCGGTGACCTCCTCCGGGTCGTACCCCACCTCGGCCAGCACCGCCGGATCCACCATCCCCGCTCCCATGATCTCCAGCCACTTCCCGGGGGGCTTGCGGATGTGGACCTGGGCGGAGGGCTCGGTGAACGGGAAGAAGTCGGCGGAGATCCGCATCTCGTACCCGGGGCCAAAGAACTCCGTGACGAATTCCCTCAGGATCCACTTCAGATGGGCGAACGTGAGGCCCCTCTCCACCCACAGGAGCTCGATCTGGTGGAACACCGGGGAGTGGGTGGCGTCGGGGTTGTCGCGGCGGTAGCAGCGCCCCGGGCACACGATGCGCACCGGCGGCGGCTGGGACTTCATGACCCGGATCTGAACGGGCGAGGTATGCGTGCGCAGAAGTAGGCCATCGGCGATGTAGAACGAGTCCCACTCGTCCCGGGCGGGGTGGTCAGCCCCGATCGCGAGGGCCTCGAAATTGTAGTAGTCCGTCTCCACCTCCGGCCCGCTCGCCACGTCGAACCCAAGCTTCAGGAAGATGTCCTCGATCTCCCGCCGCACCTGGGTCAACGGGTGGAGCCGGCCCACCGGGCGCCAGATCCCGGGAAGGGTGAGGTCGTACCGTTCGGCGGTGAGACGCGCTTCTACCGCCTTCCGCTCCGCCTCGACGTGGAGCGCTTCGAGCGCGGAGGCGATCTCCTCCTTGAGGGCGTTGAGGAGACGTCCCGCCGCGGCCCGCTCCGCGGGTGGCAGGATGCGCAGGGCGTCGAACGCGGTCGTGACGAGGCCCTTGCGGCCGAGGAACTTGACCCGGAGGGCCTCCACCCCAGCCGGATCGCGGGCGGAGGCGCTCGCCTGGGCCCACTCCTTGCGGATCTCCTCGCACCGCGCCTGAAGCTCATCGAGGGTCATCGTGGGCCCGATTATACGGGTCCGGGCGGGCCCTGGACACACGCCAACCCTCCTCTACAATGGCCTACGTCGGGTCGCCCCCAGGGGCCGGCCCGACGCTCAGGAGGAGGGGGGATGGACTACGCAGCGCGGCGGGAGGAACTGTGGCGGCGGGCCCGGGAGCGCGGGCTCGATGCGTTCCTGGTGATCAACGTGGAGCATTCCGACGGCGCGAACCTGCGCTACCTCACTGGGTTCAGCGGGTCGACGGGGGGCCTGATCGTCGGCGCGCAGCCCTTGTTCGTCACGGATTCCCGGTACACCGAGCAGGCAGGCCACGAGGTCGTCGGACTCCCCATCGAGGAGACGACGCCCCGCTGGCTGCCCTGGCTCGCCGACAAGCTGGGGGCGCTCGGGGTCAAGCGGGTGGGGATCGGTGCCCACCGCACAAGCGTGTACGTGTTCCAGGAGCTCGCTCGGCTCGCCCCGGGGATCGAATTCGTCCCCCAGGCGGGGATGGTCGAGGATCTGCGGCGGGTCAAGTCAGGGGAGGAGATCGAGCGGATCGCCGCGGCAGCGAGGCTCACGGACGAGGGCCTGCGCTGGATCGTGGACCGGCTCGCCCCGGGACTGCGGGAGCGAGACGTGGCGCTCGACCTCGAGGTCTGGTACCGGCGGAACGGCGCACATGGGGTGGCGTTCGACCTCATCGTGGCCAGCGGCCCCGGGAGCGCAATGCCACACTACCGGCCGGGGGAACGGACGATCGAGCGGGGGGATCTCGTCCTGTTCGACATCGGCGCCCGAGTGGATGGGTACTGTGCCGATCTGACCCGCGTCGTGGCGGTGGGGGAACCCGGCCGGGACGCCCGCGACATCTACCGGATCGTGCTTGAGGCGAACCGCACCGGCCTCGCCGCGGTGCGAGCGGGGGTGGCAGGCAAGGACGTCGACCTCGCTGCCCGCGACGTGATCGTCAGGGCGGGTCACGGGGATCGGTTTGGCCATGGGCTCGGGCACGGGGTGGGGCTGGAGGTCCACGAGGGGCCAGGCGTGGGGCCCGCGTCCGAGGACGTCCTCGCGCCGGGCAACGTGGTCACGATCGAGCCGGGGATTTACCTCCCCGGGCGGTTCGGGATCCGGATCGAGGACCTCGTCGCCGTGACCGCGGACGGCGTGCGCGTCCTGTCGTCGTTCCCCAAGGACGAGCTCCTGGTCCTGTAGCGGACGGGGATGGATCTCGCTGGTTTGGCCGCCCGCGCGGAGGGGAGGGCCGGCCTCCCCATCCGGGAACGGGACATCGAGCGGATCCTCGCTGCGCTCCTCGCGGCGGAGGACATCTGGCGGATCGTGGAGCTCGCGGGGGTCCCCGTCCTTGCCGTGTGCGCTGGGCTGGAGTGCCTGGCGGAGGCGGGGTGGGTGGAGATGGCCGGGAGTGCGGTCCGCTTGACGCCGGCGGGAGAGGCGGGGTGTGCCCGGCTGAGGCTTGCCCCGGCCCGCACGCTCGCCTGCCCGCGGTGCGGGGGAACGGGGCTCGAGCTGGGGCTCCTGCGGGAGATCGAGACGGAGTTCCATCGCTTGGCTGCGGGCCGTCCTGACGCGTCCCAGGAGTTCGACCAGGGCTACGTGACGGAGGAGACGACGATCGCCCGCATCGCCGCGCTGTGGGCGAAGGGGGATCTCGCGGGGAAGGATCTCCTCGTCCTTGGGGACGATGATCTGGTCTCGTTGGCGGCAGCCGTGACCCGTCTCCCGCGGCGCGTCGTCGTCCTCGACGCCGACCCCCGCATCACGTCGTTCATCGCCGGGGTCGCGGAGCGGGAGTCGCTCGCGGTGGAGGTCGTGCCCCACGACCTCCGCGCCCCCCTGCCCCCGCAGCTGGAACGGGCGTTCGACACGTTCGCCTGCGACCCCACGGAGAGCCTGGCGGGGTTCCTCCTGTTCGCTGGGCGCGGCCTGTCCGCCCTCCGCGGGCCGGGGTGCGCGGGGTACCTCGGGCTGACCCACGCCGAGGCGTCGCTCGCCAAGTGGCGGGCCATCCAGGAGGCCCTGCTGGGGTGGGGGGCCGTGATCACCGACCTGCGCGACGGATTTCACGCCTACGTGAACTGGCCGTACGTGGAGACGATGCGGGCATGGGAGCGCCTCCCGGTCCGGCGGGTACCCGGGGGGCTCGAGCCGTGGTACAGGTCAGCGCTCCTGCGCATCGAGCTCGTCACGGAGGCGGAGGTGGACGTGGGGCCCGTGGAGGGGGACATCTTCGTCGACGACGAAGCCGCGACCACCTGATCGCGGCCCAGCGCGACTGGATCAGCAGAGCGCGCGGGGCCGGTCACGGCGCGGCGGACTTTGTCCTATAATGGAGGGCGAAGATGGCACGCCAAAGGAGCACGTTCAGGCAGAGCGGGGAAGTTGAGTCGGCGACGGGGGGGCTGGCAGCGCCCCTCATCCCCCGCCGGGTGTTCTTCACCCGGGGGGTGGGCCGCCACAAGGAGGAGCTGCGCTCGTTCGAGCTCGCCCTCCGCGATGCTGGGATCGAGAAGCTGAACCTCGTTCACGTGTCGAGCATCATCCCGCCAGGGTGCAAGGTCGTCTCCCGCACGGAAGGGCTGCGGGCGCTCGCCCCCGGCCAGGTCGTGTTCTGCGTGTTCTCGCGCTGCGTCTCGAACGAGCCCCACCGGCTGATCGCCGCATCGGTCGGATGCGCGATCCCGGCCGATCGGGCCGCCTACGGGTACCTCTCCGAGTACACCTCGTTCGGGAAGAAGGAGAAACAGGCCGGGGATCACGCTGAGGACCTCGCCGCCTCGATGCTCGCCTCCACCCTCGGGATCGAGTTCGACGACGAACTCGTGTGGGACGCGAAGAAGGAGATCTGGAAGATCTCGGGAAAGATCGTGCGCACGATGAACATCACCCAATCCGCGGTCGTGGACAACAAGGGCTACACCACGGTCGTGGCCGCAGCGGTGTTTTTGCCGTAGGACCATGGTTCACGAACAGGACAAGCACCGTTACCTCCGCACGCCGGTCGAACAGTTGGACCCCACCGCGTTCGACGCGGTGCCCCTCCTGGAGGCGATGGGGCGGACCGCGTTTCAGGCCCGCAACCTGGCCCGCGCGGCCCAGATCTACGATCGGATGCTCGCCGATCGCGAGTGCACGATCATCCTGTGCCTGGCGGGGTCGCTCGTGAGCGCGGGGCTGGGGCGGTCGGTCTCCGTCCTCGTCGAGCATGGGATGGTCGATGCCATCGTGGCCACAGGGGCAAACATCGTGGACCAGGACTTCTTCGAGGCCCTTGGGTTCCGACACTACCGGGGAAGCCCCGACGCGGACGACGATGCGCTCCGCGACCTTCACATCGACCGCATCTACGACACGTTCATCGATGAGGACGAGCTGCGGGTCTGTGACCACACGGTCACGGAGATCGCCGATGCCCTCCCTCCCCGTACCTACTCGTCGCGGGAGTTCATCCGGGAGATGGGGCGGTGGCTTGTCGAGCGGGGGAAGGGCGAGGGTTCGATCACCCGCCTCGCCTACGAGAGGGGGGTGCCCATCTTCTGCCCCGCCTTCTCCGATTCCAGCGCGGGCTTCGGCCTCGTCTTCCACCAATGGCAGCGCCCGGATCGCCACGTGGCGATCGACTCAGTGAAGGATTTCCTCGAGCTCACCAAGATCAAGATCGCCGCTCGGGAAACGGGCCTCGTCATGGTTGGGGGCGGAGTGCCGAAGAACTTCGCCCAGGACGTGGTCGTGGCGGCGGACGTCCTTGGGGTGGAGGCCCCGATGCACAAGTACGCGATCCAGATCACGGTCGCCGACGTGCGGGATGGGGGGTTGTCGGGGTCGACCCTCAAGGAGGCCAGCTCGTGGGGCAAGGTCGCCCAGGGCCTCGAGCAGATGGTGTTCGCGGAGGCCACGCTTGCCCTCCCGTTGCTCGTGAGCTACGTCTACCACCGCCGGACGTGGGAGAACCGGGTTCCGCCGCGCCTCGCCGACCATCTCGACGCCGGGCAGGACCTGTCCCCCCGTTAGTCCGCCCCCGCTGCGCAAACACGCTACAATCGCGTATCAGGTGGGGTCCCTCCCCGCGGGAGGCGGCCCTTTCCTGTCGATCCTATCGCCGATGGAGGTGAGCGATGTTGGGACTCGGTAGGCAGTTCATCGTCGAGCTGTGGGATTGTGAGCACCGGGCGGACGACGTGGAAGAGGTCCGTCAGTGGTTACGGCGCGCGGTGGACAGGGCAGGAGCCACGCTCCTTGATATCCAAGTCCATCGGTTCAACCCCCATGGGATCTCGGCTGTGGCCGTGCTCGCCGAGTCCCACATCTCGGTCCACACGTGGCCCGAGCGGGGGTACGTCGCCCTCGACGTGTTCACGTGCGGGGAGGAGGTGTGTCCGGAGGGGGCGGTGGAGGAGCTGTGCCGGTTCTTCCGCCCAGGCCGCACAAGCGTGATCGAGATCAAGCGAGGGATCCGACTGTGAGCGATGAGTGGCTGTGCGAGGACCAGGCGCCAGGGGTTCGCCTGTGTCTCAAGGTGAAGGCGCGCCTGCACGAGGGGAGCACCGCGCACCAGCGGATCGAGATCGCGGCCACGGAACGCGTGGGGCGGGTCCTCGCGCTCGATGGCCGGTTCATGCTCTCCGAGCGCGACGAGGCGTTCTACCACGAGATGCTCGTTCACCCGGCGCTCCTCTCCCACCCTGCCCCCCGCCGGATCCTCGTGGCCGGGGGTGGCGACGGCGGGGCGTTGCGGCAGGTCCTCGCCCACCCCTCGGTCGAGGAGGCAATCCTCGTCGAGATCGATCCCGAGGTGATTGAGGCCGCGCGACGTCACCTGGGCGCGGTCCATCGCGGGGCGTTCGAGGATCCCCGGGTGCGCGTCGTGACCGCTCCCGCGGAGGGGTTCGTCCCCGAGCATCGGGCTGCGTTCGACGCGCTCATCGTCGACTCCCCGGATCCGGTGGGGCCTGGGGCGGCGCTGTTCACCCCGCGCTTCCTCGTCGCGTGCCGCGAGGCCCTCCAGGGGGGAGGGGTGGCCGCGTTTCAGGCGGGTTCACCGTTCTACGCCCCGGACGAACTGGCGAGTCTCCTCGCCGTGCTGCGGCCCCTGTTCTCGTACTGCGCACCCTATCTGGGGTTCGTCCCTGTGTACCCATCCGGATTGTGGGCCTACGTTTTGGCGGGGGACCGCCCGCTGGAGGTGGACGGACGGGTGATCGAGGAGCGGTTCCGCGCGCGGGGGATCGTCACCCGTTACTACACCCCGCGGCTCCACCGCGCGGCGTTCGCCCTGCCTCGCTTCGTGGAGGAGCTCGTGGTGGGGGGGGAACGGTGATCGGCCCGCTGCGGTTCCTCGGCCTGGGCACGCCGTTTGCCGAGGCGCGGGTGGCGATCCTCGGCGTCCCCCTGGAACGGACCGTGTCCTACCGCGGTGGCCCGGCCCAAGCGCCGACGGCGATCCGGGCTGCCTCCGACTCGATCGAGCTCTACTCCCGGATCTTCGATTGCGACCTCGGGGGGATCGGCGTCTGTGACCTAGGGGATGTGGATCCTCACGCGGCGCTCGGGGAGATGCTCTCCACCGCGGAGTTCGCGGTGGGGCGGGTCCTCGCGGCAGGCAAGGGGGCGGTCGTCCTGGGGGGGGAGCACACGGTGGCCCTGCCGTCGGTCCGCGCCGCCGCGGCGCGGGGCCCGATCCAAGTGGTGGCCCTCGATGCCCACACCGACCTCCGGGACACGTACGGGGAGGATGGGGTGACCCACGCCACCGTCCTCCGCCGGGTGAGCGAGATCGCGTCCCGCCTCGTGATCGTGGGGGCCCGCTCCTTCTTCGGGGGGGAGGTCGGGGAGCCGTTCTTCGCAGGGCCAGACGAGATCGCTGGCCGACTTGATCCGAAGGTTCCGGTGTGGTTGACCGTCGATCTCGATGCGCTGGATCCATCGCTGTGCCCGGGGGTGACGAACCCCGAGCCAGGCGGGCTCACCTACCACGATGTGATCGGGATTTACCGGACATTGTCTGGGTTTCAGGTGGTGGGGATGGACCTCGTGGAGCTCGCCCCTCCGTTCGATCCATCCGCTGTGTCGGCGATCACCGCCGCCAAGCTCGTGCTGGAGGGGATCGCCGCGTTCTGGGGCCGGAGGATGGTGCGCCCTCCGCGCAGGGGCGGCAACGGGACCATCCCTTGACCGGGGCTCGCGGCCACCCGATCAGCCCAGGGGGAGCGATGGACGGGACTGGGACTCCTGGACCTCCGCGGCGGTCGGGAAGGAAAGGGGCCCTTCCCGTCGCGCCGCGGCGAGGGTCGCCGCTGCGCTCGCGAACCCAACCGCCTCGTATGGGCCGCGCCCGGCGGCGAGGCGGACGGCGAGCGCTGCGCTGAACGCGGCCCGCACCTTAGGGGAGGGGACCAGCAGCTCCCGGACCGGGAACCGGGTCGTGCCCGCCTTCTCCACGAGGTACGCCCCCTCCCCGCTCGCGAGGGTCACCACGTGGCGGACTCCCCGGTCGAGGAAGGGCTGGCCGAGGCGCGCCGCTTCCTCCGCCCCGGTGGGGGCTCCGGCGGGGACGGGCCCCGCGTTGTGCCCACCGAAGATGAAGTCCACCCGCTCCCAGGGAAGGGAGGGGACATCCACGAGCGCCATGGGGTGGAGGACCACGAGCGGCTGGGCCGGGGGCAGGCCGCGGAGGAGGGCCGCGACGGCCGGCAACGGCAGGGTGCGGTCGAGGAGCAGGGCGTCCACTTCCCGGATCTGGGGAAGAAAGCTGGTCACGTATCCCTCGTTCACTTCCCCGTTCGCCCCCGCGGCGTGGGCAGCCAGGAACTGCCGATCGGGCGCGGAGAGGACGAGCGACGCCCCCGTGGGAAAGCGGGCCATGCGCTCGACGGGGGCGATGTCGACCCCCGCTCCGTGGAGGGCCGTGAGGATCTCGTCCCCAAACGGGTCCGCGCCGATCCGTCCGTACAAGGCCACCGCCGCTCCGAGGCGGGCGGCGGCGATCGCTTGCAGCGTGCCCATCCCCGCCGGTTCGCGGGTGAGGCCGTGGCTGGGCACGGTCTCCCCCGGGCGGGGAAGGCGGTCCACCTCGGCCACGAGGCCCACGGCGATCGTCCCAAGGACGGCGACCCTCATAACGTGACCGTCTCGTGCCACCCGGCGATGCGGGCCGGACAACCCCGGGATGCGAGTCGCTCCGCGAGGGACGTGAACGCAGGGGGCTCCCCGTGGACGAGGAACACCACGCGGGGATCGGCGTGGAGCACCCAGTCCGTGAGGATGGGGAGGTCGGCGTGGGCGGACAACCCCTCGATCTTATGGATCGCCGCCCGCACCGGGACGATCGACCCCAGCACCTCGACCCGCGGTGCCCCGTCGGCGATCGCGCGGCCGAGGGTCCCGATGGCTTGATACCCCACGAACACGACCGCTGACTCCGGGCGGGGGAGGTTGTCGCGGAGGTGGTAAAGGACGCGTCCGCCGGTGCACATCCCAGACCCAGCGATGATGATCGCCCCCGATTCCGCGGAGATCCGCTTCGAGGCGGCGCGGGTCAGGGTGTACTCGAGGAGCTCGAAGTCGAACGGGTCCCCTTTCTTCCGGAACAGCCGGCGAGCAGGGGTGGGGAACCGCTCCGTGTGCCGTTCGAAGATCCGCGTGGCCTGGGTGGCGAGGGGGGAGTCGAGGTAGATCGGGCATGCCGGGATCCGGTGCTCGCGCCACATCCAGAACAGGAGGTACAGGACCTCCTGGGTCCGTTCGAGGGCGAACGAGGGGATGACCACGTTCCCGCCGCCGGCGAGGGTATCCACGATCACGTCGCGGAGCTCGTTCACCGACTGCTCGAGGGGGGGGTGTTCCCGATCGCCGTACGTCGACTCCAGGATCACGATGTCGGCCTGGGGCGGGTAGGCAGGATCCTCGACGAGGGGCTTGCCGCGGTTGCCGAGGTCCCCCGAGAACACGATCGTCTTCCCTTCTGCCTCGATCTCCACGAACGCTGCCCCCAGGATGTGACCAGCATCGTGGAATCGAGCGCGTACCCTCTCTCCCAGCGCCAGCTCCTGCCCGTACTCGACTTGGGTCCGGAACAAGTCGAGGGAGGCCAGGGCATCGGCGGCGGTGTACAGGGCCGCTTCCCCCTCCTCCTCCTGAATCCGGGCGGCATCCATGAGCATCACGCCGGCGATGTCCCGAGTGGGGGGAGTGCAGATCCCCTGGCCGCGGAATCCCTCCCGGAACAGGCGGGGGACGAGGCCGAGGTGGTCGAGGTGACCGTGGGTGAGGATGAGCCAATCGACCTTCTTCGGGTCAAATGGGAACGGTACGAGGTTCCGGGCCTCCAGCTCGGGAGGCCCCTGGAACATCCCGCAGTCGATGAGGATCCGCTGTCCGCCTGCTTCAAGGTGGAAACAGGAGCCTGTGACCGTGCCCGCCGCCCCGGCGAAGGTGAGGTTCATCGGGAAGCCCACCCCAGGGCGCGGGCCGTCGCCGCGCAGGAAGGGCAGGGGAGGCCCGCGATGTGAGCGGCGAACTCGTCCTCGAACTCGGAGAGGGCGGTGCGCACAGGAAGCGCCACCGACTGGCCCAGGGGGCACAGGGAAGCGGCCCGCATCGCGCCCACGATCTGGATCATCTGCGCCAGCGTCGCCTCGTCCGCCCTGCCCGTCTGGAGCGTGGAGATGAGGCGGACGAGGACCTCGGTCCCGCTGCGGCAGGGGGTGCATTGCCCGCACGACTCGTGGCGGAAGAAGCGCAGCACGCTCCCCAGCGTGTCCACGATGCACGCCGACTCGTCCATCACCAGCACGGCCCCCGACCCGAGGGCCGCCGCGCGCTCGGCCAGGGAGTCGAAGTCGAGCCGCACGTCGAGCTCGCGCGAGGAGAGGAACGCCCCCGCCGCCCCACCGACGAGGACGCCCTTCAGCGACCGGCCAGGGAGGAGCCCTCCTCCCAACTCGTAGATGAGGGTGCGGAGGGTGGTGCCCATCTCCACCTCGACCAAGCCGGGGTAGCGGACGTGGCCGAGGACCGTGTACACCTTCGTCCCGGGGCAGGTCGGAGTGCCGAGCGTGCGGTACCACGCCGGCCCGCGGCGGAGGATGTCCGGGACATTGGCCAACGTCTCGACGTTGTTGACCACGGTCGGCTTCCCCCACAGCCCGTGGGTCACGGGGTAGGGGGGGCGGATCCGCGGCCAACCCCGCTTCCCCTCCAAGCTCTCCAGAAGGGCGGTCTCCTCCCCGCACACGTAGGCGCCGGCCCCGGGGCGGACCTCGACCCGAAACGAGAAATCGGTTTCGAAGACCCGCTCGCCGAGGATCCCCAGCGCCTCGGCGGCGGCAATGGCCCGCTCGATGCGGGCGATGGAGAGCGCGTACTCCCCTCGGATGTAGATGATCCCGATGTGTGCCCCCACCGCGTAACCGGCGATGGCCATCCCCTCGAGGAGCTTGTGCGGATCGCCCTCCAGGATCAGGCGGTCCTTGAACGTGCCCGGCTCTCCCTCGTCGGCGTTGCACACCACGTACCGCTCCGGGTCGGAGGCGGTGCGGACCGCGGACCACTTGATCCCGGTGGGGAACCCCGCCCCGCCCCGGCCGCGCAGCCCCGCCTTCTTCACCGCCTCGATCACTTCCTCGGGCTTCATCTCCGTCACCGCCCGGCCGAGGGCCTCGTACCCCCCCATGGCGATGTACTCCTCGATCCGCTCCGGGTCGATCGCCCCGCAGTTGGCGAGGACGACCCGCCGCTGGCGGCCGAGGACCTCCGCCGGGCGCGCCACGGGGGCCGTCGTGGGCAGCCGGAGTCGGGCCACGGGACGGCCCTTGAGGAGGTGTTCCTCCGCGATCTGGCGCGCGTCGGCGGGCGTGACCCCGGCGTAGTACACCCCGTCCGGCTGGACAGCGATCACGATCCCGTGCCCGGAGATCCCGAGCGAGCCCGTCTCCACGACCTGGACCTCGCCCTGGAGGCCGAGCTCGGCCAGCGCCCCGTGCAGGGAGGCGAGGACCGCGTCCACCCCAGCGAGGCGGGCCTCGTCGTCCACCCCCACCAGGACATGGGTTCGCGCGAGCCTCATCGTCCCCTCCGGTAGCGAGCGAGCGCTCCCCGTACCCGCTCTGGGGTGAGGTTCCCCATGACCTCATCGTCGATCATCATCACCGGAGCGACCCCGCACGCCCCGAGGCAGCTCGTGAGCTCCAGCGTGAACAACCCGTCCGCGGTCGTCTCCCCGACTTCCACCCCGAGGAGCCGTCGCAGCTCGTCGAGGACCGACCACGCCCCGGCGAGATGACAGTTGGGGGACGCGCAAAGCCGGATGATGTGCTGGCCGCGGGGGGCGAGGCTGAACATGGAGTAGAACGTAGCAGCGTCGCGAACGGCGGACAGGGGGACGCCGACGTGGGCCGCGGCGAGGGCGAGGTCATCGGCGGTCAGGTGGTTCCCCGCGTTCGCCGTCTGGAGGTCGTGGAGGAGGGAGAGGAGGGCCTCCGGCGAGCGCGGGTGGCGGGCGACGATCGCGTCCTTCGTCGGCCGCTCCTTGTTCATCGCGGCTCCTTCCTCACCGCACCGAACGGGCACGCGTCGAAGCACGCCCCGCACCGGATGCACAGCTCGTCGACGATCCGGTAGGGGGGCGTGCCGGCCGTGCCCTGGGCGGCCCCGGTGGGGCAGGCCCGGCGGCAGGCGTCGCAGGCGCGGCACGTGTCAGGATCGATCCTGTACCGCACGAGGTTCGGGCACACGCCGGCCGGGCAGGAGCGATCGCGGATGTGGGCCTCGTACTCCGCGGGGAAGTGGCGTAGCGTGGAGAGGACGGGGTTGGGTGCCGTCTGCCCCAGCCCGCACAGCGACGCGCTCTTCATCATCTCCCCGATCTCCCGGAGGCGCTGCAGGTCCTCCTCTTTCCCCGCCCCGGCGATGATGCGGTCGAGGATCGCGCGCATCATCTGGGTGCCGACCCGACAGGGGACGCATTTGCCGCACGACTCGTCGGCGGTGAACTCGAGGAAGAACCGGGCCATGTTCACCATGCACGTCGCATCGTCGAGGATGATCACCCCACCCGATCCCATGATCGCCCCGTGCTGGGAAAGCGAATCGTAATCCACTGGGACATCGAGGAGGGAGGAGGGGAGGCACCCCCCCGACGGCCCCCCGATCTGGACCGCTTTGAACTCCCGTCCCGCGGGGACCCCGCCGCCGATGTCGAACACGAGCTCGCGGAGGGTGATCCCCATCGGCACCTCGACGAGGCCCGTGTTCCGCACCTTGCCGGCCAGGGCGAACACCTTCGTCCCCTTGCTCCTCTCCGTTCCGATCGAGGCAAACGCCGCCGGCCCGTCGAGGAGGATGTGGCGGACGTTGGCATAGGTCTCGACGTTGTTGATGAGGGTCGGCTTCCCCCAGAGGCCGCTCGTCGCCGGGTACGGAGGCCGGGGCCGGGGCTCGCCCCGCCGCCCTTCGATCGAGGCGATGAGCGCCGTCTCCTCCCCGCACACGAACGCCCCTGCCCCCATGCGGAGCTCGATGTCGAACGAGAACTCGGTGTC
This sequence comes from Candidatus Bipolaricaulota bacterium, assembly GCA_014361015.1. Lineage (GTDB taxonomy): Bacteria > Bipolaricaulota > Bipolaricaulia > Bipolaricaulales > Bipolaricaulaceae > Bipolaricaulis. Next base: position 27,252 of record JACIWJ010000010.1, on the reverse strand, counting down.
GAAAATCCTCGGTCCAAGAACGCCCACCTTGCGCGCTTGGGCCAGCGCCACCTCCAGGCGCTGGATGGCGAGGGGGTACTCGGCGCGGATGTAGAGGTAGCCCTGGCTTGCCCCCACCGCGTACCCGGCGATGGCCATCCCCTCCAAAACCGAGTGGGGATCCCCCTCGAGGATCGCCCGGTCCATGAACGCGCCGGGGTCGCCCTCATCGGCGTTGCAGATCACGTACTTGGGGGCTCCGGCTGCCACCCGGACGAGCTCCCACTTCGTCCCCGTCGGGAACCCCGCCCCGCCCCGGCCGCGCAGGCCGGACTGGCTGATCGCCGCGACAACCTCGGTCGGCGCCATCCCCGTCACCGCCCGCCCGAGGGCCTCGTACCCGCCGACGGCGATGTACTCCTCGATCCTCTCCGGGTCGATCGTGCCGCAGTTGCGGAGGACGAGCTTCCTCTGGCGGGCGAAGAACGGGATCTCGTGGGGCTGGGGGGCCCCTTCGGCCCAGAGGAGGCGCCGCACCGGGCGTCCCTTGAGGAAGTGCTCGGTCACGATCTCCACGGCATCGTCCGGTTGGACCTTCACGTAGAACGTGCCCTCCGGGTACACGAGGAGGACCGGCCCCAGCTCACAGGGGCCCATGCAGCCCGTGTCCACGAGCTGAACCTCGGGGAGAAGGTCGTGGGTGGCGAGGGCATCGAGGAGGGCCCGCTTCACCCGCTCGCTCCCCGACGATTGGCAGGCGGTCCCCGAGCAGAGAAGGACCTGGATGCGCCTCACGGGTTCCCCTTTCGGGCAAGGTAGGCCCGCAGGCGACCCACCAGCGCCTCCGCCGCCCGGCGGGTGCGGGGGGAGAGCCCCTCGCCGAGGGAGAGGTCCCGCGCCGGGACGGTCACGAGCCAGGCCTGAGGGGCGTGGCCGAACAGTCGCTCCGCCCACGCCAGCAACCCCCGCGGGGTGAAGGCATGGGTCAGGGCAGGGAGCTCGCCGGGCCGGACCCGTTCCCACCTCACCGGTCCCGACCCGACCCGCGCGTCGACGAAGATGACGAGGTCCGCCGTTGCCACCTGGGGGATGAGCTCTGGGGTCAAGTCCTGGACCCCCAGCACCTTGAGGTCATCCGCCTCCGGGAGGCGGCTCGCCACCCACAGGCCGACCGCATCGTCCCGCCGCAGGGGGTGGCCCAGTCCGACCACGAGGATCATGCGTCCCGCACCTTCTCGTCGAGGACCTCCCCGTCCGGCCCGACGAGGACCACCCGCAGCGGCATCCGGCCGGCGGCATGCACGGAGCAGGAAAGGCAAGGGTCGTAGGCACGGATCCCCCCCTCGAGCCGGTTGAGGAGCCCCTCGGTCACCTTCGCCCCGTCGAGGTAGTGGTGCGCGATCTGGGCCACGGTGCGGTTCATGGCGAGGTTGTTGTGGCCCGTGGACACGATGAGGTTGACCCGTTCGAGGATGCCGTCCTCGTTTACCCAGTAGTGGTGGAAGAGGGTCCCGCGCGGCGCCTCGTGGACCCCGACCCCCTCGAGCTCGTTCACCCCAGCCTCGGCCCGCACGCGGGGAGAGAGGATCTCCGGGTCATCGAGGTACGCTTCGACCCGCTCCAGCGCAGCGACGATCTCGATCAGGCGCGCGTAGTGGTAGTGGAAGGAGCTCGTCACCGCCTTCCCGCCCGCGATGGAGCGGAACCGGCCAAGCGCCTCGTCAGCGCGCCTCGTCCCGATCCGATCGCAGCAGTTGAGCCGAGCGAGCGGTCCCACCCGGTACAGTCCGTCGGGGTAGCCGTCGCGCTGAAAGTAGGGGAACTTGAGGTAGGACCAGCCCTCGACCGCTTCCCCGATGTACTCGGGGTAGCGGGCGGGGTCCAGCCCGTCGGCGACGATCCGCCGCTCGGCGTCCACGAACCGGATCCGTCCCTCGTAGTGCTCCCACGCCCCCTCCTCCCCGACGAGGGACATGAACAGGGATGGGAAGTTCCCGAACGTGGCCACTTCGTCGGCCCAATTCCCCATCGTGTCTTCGTACAGGGACAGGGCGTCCTGGGCGATGCGCATCGCCTCGGGAAGCTTCGCGGCGAGGCGGTCGCGGGCCGCGGGGGTGAGGGGGGCCCGCACCCCGCCGGGCACGGCCCACGCGGGGTGGACCCGCTTTTCCCCCAAGGCGGAGATGATCTCCTGCCCGTAGGCGCGCAGCCGGATCCCGTCCAGGGCGAGCTGGGGATGGGCCGCCGCGAGCCCGAACACGTTGCGCGCTTTAGGGTCGGAATCCCACCCCAAGATGAGGTCGGGCGATGAGAGGTGGAAGAAGGACAGGGCATGGGACTCCACGAACTGGCCGAGGTTCATGAGGCGCCGCAGCTTGTCCGCGGGGTGGGGGGGGCGCACGGCGAGGATCGCGTCCCCCGCCTTGGCGGAGCACAGGAGATGGGACACGGGGCAGATCCCGCAGATGCGGGCCGTGATCCCTGGCATCTCCCACAGCGTCCGCCCCTGACAGAACCGCTCGAACCCGCGGCCCTCCGTGACGTGGAACCGGGCCCGGCTCACCTTCCTGTCACGGCCGAGCACGATCGTGATCAGGCCATGGCCCTCGATTCGCGTCACCGGCACCTTGATCTCGCGCACCATCCCCCCTTTCACCCGAAGCGGAGGTCCGCGCCCGTCAGTTCGGGCCTCCTCCCGGCGAGGAGCCCCTCGACGAACCTCCAAATCCGATCCGCGGACGGCGGGCAGCCGGGCAGGAACCGGTCGACCTTGACCACGCTGTGCAGGGGAAGCGCCTGGGGGAGGAGCGCGGGGACGTCCCCCTCCTCCAGCCCGGGGATGTCCCCCTCGCCGTACACCGTCCGCAACACCTCCTCGCGGAGGAGCGGATTGCGCAGCGACGGCACATTGCCCGTGACGGCGCAGTCACCGAACGCGACGAGAATCTTCGTCTTCGCCCGGATCTCCTCGAGCAGGTGGCGCTGCTCGGTGTTCCCCACCGCCCCCTCGACGAGGACCACATCCACGTCCGCGGGGTACTCCTTGCTGTCCACGATCGGGGAGAACACGAGCTCGGCCTTGCCCGCCAGCTCGATCAGCCGCTCGTCGAGGTCGAGGAACGACATGTGGCACCCCGAGCACCCGGAGAGCCACACCGATGCCAACCGAATCTTAGGCACGGGGCCTCCTCTGCGTGACGTCGGCCAGGAGCGCGGGACGCTTCACCTGCTCCGCGGTGGCCTTCCCCTTCTCGAACAGGGCCCCGGTGGGGCACGCCTGGACGCACTTTCCGCATCCGGTGCAGGTCTCCGACTCGCCCCATGGCTCGCCGAGATCGGCATCGACGAGGGTGTGCACACCGCGGCCGGCGAACCCCCACGTGAACGCACCCTCGACCTCGGCGCAGGCCCGCACGCAGCGGCCGCAGAGCACGCACCGGTTGTGGTCGATCCCGAACTTGGCGTGGCTCGCGTCCACGGCGAGGGCCGGGAAGCGGTAGGGGAAAGTGACGTGATCCATACCCAGCTCTGTGGCGAGGTCCTGGAGCTCGCAGTGTCCGTTCGAGACGCAAAACGCGCAGATGTGGTTCCGTTCAGCGAACAGGAGCTCGAGGATCGTCCGGCGGAGGGAGGCGAGCCGGTCGGAGTTCGCGACGACATCGAGGCCCTCCTGAACCGGCGTTGCGCATGCCGGGACGAGGCGACCGTTCCAGTTGCGAACCTCCACCAAACACAGCCGGCACGCCCCCACCGGACGCAGGGCATCGAGGTGACAGAGGGTGGGGATCCGAATCCCCGCCGCGCGGGCCGCGGTGAGGATCGTCGAGTTCGGCTCGGCTTGAACAGGGGTATCGTCAATGCGGAGGTTGATCACCCGGCACCTCCCGTGATTCCACCACGTGCTCGGAGAGGGGCCGGCCGTTGACCACGTGCTCGGCCACGATCCGGCGCGCGACCCCTTCATCCACCTCTCCGTAGATCGTGATCCTCATCGGCTCGTGGACCTCGACGATCGGCTCCTGGGCAGCGAGTCCCTTCTCCCCGGTCTGGGTGACGACCACGTCGCGCAGATCGCGGCGCGTGACCTCGTCGAGGATGGCGCGCAGGGTCTGCCTCGCCCCGGCGGCGATGCCCGAGGTACCCATTCCGACCACGATCTTGATCCGGGACGCCCCGCCCCGGAGGCGCAGCTCCGCCGCCGCCCGTTCCCGGATCTTCCTCAGCTCGTCGAGCCTCATTCTCCCTCCTTCATCCTGGCCGTGTCGATCCCTTCCTGGAGGGCGCTCTCCAAAAAACGAAGCACATCGGGGTGGGTGAACGGGACCTCCCCAAGGTGCTCACGGACTTCGCCGGTACGCAGCCGCCACGTCCCTCGATCATCACCCAGCTCGACCGTGAACTCAACCTCGGGGCTTGTCGCGATGAGGGGGACGAGCGTGCCCACGATGTCCCCCAGCGGTGGGCGGTCGGGATGCTCCCATCCCCAGCGCGCGACGACCCGCATCCCGCCCCCCGTTCGTCTCGCGATCGAACACGTCCCTCCCGTCCCTTCCGCCGTCTGGGCAAGAAGCGGGAGTCCAAGGCCGATCGCCGATCGCGGCTTCGTGGTATAGAACGGGTCCACGGCCCGCGGCAGATCGCGGTCCGCGATCCCGCATCCGTCGTCGCAGACCTCCATCTCGAGCCAGTCCCCGTGCCGACGGAGGGCGACCGAGATGTGCCGTGCCCCCGCGCGCAACGAGTTCTCCACGAGATCGGCGAGGTGCATCGCCAGGTCCTCGATCATCCCCCGCCCTCCCGGATCTGGCGCAGGATGCGCTTCGTCCTCTTGGGGTCAAGTCTTCCGTACACCTCTTCGCCGACCATCATCACCGGGGCGAGGCCGCACGCCCCGAGACAGCGCACGCCCTCCACGGTGAACGCACCATCGGCGGTGGTCTCGCCCAGCCCGACCCCCAGTTCCTCGCGGATCGCCTTCAGGATGAGATCCGCTCCTCGGACGTGGCACGCCGTTCCCAGGCACAGGCGGAGCGTGTGCCGGCCCACGGGGGCGGTGCGGAAGAAGTGGTAGAACGTGATCACCCCCCGCACCTGGGACAGGGGGACGCCGAGGGCCTTCGCCACCGCGGCCTGGGCCTCCCGGGGGATGTGGCCGAGCTGGCCCTGCACGCGGTGGAGGGCCTGGATGAGCTCTGAAGGCGCTCCCGCGTACGGGCGGGTCAATTCCGCAACTTGGTCCTCAATCGTCGGGTTCACCATTCCTCCTTCAGCTCAGGGCCGGGGCGCACCCTTCGCCCGCCTTCCCCCCGGAGTGCCGCCCGGAGCTCGTCGAGTGTGGGGGCAGCGAGGTAGAGCTCTGTCCACGCCCGCCCGATCTCCTCGGGGTAGTGGGCATCGGATCCACGGAGGATGGGACGCGTCCCCAGCCCTGGCCAGGACGCCGTTGCCGCCGCGACGGGGGTCCACGGCGCGATCTCCACGGCGAGGGGCCACTCCCCCTCCGGGAACAGGCCCAGCACGGCGAGGAGCCCGCCCGGGACCCGGTCGACGTGGGCGGGGACGGCCAGCCCCCCTCGGTCCTCGATTCGGCGGACCACGGTGGAAAGGGGAAGGTCCACCGGGGAGAGGAGGAGCCGATCCACGCGCCGCACGATCTCCTCGCGCTCATCCACCACCACTTGATCCCCGAACAGCTCGGGATCGCACGGGATATCGGGGAGGGACGCCTGCAGCTCCTCCTGGAGGAGGAGCGGGCTTTCCTCGTCGGTGAAGTAGGCCAAGATCTCGACCTCTTCGGCAGTTTGGATCTCCATTCCCATGAGCACAGCCGGCGCGGCGCCCGCGAGGCGCCGCACGTACCGGCCGGCCTCGGCGGCATTGTGGTCGCAAATCGCGATGAGATCAAGTCCCGCCCGGTGGGCCTCGGCGACGATCCGCGCCGGGGACATGGCGAGGCTCGCGCAGGGGGAGAGGGTGGAGTGGATGTGGAGGTCGGCCCGCCACCACCTCATGGGTGGAGGACGCGGTAGAGCTTCCCCGCCACCTCGAACGCCGTGCCCTCCGCGAGGAGGAGGTTCACGCCCTCCGCTTGGGCGCGCGCGACCACGTCCGGGCTGGGACGGAGCCGGCGTGGGAACACGATCCCCGCCACGTCGCGCAGTTTCGCGACTGCAATCACGTTGAGGTGGCGCTGATGGGTGATCCACAGGTCGCCCGCCTTGGCGTGGGCGAGGACGTCCGAGAGGAGGTCCGAGCAGTAGCCATCCCGCACCTCGCGCGCGAGGTCGGCGCCAACGAGGGCCGTGAGCCCGATCGCTGCGATCACCTGCCGCAGTTCCATCGCACCTCCTAGAGGAAGGGGACCCCGAGGAGGATGGTTGCCCGCACCACGGTCCCTTCCCCCACACGGGATCGGATCTTGAACAAGTCCGAGTTCTGCTCCATGTTGTTGATGCCGAACCCGGCCCCGAATCCCAACTCCCGCGCCCAATCCGGGGCGGTGGAGTAGCCGGGCTGGCTCGCGAGATCGATGTCGGCGATCCCTGGACCGCGGTCCGAGAACAGGAGCTCCACCCGATCGTCGCGCACGAGGAGGATGATCCGCCCTCCCTTGGAGTAGAGGACCATGTTCATCTCCCCTTCGAAGCAGATGATGCTCGCCCGCCGCACGATGTCCGGGGTCATCCCCAGGGCGAGGAGCTCGCGCCGGACCGCGGTGGAGACGGTGCCCGCCCGTTCGAGGTCCCGCGGGGCGACCTCGTAGATGCGCTTATGGATGACCCGCGTGGGGGAAGGCATTGCCGAGGGGGAATCCTTTGCGCTTGGCGGGGAGGAGGCCGGCCCTGTACAGGATACCGCACGTCTCATACATGTCCTGCTGCGTCGCGAGGAGGGGGATGGTGGCGCCGGTTGCGTACTCCACCGTGGCCTGAGGGGGAAGCTTCCCCCGCACGAACAGCACCGCCCCCATGTTCATGACCTCGGCGACCCGCACCACCTGGGGGGTGATCATCCCCGTGATGAGGAGCACCCCCTCCTCCTGAACCATGGCCAGCACGTCGGAAAGGAGATCGGCGGCGAACGCCCGGCTGACCTCCCGCTCCGCCTGGTCCGCCCCCGTCACAAACTGGGCGTCAAGGAGCTTCGCAAGATCCGCGAGTTTCATCCTCCTCCTTCATGCCCCGAACTTCGGCCCCAGATCGCAGTACCCGAGGAGCTGGGGCACGAGGCGCCCGCTGAACCTCCCCAACCCCCCCTCGCCTGCGCTCCGTTCCCCAAACGCGCGGACGCGATCGGGCCGCACAGCCGACCCGACGAACAGGACGGGAACGGGGTCCGCCGTGTGCTCCCCCACTGCCGGGGGGGTGGTATGGTCCCCGGACACGCAGAGGTGCACGCGATCCCAGGACAGCGCGGACGCGATCGGCGCGAAGAACTCCCGATCGACGCGCTCGATGAACGCTCTTTTCGCTTGGGCGTTCCGGTCGTGAGCGGCGTTGTCCGTGCCCTTGATGTGCACGAAGACGAGCTCCGCCCCCTCCAGGGCGGATAGGGCCGCGCGGGCCTTGGCGCCGAGGTCGGTCTGGAGGTCCCCGCTCGCCCCGGGGACATCGCGCACGGCGAGCCCAGCGAGCCTCGCTACCCCCTTGTACAGGGCTCCGCCGGCGATGCATGCGCCCCGGATCCCGTACTCCGCGGTGATTGGCTCGAGGTGGGGCATCACCGCCGCCCCGCGGAGGAGGACCGCATTGGCGGGCGGCTCGCCGCGGCGTTCGCGGTCCCGGTTCAGGGGGTGGTCGCGCAGGGCCTCGTGGGCACGACGGGTGAACGCGTTGATGGCCTCGGCCATCCGCAGCGCGCGGCCGTCCTTGGCCTGGGCCTCGGCCACGCGGGCCCCCACCTCGTGGGGGTCCGTGTCCGTGACCGCGGCCGACGCCCCCTCCCCCCGCAGGAGAAGGGCCCCCCGGTGCTCGGTCGAAGCGCGGAACGCAAGCTCCAGACCGAATTCCTCGAGGCTGATCCCGTTCAGCACCTCCTCGAACGGTTTCCCATCGGGGAGCCGCCCCGCCCGCCGGTCGAGGACGATGAGGTCCCCGTCCCGTTCCTCCACCGTGGCGAAGTTGGCGCGGAGGCAGACGTCGCCCCCCCGCACGTCCATCCCGATCCCCAGGGCCTCGAACGCCCCCCGGCCCGTGTACACCTGGAACGGGTCGTATCCGAAGATGGAGAGGTGGGCGGTGTCCGATCCCGGCCGCACCCCGGGCGCCACTGGGTCCATCAACCCGAGCGCCCCTCGCGCGGCGAGCGCATCGAGGACAGGGGTCGAGGCGCGCTCCAGGCAGGTCGCGCCCTCGAGGTCGGTGGGGCGCCCGCCCAGCCCGTCGAGGATGACGAGGATCCCCGGCATCTACTTCCCTTCCACTTGCCCGAGGAGGTCGAGGGCCCGGATCTTGGCGTATCCGTTCTCCAGGGCATCGACCCCGATCGGGGCGTCGATCACCTTCTGCAGCTCCTCCCGTGCCTCGGCCCACCGCTCGGCGGGCATCAGGTAGTACTCCACGTAGAACAGCCGGTTCTCCAGGTAGTCGGGGTAGGTGGCGATCGCCTCCTCGAGGAGCACCCGCACCTTCTCCGGGTCCTTGCTGAATGGATGCTCGGCCCAGTAGCCGGCGAGCGCGCGCAGGGGACCCCCGGCGATGTACCCCCGGTCCAGCTCGATGCACCGCTCCATGATCGCCATCAGCTTCTTGTCGTCGCCGCGCAGCGCGGCGGCGACGAGGCCGATTGCCCCCCCCAGCTGAACCTTGCGCGCCCAGTTGCTGTAGGTCCAGAACAGGGCTTCGATGTCGGTCAGACCGCGCACTGCGGCAAGGAAGGGGTCCGAACTCGTCCACTTCGCCACCAGTTCGGGGTCGGACTGCAGTTTCATGGACCGCTCCCCGTACTCCTGGCCCTTCTCGTGGAACTTGGACTTGTCCTTCTCGGGGAGGAAGATGTCCGCCAGGGTGTAGTAACAGCGGGAAAGCATGTTCAGGACGTGAACATTGTCCGGGTCCTGTGCGAGGACGGCTTCGTAGAGGTTGAGCGCCGTCTCGAGCTTCGCTTGGAGCTCAGGAGCGTCGCTCAGGGTGTACTGGGTGAGCCACACCTCCTCGAACAGGGCGTCGGCTTGGGCTATCTGTTCAGGTGAGCACTGGGCCAACGTGGGCGCGGCCCACGCCACGAGCACGAGCAGGGTCCACCATCTCAGGCGCAGCATCGGGATACCACCTCCGTAGTGGATTCTCGGTACTATACAGACGAGGTGCGGCCCGGGCAACAGCCCCGCGTGGAGGGGGCGGCGGACCCCGGGTATAGTACGCCGCTACGCGAAAGGAGGTTCCATGGCGGTCAAAGTGGATCAGGATCTGTGCACGGGTTGCGGGTTGTGTTCTCAGGTGTGCCCCGAGGTGTTCGAGCTCGGCGACGACGGCTACGCCCACGTGGTCCAAGGGGCGGACCAGTCCCTCGCTTGCGTGGACGAAGCCATCGACCAGTGCCCGGTCGGGGCGATCACCAAGTAGCGACAGACGAGGGTGGGCCTTGACCGCGGCCCCACCCAGCGGCCCATGAAACGCGTGGGGCTGGCCCTCAGCGCCGGCGGCCCGCGGGGGGTCGCCCATCTCGGCGTCCTCCGTGCCCTCGGTGAGGCGGAGATCCCCGTCCACGCCATCGCTGGGACGAGCGTGGGGGCGTACGTGGGGGGCCTGTTCGCGGCCGGGGTTCCGCTCCCCGAGATCGGGCGGCTGTGGGAGGAGGCGGGGTTCCGTCAGGCGGTGCGGTTCTTCCTCCCCACGTTCCCCTGGCGGGGATGGAGCTCGGGGGAGGAGCTGCGGCGGATGCTCCATGGGATCGTGGGGGAGCGTCGGATCGAGGAGCTGGCGATCCCGTTCGCTGCCGTGGCGACCGATCTTCGTTCCGGTGAGCCGGTGGCCCTCCGGCAGGGGGAGCTGGCGGAGGCGATCCGCGCTTCCCTCTCCGTGCCGGGGCTGTTTGTCCCCGTGGAGATCGGGGGCCAGACCCTCATCGACGGCGGGGTGGTCCACCCCCTGCCCGTGGATGTGGTGCGGGGGCTCGGGGCGGAAGTGGTGGTGGCCGTGGACGTCCTCGTGCCCCCCGCGGAGAAACACCTGACCCGGGTTACGGTGTTCGGGGTGCTGTTTCAGATGGCGACGATCTTCCAGAAGCGGATCGCCCAGCTCGAGGTTGCGGCGTTCGCCCCGGAGGTCGTGATCCGCCCGGATTTCGGGGCCGGCCCTCCCACCTATGTGTCGGTGGGCGCCGGCGCGGAAGCGGGGTACCGGGCGACGCAAGCGGTGCTCCCTCAGCTCCGCGCCCTGTGCGCCTGAACCCCTCCCTGCCGGGACCGACGAAGGTCGGGCTCGCTCTGGGGATCGTTTCCCTGTCGTGGGCGGCGATCCTGATTCGATTCACCTCCTCCCCCGCTGTGACCACGGCCGCGTGGCGGATGACCCTCTCCGCGGCGGTCCTCCTCCCCCTGCTGGCGGCTCGCCGTCCCGGTCTCCCCCGGCGCGGCGTGGGGTTGGCCTCCCTTGCGGGAGCGTTCCTCGCCCTGCACTTCGCCCTCTGGTTCGAGTCCCTTCGCCACACGACGGTGGCGAGCTCGGCGGCGTTGGTCACGACGAACCCGATCTTCGTCGGACTGTTGTCGGCCCTCCTCCTCCGCGAGCGGCCGTCGCGGGTCCTGTGGCAGGGGATCCTCCTCTCCGCGGCGGGGGGGATCCTCATCGGGGGAGGGGACTTCGCGGTGGGTGGGGAGGCGCTCCTGGGGGACGCGCTCGCCCTCCTCGGGGCGGTGGCTGCCTCAGCGTACCTCCTCGTCGGCCGCCGGGCTCAGGGGGCGGGCCCCCTGCTTCCCTACGTGTCCGTGACCTATGGAATGGCGGCGCTCATCCTCCTGGGAGGGGCGGGGGGCCGTGGGGACCCGCTCCCCTTGCCAGGCGACTGGCCCTGGATCGCTCTCATGGCGCTCGGCCCCCAGCTCCTCGGCCACACGAGCGTGAACTGGGCCCTGCGCCGGCTCCCGGCCTCCGTGGTCGCGGTGGCGATCCTCGGGGAACCGGTCGGGGCGACCCTGTGGGCGTACCTCGTGTTCGGCGAGGCGCCGGGGATCGCCCAGGGCGTGGGGATCGCCCTCGTCCTCCTCGGGATCGCCCGCGCCCTGCGTGAGGTGCGGCTCTAGGCTACGATCGGTCCATGTTCACTGCGCGTTCCGCCCACGCTCGCCAGGGGAAGGAGAAGATCGCGTGGGTGCGCGCCCACATGCCGATCCTCGCCGCGCTCGAGGCGGAGCTTGGGCCTGGGCGGCCGCTCGCTGGGCTCCGGGCCGCGCTGTGCATCCACCTCGAGGCGAAGACCGCGCGCCTGGCACTCGCGCTAAAGGAGCTGGGGGCCGAGGTCGCGGTGACGAGCTCGAACCCCCTCTCCGCGAAGGACGACGTCGTGGCGGCGCTGAGCGGTGAGGTCGCCACCCACGCCCGTTACGGAGCGAGCGAGGCGGAGTACACCGCGTTCCTGGAGAGGGTCCTCGCGATTCGGCCCCACCTTGTGCTCGACGACGGGGGCGACCTGTGCGCCCTCCTCCACGGCGCGCGGCGCGACCTCGGGGACGACGTCATCGGCGCGTGCGAAGAAACGACGACCGGGCTCGTCCGGTTGCGTCAACTGGCGCGCGACGGGCGGCTCTTGTTCCCGGTGGTGGCGGTGAACGACGCGCGGATGAAGCACCTCTTCGACAACCGCCACGGGACCGGGCAGTCGGTGTGGGACGCGATCATGCGGGCGACGAACCTTCTCGTGGCCGGGAAACGGGTCCTCGTCGTCGGCTATGGGTGGTGCGGTCGCGGAATTGCCCAGCGTGCCCGCGGCTTGGGCGCCGAGGTGACAGTGGCCGAGGTTGACCCGGTGCGGGCTGCGGAGGCGTTGCTGGAGGGGTTCTCCGTGGCTCCCGTCGCTGTGGCCATCACCAGCGCCGACTTCGTGATCACCGCCACCGGATGCACCGACGCGGTGACGTTCGAGGACCTCCTCTCCTCCAAGGACGGGGCGATCCTCGCCAACGCCGGACACTTCGACGTCGAGATCGACGTCCGGTCGCTGCGAGCACGGGCCGAAGGGCGACGCGTCCGCGACCACGTCGAGGAGTTCACGTTGCCCAGCGGCAGGCGGGTGTACCTCCTCGCCGCGGGGCGGCTGGTGAACCTCGTGGCCGGGGACGGCCACCCGGCGGAGATCATGGACCTCTCGTTCGCGGTCCAGCTCCTGTCGCTCGTGTGGCTGGCGCGGGAGGGGAAGGGCCTGGCACCGGGCGTCCACCCCGTGCCCCCCGAGGTAGACGAGGACGTGGCCCGGCGGTTCCTGGCGAGCCGCGGAGTACGAATCGACGCCCTCAACCCCGACCAGCGGGCCTACCTCGGGCTGTGCGGGCGGGGGCCTACACTCTCCCCCAGTCCGTGAGCTCGACCCGATAGCGCAGGACGACCGAGTGGAGTTGTGTCACTTCGCCTTCGGCATACACGCATCCCTGCGCCTCGCTGCTCCACCAAGCAGTCCCATGGTGCTCACCCGACCCTCCTTCAGCTTCGTAGTCCACCCGGCAGGTTTCCCAGAACTCCCCGGCCGACGTGGAGATGGCCTTGCCGTAGTTCACGGTGAGTGCCACCCGCTCGTGGAGAGGCGCTCCCTCCCGTCCCGGGACCACCCGCGCCTGGACCGCTGAACCGTCTTCGGGGTTTCGGACAATCCCTACGGTGGCTGCGGCAAGGACGAGGTGGGGGAGAACCTGGTTCGTCACGAACAGAACGGGGAGAGGCCATCGCGCGATCGAGACTGAGGGCGCGACCTGCCAGAAGGTGAGTGCTTCGGTACGCCGCTCCCATGGTGTGTCGAGAGTGGCTTCGAGAGACCAGCCTTGGAACAGACCTTCCGGACAGGCCGGACAGGGGGAACCTTCGACCCTCTGGCCGGTCTGGATCGTCAGGGTGAACTCATGGGTAGAGACCGTCCACGGACTGAGGTAGTCTGTCGCTTCAACCCGGTAGGTCCAGTACATTCCCTCGGCCAGTTCCTCTCTCAGCGGGCAGCCGAAGGCGGCTCCTCCGAGGGCAACTGCGAGCAACGTGGGAACAAAGCCTCGCATCGCCGGCCTCCTAGATTGGGAAAGGCAATTGGGCAGCAGCCTCTTCGAACTCAACCGGTGGCTCGATCCGCATCGGCCGATCACCACAGATCCAGCACCGATAGGAGAAGCAGGTCCACTGTGGGCACGTGCCGCAGAAGCTGCAATCGCACTCACAGAACATGGGTTGGGGCTGCGTCAAGCACCACGCCACGAGAGCAGCGCAACCGATCCAGCACAGCGAGGCACACGGCTCGCAGGGCAGATTGTCGTACCCGCAATCCCAGCACGTCTGCCATCCGCACTCTGGTGGCCAGATCTGAGCGAACGCCGGGACCAGTCCCACCATGGCCGCGAGGGCCACCGCCACCGGCTGCATCCACCTTGACACTCCGATCACCCCCTGGTAAGTATAAGATTAATTCTAGGCCGCTGCCCCCCCTTGTCAAGTCCTGCGCTCGCGATGGTGTGGGTCCGTCAATGATCGCCGGGTCTGATCGGGACGAGAACGTACCCTGTGTCGAGGTCGCCGAAGCGGCGGCAGCCGGCCTCGCCCCAGTACCAGAGGTGGACGGCGATGTAGGCGCAGACCAGGGCATCGAGGAGGTCCTCGACCGCCTTGAGGGCCTGGCCGCGGAGGCCCGCGGGGTCGAGGGTTGCCAGCAATGGCTCGGCGTCGAGGGCTGGCTCGCGGTCCGCCAACGCCCCGAGGAGCTCCCGCAGCCGGAGTAGCTCCGCCCACCGGGAGGCCAGGGTTCGTCCGGGGCGGGCCTTGTACTTGAGCGTCTTCTCGAGCCCGAATAGCTCGACGGTCGCTGGGTGGGGGTACACCTCGACGACCTGGCGCACCTCCCCCTGGCGGTGGACGAGGGGGGAGGCGGTGAACCCGTGGTCCTGAAGGCGAGCAGCGAGGACCTCACCCCGCACCGCGGGGCCGAGCCGGGCGCGGTTGGCCGGGTAGGCGGCGGCCTCCTGGCGGCGGTAGGCCCGGGACAGGGCCCGGTCGCACGGTCGCGTCCCCCGCTCGTTGGGGACGACGAGCGGGGCGTCGATCGCCACCAGCGCCCCGTCCTCGCCTGCGCCGCGGAGGGTGAACGCGAGGATGGACCCATCGTCGCCGAGGGCGGGGTCCCAGGCCACGAGACGGGCCGCGTTCCCGTCCCACGCCAGGATCGCTCCCCCCGTCGTTCGGCGACGGGACCAGGCGAGGTCGAGGCCGATGAACCGCAACGGACTACGGGACCTCGGGCACGGCCTCGAGGATCGAGAGGCGGTACTCCCCGCTCCCCGCGCGGCGGACGATGCGAATGAAGAGCTTGCACACCCCGTCGAGGAAGCACTCCTCGGAGAGGGGGCTGCAGTCCACGCCTGGATAGCAGGGGACGCGGGTCGTGGAGGGCGTGGAGATGCTCAGGCACTGGGCGAGGACGTCCCCGCACGGGTCGTGGACGAGGTACACGTCCACCACGAGGTTCCCCGGGTCGAGCCACACGAGGTACGCATCGCCGTACAGCGCTTGGATCCTGTACCAATCCTGAACGTCACCCTCGCCGAGCGAGCCCGTGTAGTGCCCGGGTTGGAGGACGATCGCGTCCGGGCCGGGGCCGAACGTGTTGGGGAGGGGCTGCCGGACCACGGTGGCGAGGTCGACGCCGCCCGGCACGCATTCCGGGGGCAGGTCGCCGGCGCTGCACACGAAGTCCGGTCCCGCGCTGCACGTCGGCTCCTCTTGGGGAGGCGGCGGTGGGGGAGGGGGGGGCGGGGGGGGCTCGATGGGAAGGGTGGGCAGCGGGGTGGGGGTCGGGGGGAGGGGAGCCGCTCCCAGGGTCAGGCTCCCGCGGGAAAAGCCGACGTGGGGGTCGCAACTGAGGACGCGCTGGGCGACGATCTCGAGGGTCGGCCCGGGGGGGAGGATCCGCGTCTCCCCCCGCACGGGGTAGGCGAACAGGCAGCCCGTGGGCTCAGGTGATACGTTGCGCAGCCACAGATCCGCCCGCTGCCAGTAAGAGTCCCCGTCGGCCCGGTAGTAGAGGCGGACGAGAACATCCCGACCCCAGTCACAGGTCTCGCAGATGTCGTTGGCCACCCCCTCCAGGACGAGGGGAACGGGCACACCCGTCGGCACGTTCGTGAAGCGCCACGTTACGCTATCGATCAACCGGGGGTTGGACAGCCAACATACGCCTCCCTCCACCACGCCGGTGCAGCTGAACGCGTCCGCCGCCACGATCTGCCCCACCGCCGCCACGGACATCCCCGCGAGCACTGCTAGAATCACGATCACCCTGCTCACACCCCGACACCCCCTTTGGAGCCGCATCGCATTCTAGGGTGCGCGAGGGGCACGGGACAAGTGGTGGAGATCACGGTCACGGGCGGTCTCCCAATCCAAGGGCTTCCCACACGGCACTGTAGTCACAGCGGGGGTTCCAAAACAGGTAGCCGTCGGCTCCCCCCTCTTCCGCTCCCTCGATCTGGGCCACGATGTACGCGGCGAGGCCCATTCCGGGCGGGAGCGCCATCGCGAACGCTTGGAGGTAGGGGCGAAGGGGTGTGGCAACACGGGCCCCTCCGCATTCGAGGCCCCGGCGAACCGTTCCGTACGGATCGTCCTTGAACTCCTGCTCCGCGTAATGGGATGGATAGAGCATGGGGGAGATGACGTCCACCCACCGCGCCATTCCCTCCAGGTGTTGGCCGATCGGGTCGATGCGCTGCGCATTCCACGGGAACATCACCCGCCCGTATACGTCCGCCGACAGGGGTAGGGAGAGCCGGGCCCGCGCTCGGGCGAGGAACGCTTCCACCGCTTGGCAGCGTGTGGAGTGATCGGGACCGATCGGGCCATCATCGGGGAACCGGACGTAGTCGAACTGGATCTCGTCGAAGCCGACGCGCTCGGCCTCCGCGGCGATGTCCAGGTTGTAGGTGATCGCCGCCTCCACCGTGGGCAGGACCCATGGGGCGGAGGGGAGACCAAGGTGGCGGGCGAGGATCGGATCGTAGAACACCACCTGGCGGGCGATTGCGTACATGCCCCGCGCATGGACTGTGCGGACGATCGCCGCGAGGTCGAGGAGGGGGGTGACGGCCTCGATCCGCTGGGCGAGCTCGACCCCCGACGCGTAGCACACCTCCCCCTGGTTGTTCTTGATGTCCACCACCACGGTGTTGAGCCCATGCTCGGCCAGTCTGTCCAGCGTGCCCTCGAGGAAGTCGGGCTGGCCCGCGGCGTAGGCGGTGAGGTAGACCCCACGCCGTTCCGCAGTGACGGGGGGCGGGTTGGGCGGCGGGTCGCCGGCGAGGAGGGCCGTGGTGGGGGCGTGGCCCAGCCACTGGAAGCCGACCACACCCGCAATGAGCGCGAGGGTGGCGAGCCTGGCGTCGTGCGTCATGGGGTCACCTACGGTATCCGGGGAGCAGAGGGGATGGGGGGGACCGGGGTCCCCCGCCGCCGGGACCTTGTCCCCCTTCGATGCGGAGCTACCATCCCGCTATGCCGGTTCGCTTGGCGGTGGGGGAGGGCGCGTTCACTGGGTCAGGGTTCCTGTTCGACAAGGACGGGACCTTGGTCTCCTTCGACCATTGGCTCGCCGTGATGGGCGAACGGGCAAGGCGGCTCGCGGGCGAGCTGGAGCTGGCCGAACCCGAACACCAAATGCTCCGCCGGTTCATGGGGCTCGATCGGGATCGGCCAGGGCCGACGAGGGGGACGATCCTCCACCTCCCGCGATGCGATGTCGAGGACGCTGTCGCGCTCTACCTCGCGTCGCGTCGGAGCGGGGATCTGGGGGCAACGCGCGACCTCGTCGGGCGGGTGTTCCGCGAGGTCGACGAGGAGTTCCCCTTCGAGCGACATCTGCGTCCCACGGCGGGGGCCGAGGAGGGGCTCCGGGCGATCCACCGCGCGGGGGGGAAAACGGCGATTGTGACTCACGACACCGCGAGCGCGGCGCGGCGTCACCTCGCGGCGCTCGGGTGGGAGGACCTCGTCTCGGTCGTGGTCGGCCTCGACGTTTGCGAGAAGCGGAAACCTGACCCGGAGTCGGTTCTCATGGCCTGCGACGCCCTCGGCGTCCCCCCCGAGGAGACGGTGATGGTGGGGGATACGGTCACCGACCTGCTGGCGGGGCGGGCAGCGGGGTGCGGGGGAACGATCGCGGTGCTCACCGGGCTCGGGACTGAAGAGGAGTTGGCTCCCTACGCCGATCTGGTGGTCCCCGACTTGACCTCGATCAGCTGGGCCCGGGCGGCATAGAAGGACGGCCGGTCGCGGCGCGGGTGGGCCTGCCTGGAGTCGAACCAGGGACCTCACGCTTATCAGGCGTGCGCTCTAACCACCTGAGCTACAGACCCGCGGGGCTCGATGTTAGCCGCGTTCGCCTCTTCCCTCAACCGCATTGCCTTCGCGGCTCGGGCCCGTTTGGGGCGCGGGGCGTGGCGGTTGTCACCGCAGGAGGGGGATGCTATGATCGTCGCGATTCAGAGCGAACAAGGGGGGCCGATGGCCAAGAACGCGATTGAGCTGCTCAGGGAAGTCCCGTTGTTCTCGTCCTTCAGCGAGAAGCACCTCCAGGCGGTCGTCAAGACGGCGAAGGAAATGGAGTTCGAGCCCGGCAAGCCGATCGTGAGAGAGGGCGACCGGAGCAAGGTCGGGTTTTTCCTCATCCTCGATGGCCAGGTCGAGGTGCGCAGAGGGGAGAAGGTCCTGTCGCGGCTCGGTGCTGGTCAGTTCTTCGGGGAGATGGCCGTCCTCGATGGGCAACCCCGCTCTGCCGATGTGGTGGCGGTGACGCCCACGAAGTGCCTCGTTCTCGCGAGCTGGGACATCCGAGCGCTCATCACGACGTACCCCGACCTCGCGCTCGAGCTCATCGGCGAGCTCACCCGTCGGTTGCGCCAGACGAGCATGGCCCTCTCGGAATAGGCGGCGGTTCCGCTGGGCACAAGGGGTTGCTGTTCCAGGCCACCCCGCGATCTGACAAGGACTTTGAGCGCCCTCGATCGAGGGGGTTCACGGACAACGGGGGCGCACGATGATCTCCCGAGGATGACGGCGAGGCGGATCAAGGACCTGCCTGAGTTCGAGCGGCCGCGGGAGAAGCTCCGCGCTCGCGGCCCACAGGCGTTGTCGGACGCCGAGCTCCTCGCCGTCCTCATCCACACCGGGACGAAGGGGAAGAGCGCGGTCGAGCTCGCTTCGGCCGTGCTGAAAGAGGCCGGTCCCAGCCTCGGGCGGTGGGGCCTCGCGGAGTTCACGCGGTTCGCCGGGGTGGGGGAGGCGAAGGCGTGCCAGATCCTCGCTGCCCTGGAGCTCGCCCGTCGCCACTTCCAGCGCGGTCCGGGCCGGATCGAGCGACCGGGGGACGCCCTCCCCTACTTCGCCGCGATCCGCGATCGGAAGCAGGAGCACTTCATGACGCTTACCCTCAACGGGGCCCACGAGGTGATCGAGTCGCGGGTGATCACGGTCGGCCTCCTCACCTCGAGCCCGGTCCACCCCCGCGAGGTGTTCGCCGACGCGATCGCCGACCGGGCGGCGGCGGTGATCTTGGCCCACAACCACCCGTCGGGGAACCCCGAGCCGAGCGCGGACGACCTCGCCCTCACCCGGCAGCTCGCTGAGGCGGGGAAGATCCTCGGGATCGAGGTCCTCGACCACCTCATCGTGACGAAGACGGGCCACACCTCGCTCCGGGAGCGGGGGCACCTCCCCTAGAACCGGGGCTCGACGGAGAGCAGCCGGCAGGCGTTGGCCCACGCCGCCTCGGCGAGCTCGGCCTCGGGCATCCCCCGCAGGGCGGCGAGCCGCTCGGCGACGAGGCGGACCATTTGCGGTTCGTTCCGCTTCCCGCGAAAGGGCACGGGGGGGAGGTATGGCGCGTCCGTCTCCAGAAGAACGCGCTCGATGGGAATGGCCTTCACGGCCTGGCGGAGGGCCTCGTTCTTGGGATAGGTAAGGGGGCCCCCGATCCCGAGGTGGAGCCCAAGCTCGACGATCTCCTGGGCGCGGGCGGTGTCGCCGGAGAAGGCGTGGACCACCCCGCGCAGGGGACGTTCCTCCCGCAGCACCGCGAGGAACGCGTCCCACGCCGCCCGCTCGTGGAGGACCACGGGGAGGTCGAGCCTCTTGGCCAGCCGAAGCTGGGCCTGGAACGCCCTGATCTGGACGTCTCGGGGGGAGAGGTCGCGGTAGAAGTCGAGCCCGCACTCGCCCACCGCCACCGCCCCCTGCCGGAGGAGCGCGGAAAGCTCCCGCTCCGCGTCGGGGGTGAACGTGCGGGCGTCGTGGGGGTGGATCCCGCACGCGGCGAACACGAACGGGTGCCGCCGAGCGAGGTCAAGGGACGTCGCCGAGGACCGAAGATCGACCCCGACGTTGAGGACGGCCACCCGCTCGGCCCGGAGCGCAGCGAGGACCTGATCCCGGTCCCGGTCGAACTGGGGGAAGTCGAGGTGGGCGTGGGTGTCGACCAGCCTCAACCGGACCTACCCTTCGACCGCGGAGAACGCCGGGCCGAGGGCGGCGAGGAGGTCCGTGGGGAGGACCGCGCGGGGGGAGCTTCCCACGGTGAGGGCGTCCGCGGCCCGGCCGTGGACGAACGCCGCGGCGGACGCCGCAGCGGTGGCCCGGGCCCCGCTTGCCCACAGACCGGCGACCATCCCCGCCAGGACGTCGCCCGACCCGCCGTGGGCGAGGGCCGTGTTCCCAGTTGTCGTGAGGTAGACACCGTCTGGGGAGGCGATGGCCGTGGGCGGGCCCTTGAGGACCACCGTCGCCCGCCACGCCCTGGCCCTGTCCCGCGCCCAGCGGATCTTGTCGGGGACGATCTCCTCGGGGTCAGCCCCCACGAGCCGACCGAACTCGCCCGGGTGGGGGGTGAGGACGAGCTCCCCGTGGGCCCCCCCAAGGAGCTCCGGCTCGTGCGCGAGGGCGTACAGGGCGTCAGCGTCGAGGACGAGCGGGATCCGCCCGAGGACGAGGGCCCGCACCACCTCCGCGGGGCCAGCACCCCGACCCAGGCCAGGTCCAACCACGACGACATCCATTCCCTCAGCAAGCCGCACCGCCTCCGCAGCCGCCTCCGGAGAAAACGTGCCCGCCGCGGTCGGTCCGGGGTGGACGAGGGCCTCCGGGACCAGGCCAGCCACGATCGGGAACACGGGCTCGGGGGTGAGCACGTGAACGAGCCCCGCCCCGGCGCGGAGCGCCCCTTGGGCGGCGAGGGCGGCGGCCCCCGCCATGCCCACCGATCCGCCCACGACGAGGACCTCCCCGAACGTCCCCTTGTGGCCGAACCGCGGCCGTGGGGGGAGGAGGGCCCGGACATCGTCGTCCTCCAGGACCAGGGCCACGGGGTCGACCTCGTCCCACACCCCGGGCGGGTAAGCCACGTCCACCACCCGGACCTCGCCGCACAGTTCTGCCGCCGGGGGGAGGAGATGGCACGGCTTGAGGGCTCCCATGGCGAGGGTGAGATCAACCCGCACCGCCGGGCCGGAAACCCACCCGGTGTCCGCGCTGAGCCCTGAGGGCAGGTCCAACGCCACCACGGGCACACCGGAGGCGTGGAGCGCCTCAATCGCTGCCGCGACGAGCCCCCGCGCCTTGCCCGACAGCCCGACCCCGAGGATCCCGTCAAGCACGAGATCCGCCTCCGCAAGCCACGCTTCGAGGGCAGCGATGTCCTTCCCATCCTGAACTGTGAGGACGCTCTCCGGGAACGAGGCCCGGAACGCCGCGGCCTGTTCGGCCGCCGGGCCGCGGGGCTCGCCGAGGAGGATCGCCCGGGGGTCCGCTCCCCACTGCCCCAGCCACCGCGCGGCGGCCAGGGCGTCCCCGCCGTTCCCTCCCGTCCCGCATACGGCGAGGATGCGTTTACCGACAACACTTTTGTCCCAGGCGCGGACCGTCATCGCCGCCCCCCGGCCGGCGGACTCCATGAGGAGGAGCGGGGAAACCCCGCCCTCCGCGGCCCGGGCGTCCAGCGCCCGCGCTGCCTCCGTCGACAGGACCTTCAGCACGGGATGGATTCTAGGCTCGCCTCCGCGGCGCGCCAATGTGCGATGGCCTCCTCGGCCACCTCAGCCGCGGTGCGGCCCGTGCCGTCCAGCCAATGCACGTCGGCCTCGGCGCGGAAGAACGCGAGCTGACGCCGTGCGTAGGTTTTCGTGTTGCGGACGATTTTCCGCTCGGCCTCGCCCAGGTCGAGCTCCCCCCGGAAGTAGGCGAACAGCTCCCGGTACCCGATCGTGCGCGCAGCTGGGGCGTTCGGAGGGATCCCCCTTTCCCACAGCCGCCGTGCCTCCTCGATCAGCCCCGCGGCGAGCATCCGCGACACGCGGGCCTCGATCCGGCGGTGGAGTTCCCCCCGGTCGAGCGCGATCCCGATCTTGACGAGGGGAAACGGGAACGGTTGCTCCTCTCCCCACGAGGAAGAGAGGGGGCGACCGGTGAGGCGGACGACCTCGAGGGCACGGATGAGCCGCACCCGGTCCGCGGGGTGGATCCGCGCCGCGGACGGGGGGTCCACCTGGGCAAGCTCTTCCCGCAGTGCGGCAAGCGAGCGGTGGGCAAGCTCCTCGCGGAGGTGGGGATCGGCCGCCGGTCCGGGGAACAACCCACGGGTGAGCGCGCGAACGTACAGCGTGCTTCCGCCAACGACGATCGTCCGCCTTCCGCGGGCGTGGATCTCCGCCACGAGGCGCTCGCAGTCGGCGCGAAACGCGGCGGCATCGTAGCGCTCCGCGGGGTTGAGGGCGCCGATGAGGTGGTGGGGAACCCGACTTAGGATTTGGGGGGGCGGGCGGTCCGTCCCGATCTCCAGGCCGCGGAAGATCGCCCGGGCGTCGGCGGAGATGATCTCTGCCCCCACCCGCTCCGCAACCTCCACGGCGATCGCGGACTTGCCGACCGCGGTCGGCCCGATGAGGAGAAGGACGCTCCTCATGACGCGGCAGCACCCCGCCCGCTCCGGGATCTCAACCCTCCTCGGAGAGGAGCAGCTCGCGCAGGGAGCGCAAGGACCGGTGCCGGGCCGGGTACTTGAGCTTCTCCAGTGCCTTCAGCTCGAGCTGGCGCACCCGCTCCCGGGTGATCTCAAACTGGCTCGCCACCTCCTTCAGGGTCCGTGGGTGGCCGTCGAGGAGGCCGTACCGCAGCTCAAGGATCTCCTGCTCCCGGGGATCGAGCTCGGCCAAGGCCTCGCGCAGCTCGTCCTGCAGCCGCGCCCGCAGGGCCTCCCGGGCCGGCGATTGGGCTGAATCGTCAGCGATGAAGTCCCCCAACGTATCGTCGTCCTCGTCAGACAATGGGCGCTCGAGCGAGGTCGTGAACGCAGCGGCCTGCTCGATCTTCTTCACCCGTTCCACGCTCGTCCCGAGGATCTCAGCGAGCTGCTCATAGCTCGGGGGGGTCCCGTGCTCCCGGATGTACTCCCGCCGCAGGCGACCCAGCTCCTGCACAGCCTCCATCGTGTGGACGGGAACACGGATCGTGCGGGCCTGATCCCCGATGGCGCGGGTGATCGCCTGGCGGATCCACCACGTGGCGTAGGTGGAGAACTTGTACCCCTTGCGCCAGTCGAACTTCTCCACCGCGCGCATGAGTCCGATGTTTCCCTCCTGGATGAGATCGAGGAACGACAACCCGCGGTGCATATAGCGCTTGGCGATGGAAACGACGAGGCGCAGGTTGGACACCGCGAGCCGCTCCCGCGCGGCGTCCCCCTCCTGGATGATCTTCTCCAGCTCAGCCCTGCGTTGCGGATCGACGACCCCTTGGTTGAGCTCTTCCAGAGCGGCTGTGGCAGCCTCCACCTTCTGGGCGAGCTCGACCTCCTCCTCCCGGGTGAGGAGGGGGACGCGGCCGATCTCGCGGAGATAAGTGCGCACGGGATCGCGACCCCGCTCAGCCGGCTCCTCCTCCGGTTCGGAATCGGCGAGTTCAGCGATGAGGGGGATCAGGTCGCCAAGCTCGTCCTCCTCCGCTGCCGTCCCGGGCTCGCGCGCCTCGGGAGGGACGATCTCAATGTCCTCGGGCATGCTCACCTCCTTTTCAGGAGAGGATCCTGCTTCTTGAGGGCGTGGTGTTGGGCGAACAGGCGCCGCGCCTCCTCCACCTCGCCCCGGGCCTCGGCCTCCCGGGCCCGCTCCTCGATCTCGGCCAGCGTACGCCTCAGCTTCAGCCCAAGGAGCTTGGTCACCACGTCCTGGATGGCTTGGCCCTCGTCGGGGCAGTGAGGATCGAGCAGGGCGAGCCGCGTCATTGCCGGGAGCTGATCGGGCGAGAGCTCGGTGGCGAGCTCGTCCATCGTGGGCTCCTTCCCCCCGTGCCGAAGCTCCACCCACTTGGCCACGATGGGGCGATATTCAGGGCGAAAATCCGCCACGTCAAGTTCCCCCAGCGCACGGTCGGGCAGCTTCCCCTCGAGCAAGAAGTGAAGGAAGAGCTCCTCTGGCCCGATCCGATCGTGACCCTCTTTGGGCGGCGTCCACTGGGATTCCCCGTGGAGGTAGCGCCACACCTCCTCCTCCCGGAGGGAGAGGAGGTCGGCGAGCTCGCGGGCGAGCTCGTGCTGGAGGGGGATGCTCTTGAGCTCGGGCCAGAACGCCTTCGCTTCCGCCAAGGCCTGCTCCTGGCCCTCCACCGTGGTCACGTCGTGGCGGCGGGCGAGGGACTCGATGAGGAAGCGGTGGAACGGAAGCGCGGCGTCGAGGACCTCTTTCGCGGCCGCTGCCCCGTGCCCGCGGACGAGGGAGTCGGGGTCCTCGTCCGGGGGGAGGACCGCTATCTCCACCTTGAGCTCCACCCCGCGGAGGAGGACGAGCCCGCGCAGGGTCGAGGCCTCCCCCGCCGCATCCCGATCGTAAGCAATGATGACCCGATCCGTGTGCCGGGCGATGAGGCGGGCCTGGGCCTCGGTGAGGGCAGTGCCCATCGATCCCACTGTCTCCCCGATCCCCGCCGTCTGAAAGCTGATCACGTCCGTGTACCCCTCCACGAGCACGGCGCGTCCGCTCTGGCGGATCGCGTCTCGGGCTAGATCGAGACCGTAAAGGACGGTTCCCTTCGTGAACAGCGGCGTGTTGGGGATGTTCACGTATTTGGGGTCGCCAGCGAAGCTGCGGCCGGCGAACGCGATCGGGCGGCCCTGGTCATCGCAGATCGTGAACATGACCCGGTCCCGGAACCGGTCGTAGTACCCCTTCTCCCCGGGAACGACCAACCCCACGCTGCGCAGCGTGTCTATCCCCAGCCGGCCGAGGGCGCGGAGGAGGCCGTCCCAGCCCGGGGGGGCATAACCGAGGTTGTACTTTGCCCACAGCTCGTCGGTGATCCCTCGCTCGAGGAGGTAGTCGCGCGCCCTCTTGCCGGAGGGCTTGCGCAGCTCGGACGCGAAGTACTGGACCGCTTGCTCGTTCGCCTGGAGGAGCTTCCCCTTCCCCTCCCCGACGCGGACTTCGATCCCCAGCTCTCGGGCCAACCGGGCGAGCGCCTCCGGGAACGAGAGCCGCTCGATCTTCATCAGGAACCCAATCGCATCGCCACCGGCATGGCAGCCGAAGCAGTGCCAGAGCCCCTTGTCTGGGGAGACAACGAGCGAGGGCGTATCGTCGGGGTGGAACGGACACCGGCCCTTGAACCGCTGCCCGGACGGCCGCAGCGCGACGTAGCGGGCGATGAGCTCGACGATGTCGACCCGCGACTTGATCTCCTCGAGGTCAGGGCCGGGCACCACCAACCTCCCTCAGATACGGGTTCTGCTCACGCTCGCGTCCCATTCGGGTGGCCGGACCGTGGCCGGGCAGGATCCGCCACTCATCGTCCAAGGTCAGCAGGCGGAGGAGGGAACGGACGAGGGCGTCCCACGATCCGCCGGGGAGATCGGATCGCCCCACCGATCGCGCGAACAGGACATCCCCCACCACCGCCACTTTCCCCCGTTCCCATAGGTAGGCGACCGATCCCGGGGAGTGACCAGGGAGGTGCCACACGAGGAGCTCCTCCCGTCCGAGGGGGAGGCGATCGCCATCGGCGAGGGGCTGGCCGAGAGGGGGAGGGTGCCGACCCATCGTCCAAAACGTGCTCTTCTCGTCGGGGTGGTAGAGAATGGGGGCGCCCGTGCGGGCGTGGAGCGCCTCCGCACCATCGGCGTGATCGAAGTGCCCGTGGGTGAGGAGAATGTAGCGCAGGGTGAAGCCCGTTCCGTCCTCCGCAAGGCGGGGGACGGCGTCGCCCGGATCGATGACAGCTCCCTCACCGTCGGCCAGCGCGAGGTAGGCGTTCGTCCGCAGCGGGCCCACGACGAGCCGTCTGAACTCCACTCAGTCCTCCCCTCCGCCCACCGCGTGGGCGCAGGCCAGGACACCGATCTCCCCGAACCCAGCCTCGGCGAGGGCCCGTGCCGCCTCGGCAGCCGTGGCTCCGGTCGTGATCACATCGTCCACAACGAGGACCGGCTCGCCATGGCCGCGGGTGCGGGAGGCGAACAACCCCCCCATCGCTTCCCGCCGCTCCCGGCGCGGGCGGCCGACCTGGGGTGGGGTAGCCCGCACCTTGACAAGCAGCGGGCGAAACGCGGTCCCAAGCCCCCGCGCCACCTCCCGGGCGAGGAGCTCCGCCGGATGGTACCCTCGCTCCTGGAGACGCTTGGGGTCCGGCGGGACGCAGGCGACCGTCCACACCCCATCCGGCAGGAGCCCGGCCGGGGCCGCGGACGCGAGGAGCCGCCCGAGCGGCCGAGCGAGGGCCTTTTCCCGTTCGTACTTCAAGCCCTGGATCACCCTCCGCAATGCCCCGTCATAGGGGCCGATCGTCCGCGCCCACGCGTAGGGACGGCCCTCGACCGCACACGTCCGGCACAGGTCGAGCCCCATCGGGATCCCCGTCCCGCACACGGCGCACACCGCGCCCTCCCACCGGGGGAGGCCCTCCAGACACGGCGCGCACACCGCGGCCAGTCCCTCCACCGGCCCCCCGCACAGGAAGCACGCCGGACGGAACAGGAGCCCGACCGCCCCTCCGACGAGCCGGGATGCCCTAGGAGCCCACGAACCTCGCCACATCGAGGAGCCGCGCCGCGTAGCCCCACTCGTTGTCGTAGAACGCGAGCACCTTGACCACATCGAGCCGATCGGACAGGACCATCGTGTACCTCGTGGCCACCACCGAGGAGTGGCTCCGGCCCAACACATCACTGGACACGATCGGGTCCGCCTCGACGGCCATCACCTCGCCGAGGGGAGTCTGGGCTGCATCGCGGAACGCCTGGTTCACGCGCGCGATCGCTTCCTTGGCGTCCTTGGCGGGCACCGGCTCCCTCAGCTTGGCCACGAAGTCCGACACCGACCCCGCGGGCACAGGGACCCGCATCGCGATCCCGTCGAGCTTGCCGGCGAGATCGGGGAAGATGGCCGGGATGGATCGCGCGGCTCCGGTGGAGGTAGGGATGATGTTCGCCGCGGCAGCCCGGGCCCGGGCGAGGTCCTTGTGCGGGGCGTCCACGAGCCGCTGGTCGGCGGTGTAGCCGTGGACAGTGGTCAGGAAGCCGTGCTCAATCCCAAACGCTTCGTGGAGAACCTTCACCACCGGCCCAAGCGAGTTCGTGGTGCAGGAGGCGGCGGAGACGATGGCCGGCTTCCCCTTCTCCACGAACTGCTTCTCGTTCACCCGCCACAGGATCTGGAGGACGTCGCCCTTGCGCGGCCCGCTGGGGGGGGCGGAGAGAACGATCCGCTTCGCGCCCGCCTTGAGGTGGCCTTGGGCCTTGTCCGGATCCGTGAACACGCCACTCGACTCGATGACCACGTCCACGCCCCGCTGCGCCCAGGGGAGGTTCCCCGGTTCCTTCTCCGCAAGGAGCGGTATGGTGCGCCCGTCCACGGTGAGCGCTTCCCCCTTCACCGCCACCGGGAACGGGGCTCGCCCGTACACCGTGTCGTAGCGCAGAAGGTGGGCCGCGGTGTCGATGGGGAGGAAGGGATCGTTGATCCCTACCACGTCCACCGGCCAGCCCCCCTTGGCGATGATGCGGAGGGCGATCCGCCCAATCCGTCCGAATCCGTTGATCGCTATCCGTGCTGCCATGGTTCCC
>JACIWJ010000001.1 GCA_014361015.1 Candidatus Bipolaricaulota bacterium | reverse complement strand
GCGTGGCCCTCCCCCTGCCCCCACCCAGCCTCGAGAGGGTTGAAGGGGAAAGGCTCAGAGTCTCTCACCGCCGAGCGCGCCGAGATCGCAGAGAAACCCCGAACTACACCACCAAGGGCACGAAGGTTGGCACAAAGAGCACGAAGGGATGTGGGGGTTCCAACCCCAGAGTTCATGCCTGCTGTTCTTCGTCTCCTGGGTGCCCGTTGTGGTGGGCTCCTCAGTCGGCCGGCTGTCCTCGGCGGCCCCGGCGTGCTCAGGGGTGAAGTGCGCTCGTGGCGGGACCCTCTCTCCCTCGGGCGTGGGGTGGGGGGGATCGTGGCTGCTGTCCTCCTCTTCTCTCTCGCGACTTGGGCCCAGACCCCGATCGATCCTCTGAAGCGGCCGGACGAGGCTACGGGGGAGTACACCTGGCAGCTCGGGCTCGGCTACACCCCGTCCGGCCGGGAAGGGTTCGGAGTGGACGCGTTCGGCCAACCTTACACCTTCACCCTCCTCTCGCAGGAGTGGCGGCTGAGCTTGATAGGAACGGTCCACTTCGGCAGCGGATGGAAGACGGGGGTCACGGTCTCGCAGAGCACGACCACTCTGGACGAGGTCCGGCGGTACCCGTGGGGCGAGGCGCGCCTGTCGAGCAGCGAGCGTAAAGTGGCGTACTCGGTGTTCCAGGAGTGGCGGCTCGATCCGAAAAACCCGTGGGATCCCCGCGTCTCAATTTCGCTTGGGTACCCGTGGAAAGGTGGAATCGGAGTGGCGGTGAGCCTCTTGCGCGACCCGATGGTGCTTGTGGGGGAGGTTGGGCTACGAAGTCAAGAAGAAGAACCGCACGCATGGCTCATCCTGGCGTTGGGGGCAGGGTTTGTAGCTAATGCTTGGATTAGTATTAGTATCTCAGGAAGCTTAAATGTGCCTGTGCTTGGAGTGGGCGTTCCGCTAAGCTCACTTGGTGTGCGACTTCGTTATGCGCTCGATTCGCAAGGCAAAGGAGAGCTTGGGGTGCGTGCGGCACTGTCCTTGCGCGGGGATCGAACGTGGGTGTCGCTGGAGGCGGAGTGGAGCGGGCGTGGTCCATAGCGGGCCGGTCTCGGTATACTGAGAACCAGAGGAGGTGCGCAATGCGGACAAAGGTTGTGGTGGCGCTGGTGCTCGTGTGGGGGCTCCTTGGGCCGGGAGCGCAGGCGGTCGTCATCCCCGACCCCGGACTGGAGGGGGCAATCCGGGCCGCAGTTGGCAAGCCCGAGGGCGATCTCACGGTCAGTGACCTGGCGGGCCTGACTGAGCTCGATGCTTTTGGACGAGATATTGCTGACCTCACCGGTCTCGAATACGCGGTGAACCTTAAAAAGCTTGATCTCACCGATAACCGGGTAACCGATCTTTCTCCTATTTCCAAACTGGTTGCTCTGGAGGAGCTTTCTTTTGTGCGGAACCGCGTGCGGGATCTTTCCCCCCTGTCTGGGCTTTCCCAACTCAGAAGGCTTGAGGCTTCCTTCAACGAGATCGAGGATCTCTCCCCCCTGGCGGGTCTGCGGAGCCTCGTCGAGCTTGCCCTTTCCTTTAACCGAATCCGGGACATCGCTCCCTTGGCCTCGCTCCAAACACTCGAGGTTTTGGATCTCTCGCTCAACGATGTCCTGGACTTAACTCCTTTGGCGGGCTTGATCAACCTAAAATGGCTTTTGCTCATGGGGAACAACGTGTTTGACCTCTCTCCTTTGTCCCACCTCGAGAACTTGCGCCTGCTTTGGATTGACCTGAACGGGGTCACCGACCTCTCCCCTCTGGCGGGCCTGACGGAGCTTAGGGAGATCTCCTCGATGCAGAATGCCATCTCCGACCTCAGCCCACTCGCTGGGCTCCGCAACCTGGAGAAACTCGTTCTTCTAGGCAACAACATCTCCGACGTGAGCCCGCTGGCCGAGCTTGGCTGTCTCCGCTACCTGGACCTGGACCACAACGCCGTGGCCGACATCTCCCCCCTTGCCTCCCTCAGCGAACTCCGGTTCCTGGACTTGAGCGGGAACCAGGTGGGTTCGCTGGCCGCGCTCGCTGGGCTGACGAACCTCCGCGTCCTCGGGATCTCGGGGAACCCCGTGTGGGATCTCGCACCGTTGTCCGGACTGAAGAACCTGACGAAGCTCATCGCGGTCGGGGCGCGGATCGCCGACCTTTCCCCCCTGGCTGAGTTAACGAACCTCGCGACCTTGAACCTTCAGGGGAACAGGATTCGATCCGTCGAACCCCTCGCCAGCCTCGCGGGCCTGCGGGACCTCCTCCTCGGGGGAAACAACGTGTCCGACATCAGTCCCCTGGCCGGCCTCCTCCGCCTGGAGATCCTGGACCTCTCCGCGAACTCTGTGTCGGATTTTGCTCCGCTACTGGAGCTCCCGGCGTTGCGATTCTTGAACGCGACGCGAATCCTCCTCAAGCCGGAGGCGCGGGAGGTGCTGGACGAGTTGGAGGAGCGCGGGGTCCGCATCATCCGATAGGACCTATGCCTGAGGAGCTCACAAAGGAAGAGTGGCAACTGTGTTGGTTGGCAGCCTTCCCAGCCGGAATCCTTTCTTCCTCTTCTTTCTTCGAACGCATGAAGGGACCTTGGTTTGTCGCACTTGGGTGGGCAGCTTTGGGCTTCCTAATTTTTGTAGTTACAGTTTTATTTTGGGCAGCAGTTCTTTCTATATTGTACGAGCGAGTCCGCCTTTCAGTGAAGCGAAAGCAACTTCTTGTCTTTTTCGTTGGCTCGGCTATTCCATTTATTAGCTTTATTGTTGCAATGTTCCCTCTCCACGGTATAAGGGAGCCGTTTGCAATTCGACTACTTAGCGCCCTAGGGTTTGCTATCGGCGGAAGCCTGGCATGGGCTTTTATCAGTTGGGGATTGTGGCGCTTCCTCTGTTGGGTCGAGCGGAGGCAGAAAAAGACGCAGGATTAGTAGCCTACGGGCCTCTCTTGGGCCAGGCCTCCAGACCATCCCTGACACGCACCCACCAATTGGCGAATGCCCCGGCAGGTTGTCGCTGGGAGGTCTGCAAAGGCGCTCAGAACCCTTCGAGGCCGTGGTGGCGGGCGCGGCGTTCGAAGTGCACGAGTGCCCACCAGCCCAACGCCACGTAGGCCACGGCCAGCATCGCCAGGAGTCCGAGCTGGAGGCCCATGGGGAACATGGCGGGTGTGCCCAGCCACAGGGCGCGCACGGCGTCGACCCCATAGGTGAAGGGGAAGAGGTAGGACAGCGGGCGGAGGAACACCGGCAGGAACGCGACAGGAAAGAACACCCCACCGAGAAGAGGGGCCACATTTCCAACCAAGCTCAGTAGCGACTCGGCGTCTTTGAAGCGAAGCGTCAGCCCAAACAGCAAAAACGCCATTCCGTAGGAGCCGATCACCGAGCACAGGAGCACGAGCAGAATGGCTCCTACCGCAGCCGCGCCGGGCCATCCGCCGAGGGGCAGCACGAGGGCAATGGCGAGGATCGAGTGCACGGTCACGCCGAGGAGGCTACGGCCCGACCAGGCGAGGATCATCCCCAGGCGGGAAAGGCGGGTGACAAGAAGGGACTCCAACACGCCCCATCGCATTGCCGCCCGCAACGAGAATGCGATCGACCACACAGCCTCCACGTAGTTCCAATACACCGCGCCCACGAGGAGGTACACAGCGTACCGTGCGGTGCCGGTCGCTTCGGCAAACGCCTCCAGATACCCAAGCTGCTCCCCCCAGTAGCCAAGGAGGAGGGCGGGAAGAGCGAGGAGAAGGGGGGTGGTGAACGACCCGTAGAACTCCGAGCGATAGCGGGTCATGATGCGCAGGCTGTAGGCAAGGAACGTGAGCGCCGGCCGCATATCAGAACTCCCCCGTGGTCCCGGCGGTGCGCATCCGCCGCTGGGCGCGCTGCAGAAGCGCCCAACCGGCCACGCCGTAGGCGGCTCCCGAAAGCACGAGCCACAGGAGCGGATCGCCGACCCTCTCTCCCCCGAGAAGCCTGCGGGCTGCCTCGATCCCATAGCTGAGCGGGATCACCCGGGAGATGATCCACGCCGCTTGTGGAAGGACCTGCGGCGGTACGGTCATCCCGGCCAGCGCCCCGAGCACGGTCTGCGTTCCCGCCCCCAGGTTCTCCGCCCGTTTGACCAGCAACACGAGCCCCGCGTACGCCATGCAGAAGCCGCCCAGACCCAGGCCCGTGAGGAGCATCACTCCGACGAACGCCGGCCACGGCAGGGGCAATGGGATTCCGAAGGCGAACAGCCAGCCAACGATCCCCGCACTGATGTACGCGTTGGTGACCATCGCGCCGACTGCCTTCGCCCCGAGCACGGCAAGAAGCGATGTCGGTGTCACCAGGACCTGCTCCAACACCCCTTCTTCCATCTCCTCGCTGATTCCGTGGCCTACCTCCCAGAACAGCGTGGACAGCCAGTACCAAAGGAGCAGGCCCACAGCCACCTGCGACTGGAAGTCGGGTCCGGCCCCGAAAAGCCGCGCCACCACCAGGTAGGGCGCCACCAACAGCCCTGGGGACAGGGCCAAGTTGACAAGGTCCAGCGGGTAAGCGCGAAAGATAAGGAGCTCCTTTCGCACAAGGGCCAGGAAACCTCTCATCCTTCCTCCGCGGTGTCGAACGGTCGGCCGGTGAGCTCTAGGAACGCTTCCCACAGCCCCGATTCCACAATCTCCAGATTAACCAGGTGCACGCCCTCGGCCTGGATCCGGGCGAGAAGCGCCGGCAGCCGGTCCACCGGAGCGGCCAGCGAAAAGGAGCCGTCCCCGAGTGCGTGGACGTGGAGCCCGTCGTCCACCTCGGGCCGGGAGCCGAGTGTCAGCACTGCGGTTCGCTGCGTTCCAGAACGCGCGGTGATCTCCTGTGGCGTTCCGTCGGCGAGAAGCTTCCCCTCCTCGATGATGAGAAGGCGCGTCGGGAGCCGCTCGGCCTCCAGCATGTTGTGGGTGGCCATGAGCACTGTGGTGCCCTCGTCCTGCAGCGCCCGCAGCACCTCCCACACCTCCTCCACGCCGTGGGGATCGAGCCCCGTGGTCGGCTCATCGAGGATCAGTGTCGGCGGACGGTGCACGAGGGCCCGGGCGATGGCCAGGCGCTTGCGCATGCCGCTGGAGAATTTTTCCACGGAGACGTGGGAAAAGTCCGAGAGGCCGACGAGTTCCAAGAGTTCCTCGGCCCGAGCGCGCGCCTCCCGTCGCGGGAGGTCCTGCAGCCCGCCGAACAGGAGCAGGTTCTCCATCGCTGTGAGCTTCCAGTAGAGCGTGCGCTCGCCGGCGAGGACCACCCCGAGCTTGTGGCGCACTTTCGCCGGCTCGCGCAGGGCGTCGATCCCGTCTACCTCGACCTCCCCTCGGCTGGGAAGGAGGAGGGTGGCCACGATCTTGAGGAGCGTGGTCTTCCCGGCACCGTTGCGGCCGAGGAGCCCCACGAACTCGCCTTGCCCAATCGTAAGGTCGATCCCGTGCAGGGCGTCGATCTCCCGCCGCATCCCACGGCGGAAGAGCCCGGCCCGCTCGCGCACAATATAGGTCTTCGCCACTCCCCGACAGCTGATCATCCTGTCTCCAAAGGTCCGGAGTCCCCTACCAGCCCACCGCGCGCTCAGTCTGCCCCAAATGCGCTCGCACTGTCAAGCAAGCCTTTGCGCACGCGCCTCAATTTCAGCCAGCCTCGGCGGCCGCAAGGTCGATTACGGCGTCGCAGCGGTCGCGCACCAGGGGGTCGTGCGAGAACATGACCACCGTGAGCCCGGGGAAGTTCCTGCGTATATGATCGAGAACCGTCGCCGCCGTTTTCTCATCCAGAAACGCGGTGGGCTCATCGAGGAGCACCAGCGGCGCCTCCCGGACGAACCCTCGAACGATGCCCAAAAGCTTGCGTTCTCCCCCCGAGAGCTCGGACAGCTTGGCCGAGGTCAGCCGCCGCGCCAGAAGCCCCTCCACGAACTCCTCCAGCCCCAGCTTCCGGGACACCGCACGGAGCCTCTCTTCAGGAACGCCGAGGGCCATGGCCAGGGTTCCTCCCTCGTCGGCGCTCACAAACTTCGGTTCCTGCTCCACCACCCCTAGCAGCCCCACCCGCTCCGGGAGGGGGATTTCGGTCACATCGCGCCCGAACAGGAAGACCTTCCCCGGGGGTACAGGGTACAGGCCGAGGACGAGGTTGAGGAGCGTGGACTTCCCCAGGCCGCTCCGGCCCATCACGGCCACAGTCCGGCCCCGCTCGAGCTGCAGCGACACGCCCCGCAGGATAACCGTGTCTCCGACCGCAAAGTAAAGGTCCCGCACCTCGAGCGCGTACGGGTGGTCGGGGAGCGCCTCGAGGAGGATCGGCTTCTCCACGGTCCACTGCTCGGGAAGGCTGAGCACGTCTTGGACCCTCTTCAGGGAGACCACGGCCGGTTCCACCTCCGCCGCGAAGTTGGACATGAAACCGACGAACACGTATAGCCAGTTCACGTACTGGCTGAACGCGATCAAGGTCCCCACCGTGGCCTCCCCGCGGAAGATGAGCCACGCACCGGCCAGGAGCACCACCACCTCTGAGGCTACAGTAATCGCGGTTGTGAACCCACCTTGGAAGAGAAGGGTCAGGTTGTACAAGGCGAACCCCTCCCGTAGGTAAGCGGTCAGAGCGCGGGAAAACCGGTCCATCACTCCACGCAGTCCAGCCTGGACCCGTACTGAGTACAAGGCCGCCAGCCCCTCCTCCGCCGCCGCCACGTACCGCGCCTCGGCCTCCTGGCGCCGCGCTGCGGCGGCCGAAGCCCGCTTCCCGTAGAGGCGGAAGCCCACCGTGTAGATGGCAACAAACGTCAGGGCGATTCCCGCCAGAATCGGGGCCATGGCGAACATGAGGGAGAGGACGATCACCACCAGCACGATGTGTCCGACGAGCTCGGCGAAACTCTTCACGATGAGGGGCGAGGCACAGGGAACGTCACTCGTGAGTCGCTGTACGGCCTCCCCGGCCTTGGTGGTCACGGCCTGGGCGTAGGGCATGGTGTGGTAGCGGCGGTACATCGTGATCAGGACGTCCTGTTCCACCTTGAGCTCCAGCCGGCGGGCTGCGTACCCCCGGGCGTACATGAGGGCGACCTGGGTGATTTCTGTCCCCAGGAACACCGCGATCCACAGAGCGAAGGCACCAGGATCAAGGGCGGTTAAGGCGTCGATCACCCGCTTGAAGAAGAAGGGGAGGATCCCGCTCAGGGCGAAGAACAGAAGGTGCAAGCCCAGGGCGAGCACCCACAGGGCGCGGTACCGGAAAACGTGTTCCCGCCAGAACCGCACCACGCGGTGCAACCTGGTCTTCATCTCTACCCCCTCGGGTGAGGGCGCTCGGTGTCCAGCTCGAAGACCTCCGGCACTCGGTGAAGGTACTTGACTCCTACATCTAGCACGGGACGTACCTGCTCGGTGCAATAGGCATGAGCAGGCGATCCTACGGCACAGATACGCCGAAACCAACAACCTCCACCGCAGCATGGCCGCACAGGACAGACCGCGCAACCCGGATTGTGCAGCAGGGGATCAGTGTGGCGCCACAGATCGGAGGCTGAGGCGTCAAGTTGGAGGCTGGGAATATACCTCCCGACGATGAAGTCAGATCTCCCAACACTGTCCGCATGACACAGTCTGTTCGCGAGTGCTATCTCCTCGTGCTGATCCCTGTAAAGATGGCCTCTGCTCTCCAGCTCCTTCACCAACTCGAGGGAGCCCCGCCTATGACCTTTCAGACACTTCCATTCACGTTGTTTGGCTGGATCCTCTATGCAATCCAGGGCCCCGCTTAGCGGGTTGAAGAGGTAGAGCACCCCGTCAACCTTGAACTCTATCGTGTGTGAACTGATGTACAGCTGATCCATAGCAAATAATCAACACCGGGCAGTTGCACTATTAGACTGGAGCTCATATGCAACGGTCACGTCCCGTCAAATGGTGTAGATTGGGTTCCTCGTCGGTTGTGACGAGCTAGACCGCGATCACCTCCTTCGCGACCCCCAGGGCAGGGACCTCGGGCTCCTCCCGGGGGTTGCCGTACAGGGCGGCCATCGACCCCAAGCTGAAATAACGCCGCACAGCGAGCCACTCGTCTCCCTGCTCCTCCAGCACCGCCCCGATCAGCCGCAGAGCCGACGCCGCGTTCGGGAAGATCCCCACGACGTTGCACCTCCGCTTGATCTCGCGGTGCAACCGCTCGAGGACGTTCGTCGAGTGTATCCTCCGCCAGTGCGCTTGCGGGAAAGCCATGTGCGCGATCACGTCCTCCCCCGCTTCCCGGAGAAGGTCCGCCGCCTTGGGGTACTTCTCCTCCAAACTCTCGGCCACCAGCTCCAGTTGCTCCCGCGCTGCCTCTTGGTCGGGCTGGGCGAAGATCGTCCGTACCCACGCCCCCAGCAGCTGCTGCGCTCCCCGCGGGACCAACCCCAGCAGGTTCCGCATGAAGTGCACCCGGCACCTCTGCCAGCTCGCTCCCCCCAGCACCTCGGACAACGCCTCCTTGAGACCCACATGGGCATCGGAAACAACGAGCTTCACCCCGGTGAGACCTCGGGCGACGATCCCCCTCAGGAACGAGAGCCAGAACCCGTAGCTCTCCGCAGGACCCACGTCGAACCCCAGGATCTCCCGCTCTCCCTGGGCGGTCACTCCCACCGCTACCACCGCCGCCATGTTCACCACCCGTCCGCCCTCACGAGCCTTCACCACCGTCGCGTCCAGCCACACGTACGGGTACTCCCCTACGAGGGGACGGTTCCGGAACTCCTCCATCCGCTCGTCCAGGGCCGCACAGATCCTCGACACTTCGCTTCGGGAGATCCCTTCGATCCCGAGGGCTCGCACGAGGTCGTCCACCTTCCGCGTGCTCACCCCATGGATGTACGCCTCCTGGACTACGGAAAGAAGCGCCTTCTCCGTCCTCCGCCTTGGCTCAAGAAGGCTCGGGAAGTAGCTCCCCTGGCGAACTTTCGGGATCCGCAGTTTCACCGAGCCCACCCGGGTGTCCCACCTCCTCGGGCGGTACCCGTTGCGGTACGTTCGCCGAGCGGGCGTTCGCTTGTACCGCTCGGCCCCGGTCTTCTCCTTCACCTCCGCCTCCATCAGCTCCTGGACGAGGAGGACAAGGCCCTCCTTGAGGGCGTCCACTTGCGTGTCGTCCCTGTACTTGCGCAGAAGCTCCCGTAGTGCGATCCTCACATCGGCCATCGGTTGGGTTCCTCCTTTCACGTCGAGATAGCACCAAAGGAACCCTCCGGTGGCCTCTCCGTCAAGGCCGCCTTGCCCCATCCCCAGAGCACTGCTCCCTCACGCCACTGGATCTACACCACGTCCTGGGACTCTACCTATGCAACTGCCCGGTGACCAAAAACCTCAAATCATTTTATCTCCGCCTTACAGTAAGGCGAACAAATGACGCCACAGCTTGTTCCACGGATAACTCCAATTCCATCTTCCTTCTGGAGCCATGTCGTCTCATTAATAGCCCTCATGTTCTCACCTCCTATAGTTTAAATATTTTTCTTCCCGACATCGCTCGTCAATCAACTAGCTGAACGATTCCGTTCATCTTGGCCAACGACGGCGTTCGCCTTGGCGATGCCAGAGGGCGAAGTACGGTCTGGAATAAGGATTCTTCCCAGAGCAGAACATTCGTCAGCTGAGCTGGCGCAGGTGCTCGACGTCCGCACGGAAGACCCGCGGCCAGGCAACCTCGATCAACCCCTCGGCACGCAGCAGCTGAACTTCCTCGCAGGTCGTCTGCCGGCTCGCACCGATCATCCCCGCCAGGTCCCCAAGCAATAGCGGAAGCTCGATCCGCATCTTGGCGCCCTCCCGTACCCCGTGCTCCTCCGCCAGCTCCAGGAGCACCCGCACCAGGCGCCGTCGGGTGCTCGCGTAGGCGAGGTCCACCAAGCGCTTTGTCAGAGCACGCTCCCTCTCCTCCCAGCGCAGGTGGGCTGCAGCGAGCAACTCCGGGCACCGGCGGCCAAAGTCCAGGACGTGCTCGCGGGGGACGAACCCCACAACGCAGCGCGAGGCGGCGGTCACCGATAAACCGTGGGGCCCGGACAGCGACCCCGCGAGAAGCTCGCCCGGGCCGCAGAACCGCAGCAGCAACCTCTTGCCGTCCTCCGTGCTCACGGTGAGCCGGGCCCGTCCGTGACAGAGGATGACCCAGCCTGTGGAGGGAGTCCCCTCGTGGACGATCGTCGTGCCCCTCTCGAACCGAACCCGCTGGCCGCATGGCGCGAACCTTCGGAGGGCCTCGGGTTCCACAGCCGAGAGGACACACCGGGGGCGGGAGGGACAGGAGGCACAGCTTACGGTTGTCGCGTCCGGTCCGGTCATCCTCCGTCGTCACCTCCCCTGCCCGGGCCGTCTTCCTAACATAGTAGCGCACGAATCCACATTGGGCAAGGGATCCAATCTAGGTGCGCCAGGAGATCGTTACCAGGCTGAGGGGTTGGTGACGGGGTGGTTGAAAGAAGGCGGTGCTCCTCCTAAGAGAGCTTGGCAACAAGGAAAGGAGGAGCGGGGGGGCAGTGGATCTTGCCTACAAGGAAGCGTATGTCATGAACCCCCGAGGCGGCAAGGATGAGGCTG
The DNA here is from genome assembly GCA_014361015.1 of Candidatus Bipolaricaulota bacterium. Lineage (GTDB taxonomy): Bacteria > Bipolaricaulota > Bipolaricaulia > Bipolaricaulales > Bipolaricaulaceae > Bipolaricaulis. The sequence goes on along the minus strand of JACIWJ010000001.1, from coordinate 61,678 downwards.
GTCGAGACGTACCTGCAGACGGGGAGCATCGCCGAGACCGCCCGGAGGTGGCACACGTCCCGAAACCTCGTCCGGAAGTGGGTACAGCGCTACCGCACGGGAGGGGCGGCAGGACTTGGGGATCGCTCGCGTCGTCCCCGCCACTGTCCCACCCAGACCGTGGCCCAGATCGAGGCCGCGGTTCTCGAAGCCAAGAAGGCCACGGGCTACGGCCGGAAGAGGCTTGCCTGGTACCTGTGGCGGGAGAAGGGGCTCGTCCTCGCCCCCCACACGATCCGCCACATCCTCCGTCGGAACGGGTTCAGGGGGCACAAGACGAAGAGGAAGACGTTCTACCCTGCCTCCTGGGCGTGGGAGGAAGAGAAGCCGTTCACCCTCGCCCAGGTGGACGTGAAGGACGTGCTCGACAAGGGGGCGCTGGGAACGAAGCTCTGGGATCATCTGGCGAAACGGAAGCTTCCCCGGTACCAGTGGACGTTCCTCGAGGGACGGACGAGGCTGCGGTTCCTGGCGTGGAGCCACGAGATCACGTTGACCAACGGGTTGTGCTTCATGGGACTGGTGATGCTGTGGGTTAGGGGACACGGGATCGAGGGAGAACTGGCGTGGCAGACGGACTGGGGGGAAGAGTTCGGGGGCAGTAACCCCCAGAAGCTCCACCGGCTCCAGGAGAAGCACTACGCTCCCCTGGAGGTGAGGCTGGCCCGGATCCCGCTGGGGAAGAAAGAACACAACGGTCGGGTGGAGCGCTCCCACCGCACGGACGACGAGGAGTTCTACCTGCCGTTCCTGGACAAGGTGCGGACGGAAGCGGGGTTCCTCCACAAGGCTGCGGGCTGGGTGTACTACTACCACCTGGAGCGGCCGCACTACGGGGCGGGGATGGACGGGAAACCACCGTTCCAGGTGCTACAGGAGCTGGGCTACGATCTACCCCGCGAGTTCGCGCTGTTCCCGCCTCTGGTGCTCGACCGGATCAGTGCCGACTGGGCCCTCAGAGGTGGTAACGATCTCTTGGCCCACTACATCCAGCGCGACGTGCGAACCGCACCGAGCGCCCTGGCTGGCAGAGCTTTGCCTTGTGACCTGACCGGAGCCCATCTATACTTCCCGCCTCAGGGAGGGATCCATGCGCATCTTCTCAGGCATCCAACCGACCGGCGCGCTTCACATCGGGAACTACTTCGGGGCGATCCGGCGCTGGGTCGAGCTCCAGGAGCGGAACGACTGCATCTACTCCATCGTCGACTACCACGCCCTCACGAACGAGGACACGGTGCCGGCCGAGCTCCGCGCGGCGCGGCGGGAACTCGCCCTCGACCTCCTTGCCTGCGGCGTGGATCCCGAACGCTCGATCCTCTACGTGCAGTCCGCGGTCCCCGAGCACACGGAGCTGTGCTGGATCCTGGGCTGTGTCGCCTCCTACGGCGACCTGACGCGGATGACCCAGTTCAAGGAGAAGTCCGCCCGCCAGGAGTTCGTCAACGGCGGGCTGTTCTACTACCCCGTCCTCCAGGCCGCGGACATCCTCCTCTTCCACGCTGACCACGTCCCGGTGGGGGAGGACCAGGTCCAGCACCTGGAGGAGGCGCGGCGGATCGCCCGGCGGTTCAACTTCCGGTTCGGGGACACGTTCCCCGAGCCGGAGCCGATCGTCGGAGAGGGGGCACGGATCATGTCGTTGGCCGATCCGGCGCGGAAGATGAGCAAGTCCGCCGGCCCGGACCACTACATCGGCCTCATGGAACCGGAGGAGAGCGTTCGCAAGAAGGTCCGGTCGGCGGTGACCGACGTCGGGCTCACCCCGGGCCAGGAGATGTCCCCGGGGGTCGCGAACCTGTTTTCCCTCCTTGAACTCGTGGCCCCAACCGAGGTCGTGGACACGTTCCGCCGCGACCACAACGCGGGAAGACTCCTCTACCGCGACCTCAAGGAGGCGTTGTTCACCCACCTCGCGGACGCCCTGCGCCCGATCCGCGAGCGCCGAGAGGAGCTCACCGCCCGCGGAGACGTGGACGAGGTCCTCGCCCACGGCGCCGGGAGGGCGCGGGCGATCGCCCGGGAGACGATGCGCGAGGTCCGCGCCCGGGTGGGACTCGACTAACCCCGGAGTTCGGTGAGCACAAACTTCTGAAGCTCGGGGACGATCCTCCGCAGCTCGCCGGCCGGTAGGGCGGGCCGCCCCCGCCACGTCTCGTCTAGCAGCCGCTTCCCCGCGGGGACGAAGAACGGCTGGAGCGCGTAGCGCCGGGCGCCACGGATCTCGCCGGCGATCGCCACCAGGTCCTCCCGAGCGATCCCAGGGGCAACCGTGGTCCGGAACTCGTAGTCGGGGGCGCGGTCACGGACCACGGCCATCGACTCCCGAATCCGCACCACGAGATCGGACATGCCCTCCGACGCCGAACGGCCGTCGGGAACCACCCCCGACGCGACAGAGAGCGCAGGCGGGAGGCCGGTGAACTCGGGGTACCGCGCGAACGGCGCCTTGACATCGAGGGCCACGTAGTCCACGAGCCCGTCATCGAGCAGAGACCGGAGGACGTCGGGACGGGTCCCGTTCGTGTCGAGCTTGACGAGGAATCCCAGCGCTTTCAGCTCCCGCAGGAACCCAGGGAGATCGACGTTGAGGGTGGGTTCTCCCCCGGTAACGACGACCGCGTCGAGGAACCCCACCCGCTCCCGCAGCCGAGCAAGCAGCCCGTCCGCCGGGAGCCGCGGAAGACCCACAGCAAGCTCGGGCAGGACGAGCTCAGCGTTGTAGCAGAACGGACAGCGGAGGTTGCACCCCACCGTCCACACCACCGCCGCCACCTGCCTCGGGTAGTCGAGGAGGGAGAGGGGCTGAAGATGGGCGACCTCCATCCGCTAGCCGGGTCGCTCGTCCCCGAGAGGGGGGCGGAACACCTTCCGATCCACGAACTCGGCCTGCTTCCCCGCGTTCCACTGCTCCACCGGGCGCAGGTAGCCCACGACGCGAGAGTAGACCTCAGCTCTCGTCCGCTCCGTCTCCGGGATGACCGTTCCATCCTCGAGGACCAAGTTCCCCTGTTCATCCTCACGGTACGTGGACACAAACGCCTCCTTGGGCCTTCTGATGGCGCACGATGATCTCCTCGTCGCACTGGGGGCAATAGCGGTTCTCCCCGGGAAGGTACCCGTGCCGGGGACATACGGAGAACGTCGGGGTGAGGGTGAGATAGGGGATGCGGAAGTTCGCGAAGATCTTCGCCACGAGGGACTTCACGGCTTCGGGCGCTGGAAGCCGTTCCCCGAGCCAAGCGTGGAACACGGTCCCCCCGGTGTACAGGGTCTGGAGTGGCTCCTGGAGCTTGAGGGCACGAAACAGGTCGTCGGTGAAGTCCACCGGAAGCTGGGACGAGTTCGTGTAGTAGGGCGCGGCCCCCTTCTCCCTCACCGCGTGCTCGTTGGCAACCCGGATCCCCGGATGGCGCGCCCGGTCGAGCATCGCCAACCGATAGGCCGTCCCCTCGGCGGGGGTCGCCTCGAGGTTCCACAGGTGGCCGGTCGCCTCCTGAAACCGAACGAGGGTCTCGCGCATGAACTGGAGGGTCCGGCGCGCGAACCGGATCCCCTCCTCGTGGGCGAGGTTGACCCCGACGAGGTTCAGCGCGGCCTCGTTCAGCCCGATCACGCCGATCGTGGAGAAGTGGTTCCCCCAGTACTCGCCTCGCTGCTCCCGGACCGAGGACAGGTAGAACTGGGAGTACGGGTACAGCCCCTGCTCGGTGAGGCGTTCCAGGAGCTTGCGCTTGATGATGAGCGATCGTCCCGCGGTCTGCATGAGCGCCTGCAGGCGCTCGAAGAACTCGTCCTCGCCCTTGGAGAGGAACGCGAGCCGCGGCAGGTTCAGGGTCACCACGCCGATCGAACCCGTGAGGGGGTTCGATCCAAACAGCCCTCCCCCGCGGCGCCGGAGCTCGCGCACGTCGAGCCTGAGCCGGCAGCACATGCTGCGGGCGTCCTCCGGCTTCATGTCCGAGGAGAGGAAGTTCGCGAAGTAGGGGATCCCGTACTTGGCCGTCATCTCCCACAGCGGGACGAGGTTCGGATCGTCCCACGGGAAGTCGCCCGTCACGTTGTAGGTCGGGATGGGGAAGGTGAACACCCTCCCCCGGGCGTCGCCCTCCGTCAGCACCTCGGCGAGAGCGCGGTTGAACAGACCCATCTCCCTCGTGAACTCGCCGTACGTGCCGAACGGCTGCCCTCCCACCAAGGCCGGCAGCGCAGCCATGTGCGCCGGCGGCCGGAGGTCGAGGGTGATGTTCGTGAACGGCGTCTGGAACCCCACCCGGGTGGGTACGTTCAGGTTGTAGACGAACTCCTGGAGGGCCTGCTTGACCTCGCGGTAGGACAGCCCGTCGGCGGCGATGAACGGGGCGAGGAGGGTATCCACGCCCGAGAACGCCTGCGCGCCGGCGGCCTCGCCCTGGAGGGTGTAGAGGAAGTTCACCGCCTGCATGAGCGCCACCCGGAAGTGCTTCGGTGGCCTCGATTCGACCTTCCCCCGCGCCCCGCGGAACCCCTGCCGCAGGAGGTCCGCCAGGTCCCACCCCACGCAGTTGTGGTTCCACATCCCGTTCACCACCAGCGTGCCCGACTCGGTGGTCACGTCGTAGATGATCTCGTCCGGGATGTCCACGGGGTCGTTGTTGATCACCCGGTGCCACTCGTCGCGGTCCGCGTCGTGCCACGCCTTGGTGGCCACCGCCGCCTCCTGGTACTTCTCCCCAGGGAGCTCCAGCGGGGTCTTGCTGAACGAAAGCCCGTACAGCGGGTGGTTCTGAACGATCGCCCGCCCGAGGGCCCAGCGGCGGCTCCCCTGGCCCTCCAGGGCCCGATCGCGGGGGATGAAGCCCAAGAGCTCCATCACCACCGCCAGCTGCTCGAGGAGGCTCCGCGCCGCAACCCGCAGCGACAGTCGGGTACCGCAGCTCTCCACCGTCCCGTCCCCATCGATCAACCCAGCGATGAGGCCCTGGACGAAGCTGCGGCTGTAGCCCAGGATTCCGACGGGGAGGGTTTTGTGACGGGAGCCGGGCCGGATCTCGAACACCCGCTCGAACAGAAAACGCAGGAACGGATTGGCCACCCGCAGCTCCCAGCGGCCGTCGTCCCGCAACCGCAGGCAACCCGATGTCCGATTGTCCAGGAGGCCTCGGTTGGCGCGTACCAACCGCTCCCGCTCCCGCTGGGTGATGGAGATGACCCGGCTGCCCCTGCGGTCATAGGACAGGAACCCCTCGGCCAACGTCAGGCCCACGAAGTAGCCGAACCCTTCCGTCAACCGCACGTGGCGGGGGAACGAGGAGCTCGCGGTGTGGAGGAGGTCGCCATCGCTCGCTTCCGAGAGGGGCACTCCGTCCAGGTACACCGGCCGGCCACCGGCCCCCCGCTCGCGGATCGCCTCCGCCAGGTCGAGCTCGCTCTGGGAGAACAAGTTCTCGTGGGCAAGCAGGCGCGTCAAGCTCACCGTGAACGTGCGGTCGCCCTCGTTGAGGGCCACGGCCTCCTTCTCCCCGTGGGGAACGATCATCGGGTGGTTGTCGGTCACGATCACGCTCCGCCCGCCCCGGTTCTTGATGAACCGCATTGGGCGGTGCTTGGCCTTCCGCACGAGCCGTGTGACGCGTGTCCAGCCGTCCTTGTCGAGGACGTAGAGGTCGTTCGGGAACTTGGCGTACGCGCCGTCAGCCTCGCAGAGGAGGACCTCCTCGACCGCTGACCCCGCGTACAGCTGTTCGAACGAACAGACCTTCAGTTGCCCCGCATGGCGTGCGACCACCACTTCCTTGCCGTAGTAGGTGTACGGGCCCAGGGTGCCGAGGTCGTGGATGTGGAAGTCACCCTCGGTGTGCGCCCGGCGGATCGGGTCTGGGTACACCTTCGTGAGCCAGTACTGGCCGATGATCTTCTCCGTGAGGAACACGTTCAGCCCTTGGAGGGAGAACGCCATGTTCGAGTTCTCGCGCACCCGCCAGTCCTGGCCGTTGAGGTAGCTCCCCACGAGCCCAGGATCGACGAGCTCCTTGATCTCGCGAAGCTGCTTGTGCTGGTGGCGGTAGACGATGTACGCCCGCGCCGCATCGGGAAGGCCGGCGGCCATGAGGGCCTCCTCCACCGCGTCCTGGATCTCCTCCACATGGGGGGGACCGAACAGGGGGCCGAACCGGAGCGCGAGGGCCTGTTCCACCTGAGACGCGAGCGCGGCCGCCAGCGGGGCATCGTCGCGCCCCACCTCGGCCAGGGCGCGCTGGATGGCAGCCGCGATCTTCTCCTTCTCGAATGGAACAACGCTCCCGTCTCGCTTGCGCACCTGGTCGATCACGGTGATCTCCTTGGGTAAGGGAATGTAACCGACGTTACCTTAGCGACAGTCCCCGGCCGCGGCAAGAGGACCTTCGTCCCGCCCTTGCGGCCGCGAGGGGGAGGGGCTACCATCGCGCCTGGCATTCGCAACCAAGGAGGAGATGAACCATTCCAATCAAACGCTCGGCCAAACGGGAGGAGCGCCGGAGTTTGACCCGGCGGCGCCGCAACGATGCGCGCCGAAGCGCGATCAGGTTCTGGCGGCGCAAGGTGGAAAAGCTTGTCGCCGCTGGCGAACAGGAAGCGGTCCAACAGTCGTTGCCGCAGCTCCAGAAGGCGGTGGACAAGGCCGCTGCCCGTGGGGTGATCCACCCCAACCGCGCGGCCCGGCTCAAGTCCCGGCTCGCCAAGGCCCCTCACCGTTCGTGACCGAGGAGCCCCGATGAGCGGCTTCGACTTCCTGGGCAAGACGCGGTACTTCGTCCCTCTATCGGCAGCCCTCGTGCTGGGGAGCGTTCTCGCCATGCTCACCCTCGGCCTCCAGCCGGGGATCGAGTTCACAAGCGGCATTCAGCTCGTCATCTTCTACCCACCAGGGGAGGAGCCAACGAACGACGCGGTGCGGGCTCACGTTTCCCAGCTCCTCTCTGACGCGGGGACGACCGCCCCGTTCTCCATTCAGAGCGTGACCGCCGACCGAGACGGCACCCCCGTGGTGGGAAAGATGATCACCGTGCAAACGACCTCCAATGAGCTCATGGACAAGCTCCAGGACGCGTTCACCCGCCCAGGGCCGGAATCGGGGATCCCCCGGCCGCTGGTGACGAGCACTGGGGGGTCCGATGTGAGCGTCACACGGATCGAGCCGATGGTCACCCAGGAGATCCGAGACCGAGCGTGGCAGGCGATCCTCGTCGCGCTGGGGGCGATGCTCATCTACATCGCGTGGCGGTTCCGCCTCCGGTACGGGGTGGCGGCGGTGGTCGCCCTCATCCACGACGTCGTGATCACGCTCGGCGTGTTTTCCGTCGCCCGGCTCGAGTTCAACCTCCCCGTGATCGCGGGGCTCCTCACCGTGGTCGGCTACTCCCTCAACGCGACGATCATCATCTTCGACCGGGTGCGGGAGAACGTGCGGACGGCGCGCAAGGCGTCGCTTGCCGAGAACATCAACCGGGCGATCAACCAGACCCTCACCCGAAGCATCAACACCGGGGTCACAACCCTTATTCCGATCATCATCCTGTTCGTGTTCGGAGGGGTCCCCCTCCGCGGGTTCGCCGTGGCGATGCTGATGGGGGTCGTGGTGGGAACGTACTCCTCTCTGTTCGTGTCAAACCCGGTTGTCTACGCGTGGAGCCTCGCCGCGGACCGCGCCCGGGCCCGCCGACGTTAGCCTAGTCCACATCCGGTTCGATGACGACGCGGCGGTTGTGCTCCCGTCCTACGGAATAGGTCCGTACCCCTGCCACATCGGCGAGCGCCATGTGCACGACGCGCCGATCATCGGCCGGCATCGGGGCGAGCTCGATCCGACGGTGCTCAGCCAACGCCTGCCGCGCCAGCTCCCGCGCCCGCTGGGCCAGCTCCTCGCGGTGGGCGACGACCTCCCCGTTGATGTCCACGAGGACGGGGACATCCTGGCCGTGGTGGCTCTTCAGGTGAAGGCGGGCCATTCGAGCGAGAGCAGACCGGAACTGCGCATCCCCCGCCGGGAGATGGCGGAACCCGCCGCGGAGGTCCACGTACACCCCTCCCCCTTCAGCCCTCACCACGGCCTCGCCCCTCTCCCCCGCGACCCGAAGGAGCCCAAGGCAGAATCCGCGCACCGCTTCAAGGAGTCGGGGGTCCATCCGCAGCCGGGGCCCGCTTCGTCTCCCGCGCCATCTCCAGATCGAAGATGAACTGCTGTCCGATCTGGAGGAGGGTGGAGAGCAACCAATACAACCACAGCCCGGCGGGGAAGCCCAGGAAGAGGAGGGCCATCACGATCGGGAACACCCACCCTATCAGCTGGCTTCCCCCGGTCGGAGGTTCGGGCATCCGGCGCTGGGTCAGCCACTGCTGGAGGAGCTGCGCCCCTGTGGCGAGGACGATCATGATGTAGTACGGATCGGGCTGCGAGAGATCCCGCAGCCAGAGAAAGCCCGGCGAGATGTGGATCTGCTCCGCGGAGTGCATGATCGCCTGCCAGAGGAGGATCAGGATCGGGAACTGCAGGATCAGCGGCAGGCACCCCCCGAGCGGGTTCACCTTCTCCTGGCGGTAGAGCTCCATCATCTGTTGCTGCAACGTCTGGCGATCGTCCTTGTACTTCTCCTGAAGCCGCTTCAGCTTCGGTGCCAGGCGCTGCATCTTCGCCATGGACCGGTACTGGTTGCGCATGAGGGGATAGGTCACGATACGGGTGATGATCGTGAACAGGATGATCGCCCAGCCGTAGTTCCCGGTGAAGCGATAGAGCCACTCAAAGAACTTCATCACCCACACCAGGAACTGGGAGAAGAAGCCCACCGGCGCCACTGCCTCCAGGCCCGCCTTCTCGAGGAGCACGTAGCGGTTACGGCCCGTGTATAGCGTCCCCCGGAGCGCAATTTGACCCGTTCCTTCGATGCCGAACACGGGGTGCCCGGCTTCGTTCACACCGAGGAACGGGACCGCGCTTCCTTCGTCCAGACGGAGGAAGTACACCCGATCCCTGCCCACCAATCCCAGGCCCTGGAACTGGGCGTAGCTCCCGGGAGCGAGGGGGGCAGTGGATGTCTTCCCATCGTAGAGGAACACGAGTTCCGCATCGCTTCCACTCGGACGGTGCCCCAGGACAAGGCGAACCCTCTGGCCGGGGGCGCTAACGTCCACCACCACATCCATCGTGTACAGAGCGTCCCACCGAACCCGAAACTCCTTGGTGATGGCGAGGTCATCCCCCGCATGGCGGAGAGCAACCACCGCCTGATCGGCCCCACGCGCTTCGGCCGCAGCGACATAGGGTCGGGGATCAGAAGTGTCCTGTCCTACCCAGACCTCGAACGGCAGACTCACCCCGTATCCGAGCGTGGGCTGAGCACCGCTGCTCCAGCCAGGGACAGCGTCGAGAACCGTCGTCCCGTACCCAGCGAAATGAACGAACGCGCTGCGTAACGTCCCACCCTCTTCGGAGAACCGGTAGCGGAGGAGGCTCGTCGTGACCTGAACGATTCCCGTCCCCTCCTCGACCGTGCGGAGGATCTCCACCGGCTCCGCGACGGTGAGGAGGGAGCACGCGAGGGCCGCGAGCATGCCCAGAACCAGAGTGCGCAGGTGCATAACCCCGCGACTTTACTGGGGAGATCTCCTCTCCTCAACGTGCCTTGGGGAAAACCAGCGGCGGACGTACACTCGCCCACGATGTTCACCGGAATCGTGCGCGCCCTGGGCGAGGTGGTGGAGCGGTCCCCCCGCCGCCTCGCCGTGGATGGCCTCGACCTCGTCCTCGCCCCTGGGGCGAGCGTCGCTGTGAACGGGGTGTGCCTGACCGTGACCGAATCAAGGGGGGGAAGAATGGCGATGAACCTCTCCGCGGAGACGATCGTCCGGACTGCGCTCGGCGATCTCCGGCCGGGGGACCCCGTCAACCTCGAGCCGGCGCTGCGGGCCGGGGACGAACTGGGGGGGCACCTCCTCCTCGGCCATGTGGACACGGTGGGGAAGGTCGCTTTGATCGAGCGGAAGGGGGAAGATGTGCTCGTTGGGATCACGTTCGCGCCCCGCTACGCCCCCCTCGTTGCCGACAAGGGGTCGGTGGGGGTGGACGGGATCAGCCTGACCCCGTTCGCGGTGGGTGACGGCACGTTCCGGTGCGCGATCGTCCCCTATACGTGGAACCACACCAACCTCTCCGCGCGCCGGGTCGGGGACCGGGTGAACCTGGAGTTTGACATCCTGGCAAAATACGTGCTTGGGTGGAGGGAGCGGTGAAGCTAGCGACGGTCGAGGAAGCGGTGGAGGCGCTCCGCGCGGGCCGGATGATCATCGTCGTGGACGATGAGGACCGGGAGAACGAGGGCGACCTCGTGCTGGCGGCGGAGAAGGCAACTCCAGACGCGATCAACTTCATGCTCCGCGAGGGGCGGGGCCTGCTGTGTGTCCCCCTGCCGCGGGAATGGGCGAAGCGGTTGGAGCTTCGGCCGATGGTCGAGCCGCCCGAGGACAGCCACGAGACAGCGTTCACGATCTCCGTCGACGCCCGCCGCGGGGTGTCCACCGGGATCTCCGCCGCCGACCGGGCGCGGACGATCCTCGTCCTCGCCGATCCCACCAGCGGGCCAGAGGACCTCGCCCGCCCCGGCCACGTGTTCCCCCTCATCGCCCGCGAGGGGGGGGTCCTCCGCCGGGCCGGGCACACCGAAGCGGCGGTGGACCTGTGTCGGCTCGCCGGCCTCCAGCCGGTGGGGGTGATCTGCGAGATCATGAACGAGGATGGGACGATGGCCCGCCTGCCTGAACTCACGGTTTTCGCCGAGCGGCACGGCTTCCCCATCCTCACCATTGCCGAGCTGATCGCGTACCGCAAGAAGCAGGAGAAGCTCGTGGAGCGGGTCTGCGAGGCCGAACTCCCCACGCGATACGGACGGTTCCAGATCGTCACGTTCCGGGACATCCTCACCGGCCAGGAGCACGTCGCCCTTGTGAAGGGTGATCTCTCGGGCGACGAGCCGGTCCTGGTGCGCGTCCACTCGGAGTGTTTGACCGGCGATGCCTTGGGCTCCCTGCGCTGCGACTGCGGCGACCAGCTGCGCACCGCGCTGCAGATGATCGAGCGCGCGGGCCGGGGGGTCGTCCTCTACATGCGTCAGGAGGGGAGAGGGATCGGGCTCCTGGGGAAGCTGTGCGCGTACCAACTTCAGGACCAAGGCCTGGACACGGTGGAGGCGAACCTGCGGCTCGGGTACCCGGCGGACCTCCGCGAGTACGGGATCGGGGCCCAGATCCTGGTCGCCCTCGGGGTGAAGCGGATCCAGCTCCTCACCAACAACCCCCGCAAGGTGGCCGGCCTCGCTGGATACGACCTGGCGATTGTGGACACCGTGCCGATCGAGGTCGAGCCCAACCCCTACAACGTGCGCTACCTCAAGGCGAAGAAGGAGAAGCTCGGACACAAGCTGGACAAGGTCTAGCCAAGGAGGGGAAGATGGCATCGTACGAAGGGAAGCTGGATGGCAAGGGCCTCAAGGTCGGAATCGCCGTGTCCCGGTTCAACGACCTCGTGACGAAGGAGCTCCTCGGTGGGGCGCTCGATCGGCTGCGCCGGCTGGGGGTGGCGGAGAAGGACATCGCCGTGGCGTGGGTCCCGGGGGCGTTCGAGCTCCCACGGGCGGTCCAGGCCCTCGGGGCGTCGGGGAAGTTCCACGGCGTGGTCGCCCTTGCCGCCGTGGTGCGGGGGGCCACGCCCCACTTCGAGTACGTGGCCGCCGAGGCGGCGAAGGGACTCGCCAAGCTGAACCTCGACCTGCCCGTGCCGGTGGCGTTCGGCGTCCTCACCGCCGACACGATGGACCAGGCCCTGGAGCGGGCGGGCGGCAAGGTCGGGAACAAGGGCGCCCAGGCCGCGGAGTCCCTCGTGGAGATGATCAACCTGGAGCGGGCGATCGGGGGATGAAGGTCGAGAGCGTCCGCGGGATGCGCGACATCCTCCCCGAGGAGACCCCGCTCTGGCAGAAGCTGGAAGCGGAGATCCGCGCCGCGTTCGCCCTCTACGGGTACCGCGAGATCCGCGTCCCCCTCGTCGAGCGGGTCGAGCTCTTCTCCCGCGGGGTCGGCGAGGAGACCGAGGTCGTGGACAAGCAGATGTACGTGTTCCCCGACCGGAAGGGCCTCCCGCTCGCCCTGCGGCCCGAGGCGACGGCGTCCGTGGTCCGGGCCTACGTCGAGCACGGGCTCCACGCCAAGGGCGACCTCGCCAAGCTCTACTACCTGGGGGCGATGTTCCGCTACGAGAAGCCGCAACTGGGCCGCCAGCGCCAGTTCCACCAGTACGGGGTCGAGGCGATCGGGTCGCTCGATCCCGCCCTCGACGCCGAGGTCATGGACCTCGCCTGGCACCTCATGGAGCGCCTCGCCCTGCGGCGGGAGGGTCTTCTCCTACGGTTGAACTCGATCGGCTGCCGGGACGACCGCCCCCTGTACCGCGAGGCCCTGCGGGGCTACTTCGCGGCCCAGGCGGGAGACCTGTGCCCGGAGTGCCGGCGCCGGCTGGAGACGAACCCCCTGCGGATCCTCGACTGCAAGGAGGAGGGGTGCCGCGCCCTCGCGCGGTCGGCCCCCCGCTCCGTGGACCACCTCTGCCCGGAGTGCCGCAGGCACTTCGCCGACGTCCAGGCCCACCTTGTGGACCTCGGGCTCGCCCACGAGTTCGACCCGTCCCTCGTCCGGGGGCTCGACTACTACACCCGCACCGTGTTCGAGCTGTGCTCGCGCGACCTCGGGGCCCAGGACGCCCTCCTCGGCGGGGGGCGGTACGACGGGCTGGTGGAGCTCCTCGGCGGCCCCCCCACCCCGGCGGTGGGGTTCGCGGGCGGAATGGAACGGCTGGCCATCGTCCTCTCCGCGCAGCAGGGTGCGGACAGAGCGCCGGCTCCCGCGCTCGACCTGTACATCGTCCCGATCGGGGACGAGGCCAGACGCGAGGGGGCGAAGCTCCTCGCGGCCTTGCGCCGGAGCGGCCTCTCCGTGGACACCGACTACATGGGGCGATCCCTGCGGAAGGCGATGCAGGTCGCCGGCCGGGGCGCGCGCTACGCCGCGATCTTGGGCCCGGACGAACTCGTCCGCGGCGAGATCAAGCTCAAGGACCTCGCCTCCGGGGAGGAGAAGTCCGTCCCCCTCACCCAGTTCAGGGCTGACCCTCACGCCTTCATCCACTGATCAACTGGATCATCCCAGCCTACGAGATCGAGGCCGCACCGCCGAGCATGCGGAAGATGCCGAGAACGGCCGGTTCAAGTTTGGGTTGACCCCAAACCCAGAGCTTCCCAGGTCCCCCCTCCGATCGCGGCACGTTCGGCGGTGCAGACCTTTCTCCCCACGGTCGACCGTCCCGCGGGCCATCCCCACACATCCTGTTCGCCCCTCATCCAGCGACGAATCGTCAACCCGTTCCCGAGTCTCTCCCCTCGCCGCGGAGCGAAGCTCCCCTTCCAACGAGGACGTCCTTCAAACGAACATCCCGCACCGTGGCTCCCTCGTCCACCACAACTCCATCCAGCACCGCTCCCTCGATGCGACATGGCCCCACGATCACAGACCGCGTAATGGTGGACCCCACCACCTGTGCCCCGGGATGGACCCAGCTTTCGCCGCCCGTGCATCGCAGGTTGGCCTCGATATAGCTCTCACGGCTCCCGATGTCAAACCACTCCCCCTCAAATGGGAACGCCTCGACGGGATGCCGTAGCAGGAGCCACTCCAGGAAGTACCCCGGGCTGTCTTGATGGCCAACGGCCTGGTCCACGAACGCCCCGAATAGGGGAAGAATGGACCGCGGGAACAGGAAACAGGCTGCGCTCACCAGGGTCGAGCAAGGACGGTCAGGCTTTTCCTGGAAGGAGACCACCCGATTCCCCTCGACCACGGCCACCCCATAGCGCCGGCGAGCGAGGTCGGGGCGCTTCAGATCGTAGAGGGCAACGAGGGTCTGTCCCCGGAACGCGCGCCGGAAGTCGGCCAGGCTCAGGCCCAGTAGGTTGTCCCCGCCAATCACCAATAGGTCATCATCGAGATGCAGCCTCTCCACCAGATAGGCAAGGGCCCCCACCGATCCCAGCTTTTCCTCCTCGGAGGTCGATGGCTCCACGACCACGTCCACCGCCCGCCCCTTGGCCCACGCCGCGAACTGGGTCTCAAACCGCCGGTTTACGGCGAGGATCGGCCGCTCTGGTCCTGGTAGCTGGTCCATGATGTAGTCCAGGATCGGCCTCCCAGCCACAGGAAGGAGTGGCTTGGGACGATCGTGGGTGATCGGCCAGAGGCGCTTTCCATACCCCCCGGCGAGGATCACCGTCCGCACGGTTCACGCCCTGTCCCTGGCCGGTCTTGGAGGGCTACGCTCACCAGCCGGTTCAGTTCCTCCATGAGGATCTGGAGGGAGAAGCGCGCTTTGCCAAGGGCATAATTGTGCTCAACGAGCTGGCGGTACCGATCCGGCCTGGAGAGGAGATCGGCCACCTCCTGCGCCGCACGGCGAAGGGTGGGCTCCGGCACCCGAGCAAGACCATCCTCATCTCGCTCGTAACTGTGCCCGAGCGATACGTACTGGAATCCTGCTGGAGCGATATCGGACCGGAACACGGGGTACTCATAGACCGCCATCGGCAATCTCGCCCATACCGCTTCCAGGAACTGGTTGCCCCAGCCTTCCTGGAGCGACGGGTAAGTGACGAAGTCCGCGCACAGGTACGTATCCCAAAGCGAGAGACACCCTGGGCGGCGCGTGGAGGCCACCCGGTCCGACACGAACCGGGCGTCGACGCCCAGACGGGCGGCACGCTCCCGGAGCGCCTCGCAGTACCCTCGGTCCTCAACGAGGTTGGGAAGGAGGACCACCGGCCGCCCGGAGAAGCCGCCACCCCGCTCACGGACGCGGCGATGGAGGGCGCCTCTGTGTTCGGGCGACCCAAGCCGCGCCACGAGCTCGAGCGCGATCTCAATGCCCTTGCGACGGACGATCCGGGTCGCCTGAAGGAATACCACGTCAGCCAAGGAAAGACCCAGGTGCTCAAGCAAAGCCCAGCGGGACTCCCTTGGGGTCGGCGACGAATGGAAATCGAACACATTGGGAACCACGGTCGACGGAATGCCCCGTCGGCGCAACTCCTCGTGCGCGATGCGATTGATCACGATGTGCGTCACGCGGGGACTACGGGGAGGGAAGCACTTGTCCACCAGGTCCCGTACCCCCGCAGCAGTGGGACTTCGGTACTCCTCTCGCTCCCAGTGGAAATCATGGTGGTGGGCCAGCACGGGCAGCTGGTGGACTTCGACCGCCCGCCACACACCCACCGTGGCAGGCAGGTTGAGCGGTAGTCCCCATAGGTTATGGACCACGAGGAGGTCGATGCCTAGTCCGGTCAAGAACTCCGCCACCCTCGCCTCGATTCTCGCCGCCACGCCCTCGATGTGATCGTGGAGATCGCGTTCGCTGCGGTAGTCCGCCAGGCGCTCAAACGCGTTCCGACGGATCTGCAGGACTTCCGGATGATCTAGGGACATCTCGGGGATGACGAAGGCCTCTTCCCCCATCCCGCAGCGCCCCGTGCACAGAAACGTCTGATGCCCCAACTGGTGCAACACCTGCCGGCTCTTATCGATCTCGAGCGAGACCCCATCGATGTCCCCGGTGCGGAAATGGCAGATCCCAATGCGCCCCATCTGACCAAGCATTATACGGGACCCACCAGGGTGGAGGTATCTCCCTGGCGAATGCGGGGCCGTGCCCGCTCGCAGACTGCTCACCTTGCCGGGAAAGCGCTCGGTTGAGCATCCTTTGGCAGTGGGTCTATAATCAAAAAAGTGAGAAGGAACCTAGATAAGAAGATTGCGGTCCCGCTCTACCGGCAGCTGAAGCAAATCCTGGAGGAGGAGATCGAGCGCGGAGCCTACCGTCCGGGAGAACGCATTCCCACTGAAGAGGCGCTTTGCCGGCAGTTCGGCGTGAGCCGGGTCACGGTGCGCCAAGCCCTCGGCGCACTGGCCAACGAGGGACTCGTTCTTCGCCACCAGGGGAGTGGAACGTTCGTCAACCACCGTCTTCCCGCGAAAACGGTCCCCCTGCGGGCCGTGCTCCCTGAAGAACATTGGGTTCCGTCACTTAGGAAGGCGTTCCAGGTGCACAGACGGCAGGGACTGGGCGGGGCGCTCCAGCCCCAGATCAAAGTCCTGGGACGCCCCGAGCTCCACGCTAAGATCGTCTCTGCGGTGGGTCGAGGCGTCGCCCCTGATCTAGCTCTCATCGACTGGGTATGGCTCACCGAGTTCGCCGATCTTGACTACCTCGCACCCCTGGACGAGATCGACAAGGAGTGGGCGGCGGCGTTCAAGGCTGACCTGTTTCCACTGTTTGTGGAAAACAACTGCTACCGGGGCCACCTCTACGGGATGCAGCCCGAGGCCAATGTCTCGCTCGTTTGGTATCGCAGGGACTGGTTTGAGGTCGAGGGACTCCCCCCTCCCCAGACGTGGGACGAGCTCGTGACAGTGGCCCAGCACTTCGGGAGTGCACCTGTCCGGCAGCGGTACGGATTGGGTCCGTTCCCGCTCGCGTTCCCTGGAGGCCCGAACGCAGGTGAGACAACCACCTACATTCTGAGCTCTCTCATCTGGTCAGCAGGAGACGGGATCTGCACTGAAGGCAGGATCGTTCTCGGCGAGGGGGCCCGGCAGGCCCTGAGGTTTCTCTATGATCTGGTCCACACGTACCGGCTGGCATCGCCCGCTGCCTCCCGCTACGAGTTCAACGAAGTTCCGCTCCTGTTCGCCCGTGGGGCACTGGCGTTGGCGTTCGGGGGGAGCTACGAGAAGGCGCTCATCCAGCAGGTCGCAGGGTGGGATGACAAGGCATTCCGAGAGAGGGTGGGGTTCGTCCCCATTCCCGCTGGGCCGGGCGGGAGGCCTGCGGCAACAGTGGGGGGGATGGTGTACGTTGTCTTCCGGCAGTCGCGCCACCCAGAGGCGGCTCTGGAAGTCCTAAAGATCCTTGCCAGTCCCTCGCTGATGATGGAGATGTGCCGTCTGATAGGGCGCAAGCCGACCAGAGTTTCGGTGGTGCGCTCCCTTGATCAGGAACGAGACTGGTTCATCTATGAGACCAGTAGGTTGCTGGAGATCGCTCATGTGCGGCCTATCGTACCTCGCTATGCTCAGGTATCGGCTCAGCTACAGGATATGCTCGCCCAGACACTGGAGAAGAGAAAGTCACCCGCCGAAGCCATCGCGCAAGCCCAGGCGATCATCGATTACCTGGCGTAGCATCCCAGACTCACTTGCGCCACGAAGAACTTGACAAAGCGCTCCGTGCCATGCTAGAGTTGTTATAACAACTCTCGGTGAAGTTGCGAGGAGGTGGAGAGCGCGGTCTTGCCAGGGAGGCGCCGATGCGCACATGGAGACCTGTCAGAACATGAGCGACCTCTCCCCTGGTGTCCGTAGTCCAAACACACACCCTATCCACGTCTCAGACAATTGGTGGCAGCTGTGGAGCATGCGAGCCCGGTGGGCACAAGGATCGGGAACCAGGACGTGCTGAGAGTGGGGGAGGGGAAGGAGGTGAGGAACAGGAGGGGATTCTTCCGAGAGAGAAGCTCGGGATCACCACCAGCAGTTGAAGAAGGAGGGAAGTGGAAATGAGATACCTAAGTGTTCTTCTTCTCGCAGGGTTGGTGGCAAGCGCGGCGACGGTGGCTGCCGCGCCAGATCTGACGTTCATGTCGACGCAGATGCGGCCCATAACCGAGGCCGAATGGGTCCGCACAGTGCTTCTCCCCCCGTTCACGACGGAAACCGGTGTGCCCGTTGTCTTCCTCGGGGCAGAGGAGCCGGAACTGACGAACCGGATCCTCGCTGAGTTCGAAGCTGGCCGCGGGTCACTCGATCTCGTGGGCGATCTCCACGGCAACTTCCTCGTCTACTACGGCGCCCTGAAGGATCTAGGGGCCGAGCTGGCCCAGCTCGAAGCCCTGGGCGACCGAACCCTAGCGCAGTCGTTCGTGGAGTTGGGACGGATCGGCGATGCTCAAGTTTACATCCCGTGGATGCAGGCCACCTACGTCCTCGTGGCCAACAAGAAGGCCCTCCAGTACCTTCCTTCGTGGGCCGACCCCACGACCCTGACCTATGACCAGCTCTACCTTTGGGCCAAGAAGATCTACGAGGCGACCGGGGAGCAGAAGCTCGGAATCCCGGCTGGGCCTCGCGCCTTGCTCCACCGTTTTCTCCATGGCTACCTCTACCCCTCGTTTACTGGGGCCCAGGTCAAGAAGTTCGACTCGCCGGCGGCGGTCTTGATGTGGGAGTACCTGAAGGACCTCTGGCAGTACGTGACGCCGTCGGCCCCTCTTCTTGACTCGATGGACACCGCGCTCCTGTCCGAAGAGGTGTGGATCGCGTGGGATCACACGGCGCGGGTGAAGACAGCGGTGATGGAGCGCCCCGACGACTTCGTCGTGCTGCCGGCCCCCGCCGGGCCCAAGGGCCGCGGCGTGATCACGGTCCTCGCGGGTCTCGCCATCCCCCAGACTGCGCCCGATCCAGCGAGCGCTTACCAGCTGATCGAGTACCTCACGCGCCCGTCCAGCCAGGTAGCGATCCTGGAGGGCGTAGGGTTCTTCCCGGTGGTCACCGAAGCCGCCGGTGCAGTCCCCACAGGAGGGCTGAAGGTCCTTGCTGATGGCGTCGCGGTCCAGTCAGCTTCGCCAGATCTCCTCGTCTCCATCATCCCTGGCGGGCTCGGTGCCCGAGGCGGGGAGTTCAACAAGGTCTATCTGGACTCGTTCACCGAGATCGTGATCCGCGGCAGGCCCATCAAGGAGGTCCTTGCCCAGCAAGGGGCGCTCTTGGATGCGCTGTTCCGGGAGACGGGTGCGCCAACTCCCGTGCCCGACGTGTACCTACCATAGAGGAGTGCCGGGCCGGGGGAATGCCCCCGGCCCGGCTTCATCCATGCCCCGGACCCCTGCCCTGCGGTCGCTGGCCTCGGAGAAGGCCCTCCCCTACTGGTTGATCCTTCCCACGATCGCCTACGTGGCCGTGTTCTTCCTGGTCCCAGTGGTCCAAGCCCTTCTCTTGGCATTCCGCACCCAGGATGGACAGTGGACGACGCGCTTCCTCGTGCGC
Source organism: Candidatus Bipolaricaulota bacterium (assembly GCA_014361015.1). GTDB lineage: Bacteria > Bipolaricaulota > Bipolaricaulia > Bipolaricaulales > Bipolaricaulaceae > Bipolaricaulis. The sequence continues at coordinate 42,484 of JACIWJ010000001.1, read as the reverse complement.
ATGGTCCAGGACATTCAGTTCGTCAGCGCCCTCCGCTTCACGTTGCTCCTCCTAGCGATCATCGTCCCCCTGCAGCTGGTGACAGCCCTCTTCATCGCCCTCCTCGTCAATACGAGGTTTCGCGGATCGCGAACTTTTCTCTACATCTGTGCCATCCCACTCGGCATCTCAGACCTCGCCGCTGGACTGATCTGGTTCTCCCTCTTCACCCAGCATGGATACATCAACTCCTTCTTGTACGGTCTGGGGATCATCGAGAGGCCGATCTTCTTCCTTTCTGCACAAAATACGGGATGGGTCTTAGGGTCAATCGTGCTCGCTGAGCACTGGCGCGCCACCGCGATCGTGCTCGTAATCCTCGTTGCCGGCCTGCAGATGATCTCCCGCGATTACCTCGAGGCTGCTGAGGTATTCGGGGCTCGTTCCTGGCAGAGGTTGTGGCATGTCACATTACCTCTCCTCAAGCCGTCGCTACAGTCGGCCCTCATCATCCGAACGATCCTCGCCCTGCAGATGTTCGCGGTTGTCGTCGCAATGGGAGGGCGCATGGTCCCTGTATTGGCGGGCGAAGCCTACTACTGGTACTACCTCTATCGCAATACGAATGTGGCTTCCGCTTATGCCCTGCTCCTCATGGTCATCTCGGCCCTGCTCGCCTGGGGATACCTGCGGTTCCTCCGCCCGCGGGAGGTGCGTCCGTGACGTTCCGTCAGCTCCAGCGCCGGTTTCTCCTGTACATGGTGGTGGTGGTAATCGCACTGTGGGTCCTCGTTCCGCTGGCCCTCATCGCCCTCGCAGCGTTCACACCCCGTCTCGAGCTGTATCAATGGCCACGGCCGGTGCTTCCCAGCGGCTTTTCCACGGCAACGATGTCGTTTTTCCTCCGATCGTACGGCACCCTCACCTCGTTGAGGAACAGCGCGCTGGTGGCGCTACTGACCTTGGGGATGACCCTTGCCGTCGGTGCACCTGCTGGATACGCCGTGGCGCGGTACGTCTTCCGCGGTCGGGAAGCGTTCCGCATCGGCATCCTCATGACCAGAATGTTCCCCACGTCGTTGCTGGCCATCCCCCTCATCGTCACGTTCATCCGGTGGCAGCTCTACGATACGTTGATCGGTGTGGCGTTCATCCACACCGCCATGGCTCTCCCATTTGCTGTCCTCATTACATCAGGCATCTTCTCGGGGGTTCCCAAAGAACTGGAAGAGGCAGCGATGACCCTCGGGTGCAGCCGCTTGGGGGCGTTCGTGAGGGTGGCTCTCCCGTTGGCCCTTCCGGGGCTGGCCGCAGCTGCCATGTTCACCTTCGTGATCTCCTGGAACGAGGTGTTCGCTTCCGCTATTCTCACCGTCCGGAATCGGACCTTGCCTGCCCAGGTGCTGACATCGCTCGAGGTTGCTCCCCTCGACTTTCGGTTCGCGGGGGGGTTTTTCATGATCATCCCTGCCTTGATCTTCATGGCCCTGGCCCGGAGGTATCTGTTCCAAATGTGGGGCGGTGCGATCTCAGAGAGGTGAGCGGTGGCCGAGATCAGGCTCGAACAAGTACGGAAGACGTTTGGCCGGGTAGTGGCAGTCCGCGATGTCGATCTGACGATCGAGGATGGGGAGTTCCTCGTCCTCCTTGGACCATCCGGCTGCGGGAAGACGACCACACTGCGGTGCATCGCCGGCCTCGAGCGGGCCAACAGGGGGCGGATCTTCATCGGCCGCCGTGACGTGACGGGACTGCCTCCTGCTCGGCGGGGGATCGCCATGGTCTTCCAGAGCTATGCCGTGTTTCCACACATGACCGTGGCACAGAACATCGGCTTCGGGCTCCGCATGCGCCACGTCCCCAGACGACAGATCCAGAAAGAGGTCGAGGAGGCAGCGGAGCTCCTTCGGATCGACGAACTTCTCCAGCGATACCCTGCCCAGCTCTCCGGTGGGCAGCGGCAACGGGTGGCCGTGGCACGCGCCATCGTGATGAAACCCCAGGTCTTGCTCATGGATGAACCGCTCTCCAACCTCGATGCCCTTCTCCGGCTCCAGATGAGAGCCGAATTGAAACGACTGCATCGCGAAGTCGGGACGACCACCGTGTACGTAACCCACGACCAGGTGGAGGCCCTGTCCCTGGGAGACCGCATCGCGGTGATGATGGACGGGACCATCGTTCAACTGGATCATCCCAGCCTGGTCTACGACAGGCCGGCATCGACGTTTGTCGCCGGGTTCATCGGCACCCCGCCGATGAACTTCCTCGAGGCCACCGTCGCTGCTCGCGACGAGAGCGTCGAGCTCGTGGTGGGAGAGTTCACCCTGCTCGTGCCGGCGCTGTGGAGGGATCAACTGAAAGCGAGGACAGGCCAGACCGTGATCGTGGGCATCAGGGCTGAGAACATCACCGTCCATCACGGGCCGGTGCCGGGGTCTCTTGCCGCCACGGTGCTGGTGTCGGAGCCCTTGGGTTCCCAGCAACTGCTGACGGTCCAGGTCGGCCAGGACGTCCTGAAGGTCGCCACCGCCCCCGAGCCGCTGTTGGCAGCAGGGCAGACGGTGGGGTTGACCCTCGTGGGGCAGAAGCTCCGCCTATTCGACAAGGAGACGGGGAAGGCGCTTCCTGTGCCAGCTCCGCCGCCGTCCGAGGGAGGGACACAATGAGCGTTGTCGTATTCCCGTTCAAGCGCGAGGATCCCGACGTCCTGCTGAAGAACGTTTCCACAGCTCTGGCCCACCCGCGAGTGCGGCGGGTCGTGTGCATAGGGGCAGAGGAGGACGAGTGTTTCGCGGCCGTGGCCCGCGCTGCCCCCACCCTTGCCCGTTCGAGCGGCAAGGAAGTGGAAGTCATCGTTCAAGAGAGGATCGGCACCAAGAGGCCCGGAAAGGGAGACGGGATGAACAGCGCCCTGCGGTACCTCTTGACCCATACAGAGCACGACCGTATCCACTTCTACGACGCCGACATCCTCTCCTTCTCCGAGGAGTGGATCGAGAAGGCGGAGAAGGCCGCGGACCAGGGATACCAGGTTGTACGCCACTACTTCCCGCGGGCGAGTACGGACGCGATGATCACCTGGTTCATCACCCGAACAGGGTTCGCCCTCCTGTTTCCACGGTCCGAACTCCCGCGGATCGAGCAGCCGCTGGGGGGTGAGCTGCTGATGACGAGACAGGTGGCGGAAGCGCTTCTCGCGGATCCGCAGGTCCAGGCCCAGAGCGACTGGGGAATCGACACGCTGTACACGTTCGCCACAGTCGCTCAGGGCTTCAGCCTCTACGAGACGTACATGGGCGTGGGGAAGGTCCACAAGCTCTACGGGTCCCTGGCCGACCTACGCACGATGCTGATCGAGTGCTTCGAGGCCCTCTCGTCGCTGGCCGGGGCATCGGTCGCCGGAACCACACTGCACCACGTGGAGTACCAGGGCCCGGTGTCGGAGGCCATCAAGGCCAAGATTGGCTACGACGTTGACGCGACGCTGGCCCTGCTCGTCGAGGGTTGGACGGAGCGTCAGGCGGAGCTCCTCGACCACTTCCCGCCTGCGGTCCGGGATGGGCTGAACCCATCCCGGCGGATCCCCCGGGTGGGGTGCGTGGACGACGCGGCCTGGTACGACACGTACCGCGTTCTCCTTCGGGAATACCAGAGCAAGGATCCCGACTGGCAGGATCTCCTGTTCCGACTCTGGGCGGCCCGGGTCCTGGCGTACACCTTCTCGGTAGCGCTCCGCGGCTACGACCTGGCGATGCACCACCTGCACCAGATGGTGGAGCACTACTGCCGGCGCGCGGCGGGGGAGCCCTGACGTGGGATGAGAGCCATCCAGTCCTCCAAGTCCACCATCTTCCCGCTGATCCGAGCCTCCTCGGCCGCGAGGGCCCAGAGGTGACTGACCAAGGACGCGTCCAGGGAGGTGAGGGGGGACGGAACAGGTCCGACTCGTGCCTCATGAACCCTCTTCAAGAAGGCCTCCATCAGTCCATCATCGCCCCCCGCGTGCCCACCACACGCTAGGGTACGGAATCGCCGTGGGGGAAGGCGGGAGAAGGGGAGGACGGAGACCTCCCCCCGGCCGAGGTGCCCCCGGATCTCCCCGTGGGTGCCCATCAGCTTGACGGTGCGGGTGTTCTCGGCGGTAAAGGCGGAGACGACCAGCGTAGCCACCACGCCTCTTTCGAACTCCATCACCACGACCTGCTGGTCGGGGACATCGTTGTCACACCGGAAGACACAGCGGCTGTAGGGACTCTGGGCCAGCGCCGCTGCCCGCGCGGCCGGATCGGGGGAGATCACCGATCCAGGCCATCCCCTATCCTTGCCAAACCGGCGCAGGTAGATCTCCACCGCGGAGTAGGGGCACACGGGCTCGTGCGGGCAGGGGTCGGTGCACCGTTCCGTGGCTCCGGGGGGGGCGTTCTCCGGTCGGAAGAAGGTCAGGCTTCCCACTGACCGCACGAACCGGCAGTTCCCCCCGATGAACCAACCGAGGAGGTCCAAATCGTGACAGGCCTTGGCCAGGACCAGCGGGCAGGCGCGGTCTGCCCGTCGCCAGTTCCCACGGACGTAGGAATGGGCGAAGTGCCAGTACCCGATGTTCTCAACCTGAATCACGGACACGAGCTGCCCAACCGCCCCCCGATCCAGCAGATCCTTGACCGTGCGGAAGAACGGCGTGTACCGGAGCACGTGGGCCACCGTCACCGATCCGGGGGAGCGGTAGGCGGCTTCCCAGAGGCGAAGGAGGTCCTCCCTGGACGTGGCGATGGGCTTCTCGAGGAGAACGTGGTAGCCGCGCTCCAGTGCGGCCAGGGCGGGTTCCGCGTGGAGGTTGTCCGGTGTGGCCACAATGAGCGCTTCCGCCAGCCTGCCGCAGGACAGGAGGTCGTCCCAGGAGGAAAACAGCCTGGCGGAGGGCACTCCGTGAGCGCGGCCGATGGCAGCGCGGCGCGTGGCGTCCGGCTCCGCCACGGCCACAACCCTTGCCGAACGGGGGTGGTCGAGGATGTAGCGCCCGTAGACGTCACCTCCCCTTTGCCCCGCGCCCACGAGAGCCACCGTCACCGGACCCGCGCGTGCCATGTCCCCCGCTGCCCTCCTCCTCCCATACGGGAGTATACCGCCTGCCCACCGCACGCCATCCCCGGAATCCGGGGAGAAGGAGTGCCCCAGATTGGGCGGTGGCCGGGCGCCCGGCGCCCCTCGCGCAGCCGGGCCGCAGGGTGGATCATCGCATGATGAACACCCAGGGATTGCGGCGAGCCGTGACCGAGATCGTGCAGGCAGCCATCGCTTCCGTGAACCCCGGCGAGTGCGTGAAGCGCGTCCTCGCCAGGGCAGGGGATCAGGTGCAGGTTGGGGACCAGCGATTCCCCGCGCGGGGAGTGATCGTGGTCGGTTTCGGGAAGGCGTCAGGGACGATGGCCCGGGCGGTCGAGGCCATCCTGGGGGAGAGGGTGAAGGCCGGGCTCGTGGTGACGGCAGACGGGTACAGGGTGTAGTGCGAGCGGATCGAGGTGGTGGAGGCGTCCCACCCGGTGCCGGACAGCCGTGGAGTAGAGGCAGCTCGCCGCATCGCGGGGCTCGTCGATGGGGCCGCGCAAGATGATCTTGTTCTGGTCGTCATCTCAGGTGGGGGATCCGCCCTTCTCACCCTCCCCGCCACCGGGCTCACCCTGGAACATCTTCAGGAGACCCACGAACTCCTGTTGCGCTCCGGGGCCCCGATCCAGGCGGTGAACTCCGTCCGGAAGCACCTCGACCAGCTGAAGGGGGGGCAGCTCGCGCGCCGCGCTGCCCCAGCCCAGGTGGTATCCCTCATCCTGTCCGATGTCCCTGGGGACCCCCTCCACGTCATTGCCTCCGGCCCCACGGTTCCAGATCCAACCACGTTCCTCGATGCGCACCGCGTTCTTCAGGACCATCGGCTGTGGGAGAAGGTCCCGGAGGCAGTTCGCAGCCACATCACCCGCGGAGTGGAGGGAGAGATCCCCGAGACGCCGAAGCCGGGCGATCCCGTGTTTCGGACGGTGCACAACATGACCGTGGGAAGCGGAGCCACTGCAGCTGAGGCCGCCCTCGAAGCGGGAGAGCGGTTGGGGTTCAAGGGGGCGATCCTCACCACCGAGTTGTGCGGCGAGGCCCGGGAGGTGGGGCAGGTCATCGCCTCTCTAGCGCGGGAAGTGGTGCGCTGCGGGCGCCCTGTCCCCCGCCCCGGACTCCTCGTCCTTGCTGGGGAGACCACGGTGACCGTGCGAGGGAGCGGCAAAGGGGGGAGGAACCAGGAGGCCGCTCTGGCCGCTGCACTGGGAATCGCTGAACTCGACGGTGTGGTCCTGTGCTTCGTGGGAACCGACGGACGGGACGGCCCCACCGACGCGGCGGGGGGGATGGTGGACGGGGGGTCTGTGGGACGGATGATCGCGGCAGGGATAGATCCCAGGGCGGCACTGCTCAACAACGATGCCTACACCGCACTCAGGGCGTCCCGAGACCTCGTGGTGACAGGGCCGACAGGGACCAATGTCGCTGATCTGTGCGTGGTCGCAGTAGGAGCCAGATCCCACCGGTAGGCCAAGCACGCCGTCCTCCGTTGTGACACGCATCTCAAATTCATCGCACATGAACAGGCGACCTCCACGCCGGGTTGCCTCCACACCGCGACCCTCTCCCCCCACGGCAGAATTGGACCCCAGGGGGAATCTGCCCGTGCCCTCTCTCGCAGGAGAGGCAAGACTTTCGTAGGAGCTACCCCGGCCTCGGAGCCGTGATCCGCTTCGCCATCAGGATGTCGGGCTTGCCGAACCCGTTCGCGTCCGGGATCAGGCCGACCACCACGAACCCGCACTTCCGGTAGAACGCGAACGGGTGCCCGCCCACGTGCTCGATCCGCGCCGCCCACGAGAGGACGTCGGGGTAGAGGTCCACGCCGGAGAGGTTCGTCCGCCCGTCCTCGTCGTCCGTGCCGATGAAGATCGTGTCCACGCCCCGCTCGCGGGCGAGACGCTCCAGGTCCGCAACGAGAGCCCGGCCGATCCCCTGCCGCTGCCGGTCGGGTCGGACGACGAGCGGATGAAGCTCCCACACGTGGCCTTGGTACATCGGAATCGCCCCGATCCAGCCGAGCACGTCCCCGTTCTCGTCCAGGGCGACGCGGCTCACCCGGCCCGGCGCCAGCGACTCCCGCACCTCCGCGAGCCCCTCCTCCAGCGTGTGCCACCCGCTCGGGATGTGGGCAAAGCAGCGCACGAGCAGCTCCGCTGCCTGGTGGATCACCCGCTCGTCGCCACCGCGCAGATCAACGATTGTCATCGCCCAGCCAGTGTACCGCCTCTCTTCTCAGCTCAGCGCCCCCGGGACGGGTCACCTCATCCCAGACCGGATCCCGCCGCGAGGGGTATACTCCACCCCATGACCGAGAAGAAGCTGCCCCATTGGGATCTGTCGCCCCTGTTCGCGAGCCTCGACGACCCCGCGTTCACGGCCGCGTGGACGGACCTCCAGGCACGCCTCCAGGCTCTAGAACCGCTCTTCAACGAGCACGAGGTCGGCCCACGGCCGATGCGGGACTCGGACCGTGCCGCGTTCGAGGAGATCACGACCGCGATCAACGGCCTTCTCGAGGCGTTCCTCCCCGTGCGCGCGTTCGTGTCGGGTCAGGTGGACACGGACAGCACGAACCAGGCCGCCCAGGCCAGGCTATCCGAACTCCAGCGGATGTTCCTCCTCTACGAGCGGCTCCGGCCGCGGCTCACGGCGTGGCTGGCACGGCTCGACCCGGAGAGGATCAGCGCCGGCCCGTACAAGCTGATGCTCGACGAGGCCCGCGTCCAGGCCGAGCACATGATGAGCGAGCCGGAGGAGATCCTCGCCGCTGAGCTCCGCCTCTCGGGCGGGAGCGCGTGGACGAAGCTCCATGGCAACGTGTCGAGCCTCATCACGGCCACCGTGGGCGGCAAAGAGCTCCCGATCACCGCGGTCCGCAACCTCGCCCACAGCCCGGACCCCAAGGTCCGCAAAGAGGCCTACGACGCGGAACTCGCGGCGTGGAAGGCGCACGAGGTGCCGCTCGCCGCCGCCCTGAACGGGGTCAAGGGCGAGGCGTCGACCCTCAACCGCAAGCGGAAGTGGCGGGACGACCTCGAGCCCGTCCTCGTCCGGAACCGGATCTCCCCCCAGGTGCTCGCGGCGATGCAGGAGGCGGTCGTGGCGAGCTTCCCGGTGTGGCACCGCTACTTCCGGGCCAAGGCGCGGCTCCTGGGGAAGCCCAAGCTCGACTGGTGGGACCTCGCCGCGCCGGTGGGCACAAGCGAGAAGACGTGGACGTGGGACGAGGGGGCGGCGTTCATCGTGGAGCAGCTCCACACGTTCTCCCCCTCGGACGCGGCGGTGGCGGAGACCGCGTTCCGCGACCGGTGGATCGACGCCGAGCCGAGGAAGGGCAAGCGCGGCGGGGCGTACTGCATGCCGATCGGCGGGGGGAAGAGCCGGATCCTCGCCAACTTCGAGGAGAGCTTCGACTCGGTCTCCACGATCGCCCACGAGCTCGGCCACGCCTACCACAACCACTGCCTGCGGGAGAGGCCGCCGTTGCTCCGCATGTACCCGATGACGCTCGCCGAGACGGCGAGCATCATGAACGAGACGATCGTCGTCCAGGCCGCGCTCAAGACGCTCCCGGCGAAGGAACAGCTTCCGGTCCTCGAGGCCGACCTCCAGGGGGCGGCGCAGGTGGTGGTCGACATCCACTCCCGGTTCCTGTTCGAGAAGGCGGTGTTCGAGAAGCGGCCCGGGCGGGAGCTGTCGGCCGACGAGTTCTGCGGGCTCATGCTCGACGCCCAGAGGGCAACCTACGGCGACGCGCTGGCCACCTACCACCCCTACATGTGGGCGGTGAAGCCCCACTACTACGGGACCGACTTCTACAACTTCCCGTACACGTTCGGGCTCCTGTTCGGGCTCGCCCTCTACCAGAAGTACGTCCAGGAAGGAGAGGCGTTCGTGGCCCGCTACGACGACCTCCTGGCGTCGGTGGGGATCTACCCGGCCCAGGAGCTCGCGGGGCGGTTCGGGTTCGACCTCGAATCGCGGTCGTTCTGGGAGGGGGGGCTGGCCGTGCTCGGGGAGCGGGTGGCGCGGTTCGAACAGCTCGCGAAGTAGGCCCTCCGGGCCGTGGACCGCGGTCCGGGGTCCGGGGCCCGTAAGGAGACGGGGCGCTTTCCTGACCGGGGCCTTCGGACAGCCGCACCCCAAGGGCACGGAGTTACCAAGGGATCTGAAGGGTCCTGAAACAGGGAGCTTCCGGACCCGCCGGTCCCCACTTCGTGTCCTTGGGCCTTCGTGGTGAGCTGGCCGTCCTCGGCGATCTCCGCGTGCTCGGCGGTGAGGGCTTTCAGTCCACCGTCAGGGTCTTGCTCAGGTTGCGGGGGAAGTCGGGGTCGAGGCCGCGGGCCACGCTCAGCCGGTAGGCGAGGAGCTGCAGCGGGACCACGGCCAGGAGCGGGTTGAGGAGCGGCCCGGCCCTGGGGAGCACGATCAGGTCGTGGGCGTTGGCCCGGAGGCGGGGGTCCTCCTCGGCCACCGCGATCGCCCGCCCCCCACGGCAGGTGACCTCGTTCACCCCGCTCACCACCCGCGCCCCGTCCTCCGGCCCACAGACGAAGATCACCGGGTACCCCTCGGTCACCGCGGACAGGGGCCCGTGCTTGAACTCGGTGGACAGCATCCCCTCGCAATGGGCGTAGGTGACCTCCTTCATCTTCAGCGCCCCCTCGAGGGCGATGGGGTAGGTCAGCCCGTACCCAAGGCAGTACAGGTCATCGCACCCCGCGAGGTCGGCCACCAGCCCCTCGACCTGGGGGTCGGCCGCGGCGATCGTCTCCTCCAGGAGCTCGGGAACCCGGTGCAGCTCCGCCGTGGGGTGCCCACCCATCCGCAGGGCGAGGTACAGGAACGCCAGGGCCTGGTTGAGGAACGTCTTCGTCGCCGGGACGCTGATCTCGTACCCGCAGGCCAACGGGAGGTAGACACGGCTCCTGTGCATCAGGGTCGAGCCGATCACGTTGAGCAGGCCCAACGGCTCCAGCCCGCGCGCGGCGGCGGCGTCCAGGGCCAGCAGGACGTCCTTCGTCTCCCCGCTCTGGCTCACGAACAGGCCCACGTCCCCCGGACCCACCGCCGGCACGTACTGGGGGACGAACTGGGGGGCGAGGACGGGGATCGCCGGGCGCCCGGCGAGGCGGGCGATGTACGTCGCCCCGAGCAGGCACGCGTGGTAGCTCGTCCCGCACCCAACGAGGTACAGGTTCCGCGCCCGCTGCATCCGTTCCACGAGGGTCGCCACGTGGGGGGAGGCGTCGTAGAGGTGGAGCATCTCCCGCGCCCGCCGCGGCTGCTCGTGGATCTCCTTGAGCATGAAGTGGGCGTACCCCCCCTTCTGCGCCTCCTCCATGGTCTCCGTAACCGTCTCGATCTGACGCTGGACCGCCGCCCCGTCCTCGACCCGGCGAAGCTCGATCCGCCCCGGCTCGAGGACCACGATCTCCCCGTCCTCGACGCGCAGGATGCGTCGGGTGAGGGGGAGGATCGACGGGAGATCGGAGGACACGACCGCGATCCCATCGGTGATCCCGGCGACGAGTCCCGACCCCTTCTTGAACGCGTACAGCCGATTCTCCCCCACCCGCCCGATCACGAACGCGTAGTCCCCCTCAAGGTCGCGATACGCCAGGCGAATCGCGTCGAGCATCGAGTGGCCCTGGTCCACGTACCGCTCCACGGCGTGGACGCACGTCTCGCCGTCGTTCGTGGAGCGGACGGTCATCCCGTGGGCGATGAACGCCTCCCGCAGCTCGACGTTGTTCACGACGTTCCCGTTGTGGGCCCCGACGAGGTCACCGTCGGAATCGATGTGGGGTTGGGCGTTCTCCTTGGACGGGGCGCCGAACGTGGCCCAGCGGAGCTGAACGATCCCCCGCGTCCCGCGCATCTCGTGGAAGGCGAGGCGCCGGGCGACGTCCTCGATCCTCCCCACGTCCTTGCGCAGGTCGACCGATCCGTCGGCGCGGATCGTGGCGCACCCCACCGAGTCGTAGCCGCGGTAGGAGAGGCGCTTGCCAGCCTCGACGAGCACGGGCCCGAGGTCGCGCTCCTCGCGCGTGACGATCCCGAAGATCCCGCACATCCTAGCTCCCGAGCGGGCGGCGGGGGCCCAACGCACCTGAGTTCACAAGCGCTATTCTACCCCCCATCGCCCGAGGCCGCAGCCAGCCCCGGCGGATCAGGACCGCACCCAGCGGCGGTGGGAAGAGAGGAGGACCGGTACAAGCACGGGGCAGATCCAGCCCTGGTGGCCGTTCACCCCGGGGCCAAACAGCACGGCCCGATCCCCGCGGGCGATGCCCCCGATCCCGCTCACATCAGCAGCGACGCTGTCCATCCCGAGCTTCCCAAGGAGCTCGGCCACCTGATCGCGGATCACGACCCGCTTGAGCTCGGGCCGCAGCCCGTCCCCGTACCCAGCGGCGAGGATCGCCACCTTCCGCGCATCCGGCGTCATGTACCCCCGGCCGTACCCGACCGGCCAGCTTCGGGGGAGGTCCCGCACCGCCGCCACCTCGGTCCACACCTGAGCCGCGGGGACGAGCTCCACCGGTGGGGGGAGGGGCCCCTCCGGGTAGCCGTAGGCGGCGGTGCCGATCCGGACCATGTTCAGGGGGGCAGCGGTCGCCTCGTCGAACGTGAGGACGGCCGCCGAGTTGGCGAGGTGCCGCCATGGGATCTCGATCCCCCGCCGCTCCCACTCTTCAAGCAGCTTGCGGAACCACCACACCTGAGCACGGGTGAAGTGGAGGTCCTCGGCACTGCCGCCGTTGGCCGAGGAGAGGTGGGAATAGACGCCGGCGATCTCGATCCGGTTCCGATCGATCCTCCGGAGGGCCCCTTCCGCCTCCTCCGGGAGGAGGCCAAACCGCCCCATCCCCGTGTCCACCTCGACGTGGACGAGGGCTCTCCGCCCCGCGCGCCGCGCCGCACCCTCGATCTCCCGGATCATCCCCCAATCTCCGAGGGGCAGGTGATACCCACCGCGGATCGCCTCGACGAGGGACGGCCCAACCGGGGGAATCATGATGAAGATCGGCTGCTCGAACCCCGCCCGGCGGAGCGCCAGCGCTTCGCTGAGGTAAGCAACACCGAACCAGTCCGCGATCCCTCGGGCGGCGCGCGCCACGGGGAGGAGCCCGTGCCCGTAGGCATCCTCCTTCACCACAAGGAGGATCGACAACCGGCGGGGGAGCCACTCCCGGAGCCGCTCCAGGTTAGCCCGCACCACCCCCGTGTCCACGCTCGCCCGCACCATGCTCCCCCCATTCCACCCCTCAACCTCCCCCGCTCCAACCACCCTCGTCCGTCCGCGGCGGGACAGAGGGGACGCCCGGGGGACGCGCCAGAGCCAGGTATACTCGCTTCTCGATGGCAGACCGCGTCCGGAAGAGGATCCACGTGGTGGGGACCGTCCAAGGGGTCGGGTTCCGCCCGTTCGTGTATCGCACCGCGGTCGGACTCGGCCTCGCTGGGCACGTCCGCAACTTGGGCGACGCTGGGGTGGAGATCGAGGTCGAAGGCGACCCCGCCTCCGTTGCCCAGTTCATCACCACGCTCCGCCCCGGGGCACCCCCCCTCGCCGAGATCGAAAGCGTGGAGCTGACGGACCTATCCCCCAACGGCGACACGGAGTTTCGGATCGCCTCATCGCTGGACGGGAGAGGGGGGAGGGGCACGATCCCCCCCGACGTCGCCACCTGCGCCTCCTGCCTGAAGGACCTCGCCGATCCCCACAGCCGGTTCCACGGCTACTGGGCCACGAGCTGCACCGACTGCGGCCCGCGGTTCACGGTGATCGAGGGCCTCCCCTACGACCGGCCGCGGACCGCGTTCCGGGAGTTCACGATGTGCCCGGACTGCCAGCGCGAGTACTCCGACCCGCTGGACCGCCGCTACCATGCCCAGACGATCGCCTGTCCGGCCTGTGGCCCCCGGCTGCGCTACGTCAAGGGCGAGCAGGAGGTGACGGGGGATCCGATCTCCGCCGCCCAGGACGCGCTCCGCGAGGGGAAGGTGGTGGCGATCAAGGGCCTCGGTGGAACGCACCTTGCGTGCGACGCGACGCGGGAGGAGGTCGTGGCCGAGCTCCGCCGGAGGCTCGGCCGCCCCGGGCAGCCGTTCGCCCTCATGGCTCGCGAGGACCAGATCGAGCGGATCGCCCGTCCCAGCCTTGAGGAATGGGCCCTCCTCCGCTCGCCGCGGCGGCCGATCGTCGTCCTCCCCCTCACGCCGGGGTCCGTCGCCCCCTCGGTCGCCCCGGGACTGGACACGGTCGCGGTGATGCTCCCCTACACCGGGCTCCACCACCTCCTGGTGGAAAGGTTGCCGTTCCCGCTCGTGATGACGAGCGCCAACTACCCCGGGCGGCCGATGCTCATCGACGATGCGCAGATCTTGGGCGAGCTCGCCAACGTGGCCGACGGGTTCCTCCTCCACAACCGGCGGATCGTCGCCCGCTGCGACGACTCGGTGGTCCGGATCTCAGCCGGCACCCCAACCTTCCTCCGCCGATCGCGGGGCTGGGTTCCGGAGCCGATCGCCGTCGACCTCGGGGAGGAACCCCTGCTCGCCCTGGGCGGGGACCTCAACGTGACCCTCGCCGTCTACAGCCAGGGCAAGGCCTACCTCTCCCAACACATCGGAAACACGGAGCACCTCGACACCCTCGAGTTCCTCCGCCAGGCGCTCGCCCATCTCCTTCACCTCACCGGCATCCCACGCCCCAAGCGGATCGCGTGCGACCTTCACCCGCGGTTCGCCACGACCCGCTTGGCCGCGGAGCTGGGGGAGGCGATCCCCGTACAGCACCACGTGGCCCACGTCGCTGGGCTCGCCGCCGAGCACGGGGTCACGGACGTCGTCGGGATCGCCGCCGACGGGTACGGGTACGGGGCGGACGGCGAGGCGTGGGGCGGGGAGGTCATCGTGTGGAGGCGGGGTTCCTGGGAGCGGGTGGGCTCGCTCGCGCCGGTGCCGATGCCGGGCGGAGACCTCGCCACCCTACGGCCGGGGCGGATGGCGGCGAGCTACCTCCTTGCCGCCGGGCTCGATCCCCGGGAGGCCGGGCTCCGCCAAGACGAGCTCGAAGCGGTGCGGATCCAGATCGAGCGGAAGCTCAACTGCCCCCACACCACGAGCGCGGGGCGGTTCCTCGACGCGGTGGCAGCGTGGCTCGGGATCGCCGGGGCGCGGACCTACGAGGGGGAGCCGGCGATGCGGCTCGAGGCCGCCGCACGGGGAGGGACCGCCCATCCGGTTCCTCTGCCGTTGCGGGAGATCGGAGGGAGAAGGACCGCGGACACCGTGGCCGCATTCCGCACCCTTGCCGAGCTGCGTTCCGCCGGAGCGGCTGTGGCCGACCTCGCCGCGACCGCCCAGGCGGCTCTCGCGCGCGGTCTAGCACGGATCGCGATTGAGACCGCCCGGGAGCGGGGGATTGCGGCCGTCGGGCTCACCGGCGGGGTGGCGGTCAACGACGCCATCGCCACCGAGGTCAAGGAAACCGTGGCGAAGGCGGGCCTGCGGTTTCTATCTCACCGGCTCGTCCCGCCCGGGGACGGCGGGCTTGCGTTCGGCCAACTTGCCCAAGCATCTCGCGGAGGGGCCTGAGGCGATGGACGTTCGTCTCCTCGGACTCCTCGTCGCCCTCCTCATCTTCGCCGGGCTCGCCCTCGCCCCGCACGGCAGCCGCCCCGGGGAGGGGGTGTTCCCGATCGTCGGCCAACGGGCGCCGGAGTTCACCCTCTCCGGGCTGGGGGAGTTCACGATGGCCGAGGCCCAGGGGAGACCGATCGTGATCGCGTTCTGGACGACCTGGTGCGGGGTGTGCAAGCACGACCTCGTCGTGCTGGAGGAGTTCCACCGCCGCTACGGGAACCAGATCGCGGTGGTCGGGGTGTGTCCTGAGCGCTGGCTCCAGGTACCCGCGATCGTCCTCGAACGCGGGATCACGTTCCCGGTCGTCCACGACCCCGGAGCAGCGGTCACGCGGCGCTACCAGCTTGCGGACCACCTCCGCTACCCGTTCACCGTGTTCGTCGACGAGCGCGGCGAGGTGGTCGGGGTGTGGGCGGTCGCGATCCGCGACCTCGACCACCTCCTCGACCTCCTCTCCCAGTCGGGGATCGCCCTCCCCAACCCTGTCGACCTAAGGTGACAGGGGATGATCGCTGTGGATGACCTCGGTGTAGATCGAGTGGTTGGGTGCACCGCCGATCTCCACCGGTCGGAGATCAGTCGTGATCTCGAAGATCTGTTCTTGCCCCGGGGCGAGGTCGCCCAGAACCTTGGACCGCTCGCGAATGAGGTTCCAATCCTTGTCGTAGAACCGGACTGCCACGCGGCCCTCGTTGATCGTCCGATCGCCGATGTTGCGCACCCGGCCGGTGACCTTCGTCCCGAAGTACACTTCCTCGACCCGCCACTCGAGCACGTCCAGGGGGTAGGACGTGCCGACGATCACCGGAACCTGGGCTCTCCCCATCCGCCCCTTGTCCGACGTCACGGTCAAGGTAACGAGGTGGGTCTTCTCCTCCCGAAACCAGTGCCAGGCAACCGGGCCTGAGGCCATCGCCCCATCGCCGAAGTCCCACCGGTACTCGACGACCGTGCCCCCGGGGACGCTCGAGAGCGTGGCATCAAACCTCACCTCGAGCGGTGCCTCTCCTTGCACGGGGCTGTAGGTCACCACGGGCCCCGGGGCCTCCCCTCCCGGCGGGGGGGTACACCCGGCCAGGGACGCCAGCAACACCACCACGCCACATCGAAGACCATTCCGCCTCATGTGCCCCTCCTTGGCCCTATTGTGGAGCCTCGCCCGCCCGCGGGCGAGCCCGGTCGGACCACGCCTCGCCAGACACGGTGAGCCCATCGGCGGCAGCGATGACCTCGACCCCCACCTTCTCGGAAAGCCCCTGGGCGAGTTTGCGGGGATTGCCGCGGAGCATCGTCGTCCCGAAGTGGGTAAGGACCGCCAGGTTCGGCCGCACCGCAGCGATGACCTCCCCCGCCTGAGGAAGGGACAGATGATCGATATCCGGTTTCCAATCCTTCATCACCACGTTGAGGACGAGGAGCTGACAACCCGCGTAGTTGCCGGCGAGGTCGGCGGTGAATCGGCAGTCGGTGACGAAACCAAGCCGCCCCTCGGCAGAGTCCAGGACAAGGCCGTACGTCTCCACCGCTCCATGGAGGTGGGGCACGGGGCGGATTCGCACGCGATCGACCCCGTGCTCGTCCCCGGGTCGCCAGGTCTCAATCCGTTCCAGGAACGGGCGGACGTAGCGAAGGACCACCGGGTCGTCCCCCTCCAGGGCATCGGAGGGAGCGAGGAGCGTCCCCCGCCGCTTGTACCCCCCGTCGGCCATCGCCTCGACCACGATGTTCACGTCCGTCGAGTGGTCGAGGTGCTTGTGGGAGAGGAGGATCGCGTCGAGCTTCGTCGGATCGAGGGGCGGCCGGCTCTTGCGCAGCCGGAGGAGGGTCCCCGGGCCGGGGTCGAGGAGGAGACGGGTCCCCCCGAGCTCGATCCACGTCCCGGCCGAGAACCGGAGCTGCCGGGCCACCACGAACCGTGCCCCGGCCGTGCCGAGGAACTTCACGTACCCCATGACCCTGATCCTATCCGGGAGAGAGGGGGCCGTGAAACCAACCTGGTTACCAGTGTGTAAATGTCCGTGTCAGGGGGTGGTCACCGTGCGGAAAGGTGTGCCGTTGTGCGTCTTGTTCCTGTCGTTGGTTCTCCTGGTTCTCCCCGGGCTGGCGGACGGGATCATCATCCCCATCCCGCGGCCGGAGACTCCCAGTGCTCCCCTCCGCTGGCTCACGATCGTCTACCACCACGTGACGGTGACGATCCGGGACGGGGTGGCGACGACGAAGGTGGACCAGGCGTTCCGCAACGAAACCCGGTTCCCGATCGAGGGGACGTACGTGTTCCCCCTCCCGCCGGGGGCCGTGATCCACGGGTTCGCCCTGTGGGTCGATGGGGAGCCGGTGACGGGCGAACTCCTCCCCGCCGACGAGGCGCGGGACATCTACCTCTCCTACCTCCGGCAGAACCGAGACCCGGCGCTGCTCGAGTACATCGGGGAGGGGGCGTTCCGGGCGCGGGTGTCCCCGATTGACCCTGGGGAGACGCGGCGGATCGCCCTCGAATACGTGGAGCTCCTCTCCCCGGAAGGGGGCGTGTTCGGATACCGGTACCCGCTGGCGCCGGAGCGGTTCTCGGCGCGACCCCTCGAGGAGGTGTCCGTCACGGTGGTGGTCGAGGACAGCCGGCCCGTGGGGAGCGTGTACTCCCCCACCCACACCGTGACCGTGACCCGGGAGGCCCCGACCACTGCCCAGGCCCTCTACGCCGAGAAGAACGTACTTCCGGACCGTGACTTCCTCCTCTACTACGCCCTCACCGGAGAGGGGGTGGGGGCGAGCCTCCTCACCCACCGGCCCCCGGGCGAGGACGGGTGGTTCCTCCTCCTTCTTTCCCCGCCTGCGGTGCGGGACGAGGCGCCGCTTCCCAAGGACCTCGTCCTCGTCATCGACCGATCCGGGTCCATGGGGTGGGACGGCGGGGAGAAGATGGTCCAGGCCAGGGAGGCAGCGGCGTTCATCGTGCGCCACCTCGGGCCCGAGGACCGGTTCGGCGTGATCGCGTTCGACAGCTCGGTCTCCGATCTCACGCCCGGCCTCGTCCCGGCGACGGGGGAGAACGTGGCGAACGCGCTCCGGGAAATCGCAGCCCTGGTGGCGTCGGGCGGGACGAACATCCACGAGTCCCTCCTCCGGGCGATGGGATGGCTGACCCCTGCCGACCGGCCGCAGTACGTCCTGTTCCTCACCGACGGAGAGGCAACCTCCGGTGTCACGGACACCGACCGGATCGTCCGCGAGGTGACCGCGGCCAACAAGGCCCAGGCCCGTCTGTTCACGTTCGGGGTGGGGTACGACGTGAACGCCCACCTCCTCGACCTCCTGGCCGAGAACAACCAAGGGGCGACGACCTACGTCAAGCCGGACGAGAACCTCGAGGCTGCCCTGTCGAGCTTGTACACGAAGATCGCCGAGCCTGCCCTGTCCCACATGAGCCTCGCCGTGAGCGGGGTGACCGTGAGCGAGACGTTCCCGGTCAGGCTTCCGGACCTGTTCTACGGCTCGCAGATCGTCCTCTTCGGACGGTACGCGGGTTCGGGTCCGGCCGTGGTAACCCTCACCGGTCGGCGGGGGGCGGACGAGGTGGAGTTCGCGTTCGAGGTCGAGTTCCCCGCGGAGGAGTCGGGCGCCGAGTTCCTCCCCCGGCTATGGGCCGCGCGGAAGATCGGGCACCTTCTCAACGTCATCCGGTTCGAGGGAGAGACCGAGGAGGTCAAGAACGAGATCATCGCGCTGGCCACGAAGTACGGGATCGCCACGCCGTACACCTCGTTCCTCGTGCGCGAGGAGGAGCGGGCGGCGGCCTACTACGCGAACCCGTCCGCGATGATGATCCCGACCGGACCAACCGCGGTTGGGACAGCCCAGGCCACGCAGGCCCTCACCGAGGCAGAGACCGTGCAGCAGGCCGACTACGTCCGCGAGGCTGCGGGCCGGGTGTTCCTGTTCGTGGAGGGCGTGTGGCGGGAGAGCACCTACGCGACGGACACCCCAACGGTCGACATCGTCTACCTGAGCGACGCCTACTTCGCGTTGATCAGCGAGTTCCCGGAGATCGGGCCGATCCTGGCCCTCGGCGAGAGGGTCATCTTCAAGCTCGGCTTGGCCTGGGTGCGGATCGGCGACGAGGGAGCGACCGAGCTCACCCCTGACGAGCTTGCGCGGTTCACAAGGTAGAACGACAGGCGGACCCGCGGGGTGGGTGCGATCAGCGCGGCACGTCCGCGGGCCCGAACCCCCTGGGGAGGAGGTCGGACAGGGGCACAACCTCCCACCTCCTCCCCTCCCCATCGGCGAGGATCACCTTCAGGTTCGGCGCGAACTCGTTCAGCGCCTGACGGCAGGCCCCGCAGGGGGAACAGGGGGCATCGCCGCAGGCAACGGCGATTGCCTCGAACTCCCGCACGCCCTCGGACACCGCCTTGAACAGGGCCACCCGCTCCGCGCACACGGTCAGGCCGTAGCTTGCGTTCTCCACGTTGCACCCCGTGAACAGGCGCCCGCCCTTGGAGAGGAGGGCCGCCCCGACGGGGAACCCAGAGTACGGCGCGTACGCGTTCCTCCGCGCGTCCACCGCTGCCGCGACGAGCCTGGACTCGTCCATCAGAACCGGATTACCACCCCGGCGGCCGCGGAATAGCCGCCCACGCGGATCGCCCATCCCCCCGGTGCCTGGGCCACCGGAAGGAACACCCCTCCCTGCACGAACAGGCGCAGGAAGGGAAGCCCGAGCTCCACCGTCGCGGTGAGCGACGCTCCGCCGGCGGACCAGGTGATCCCATCCCACGGGATCGCGGCGAGGATCGGACCGAGGTCGGGATGGGTGGTCGTCACCGCTGGGAGAATGCTGCCTCCGAACACGGCGCCCCCAACCCCTACCCCCGCGGCGACGAACCCGAGGTCCAACCCGACCTTCCACGACAGGCCGACGCGGTACGCCGTCAGGGCGAGGTCCACTGCCAGCGGGGGATCGACGAGGTCGACCCCCCCGCTTGGCCACAACCCCATCGCCACGAGGGCGCCGTCGGTGAGGAGCGCCCCCTCGACCGCGAGCGTCCCGATCGGGAGGGGAAGGGCAACCAGTCCTCCCAGGAGGGGGAACGGGACCGCGTCCGGGACGTTCGCCAACGCCGCTTCGAGCTCGGCCAGGGCCGCCGGGGGCGCGCCGAGGTCCGTCGCCACCTCCACGAGGCGGTCCTTCGTCCCGGTCACGTCGAGGAACCCTGCCCACACGCCGAGGCCGATCGCTATCCCCAGCGCCAACGTTCGCATCAGGCGCCTCCCTTCTTCTCCATCTCCCACCGGCGGAGCTCGGCCCGCTTGATCTTGCCGCTCGAGGTCTTGGGGAGCTCGGAGACGAACTCGATCTCCCGCGGGTACTTGTAGGGCGCGGTCACCTTCTTCACGTGGTCCTGGAGCTCGGCCACGAGCGCCTCGGACGGCTGGTGCCCCTTGGCGAGGACGACGAACGCCTTCACGATCTGGCCCCGTACGGGGTGGTTCGCCCCGATCACCGCCGCCTCGACCACCGCCGGATGCGAAACGAGGGCGTCCTCGACCTCGAACGGCCCGATTCGGTACCCGGAGGCCTTGATCACGTCGTCGGCCCGGCCCTCGAAGAAGAAGTACCCGTCCTCGTCCACCCGCACGAGGTCCCCGGTTCGGTACCACTTGCCGGACAGGACCTGTGCGGTGAGCTGGGGGTCCTTCCAGTAGCCGTCGAAGATCCCCGGGTTCCCCACCTCGATGGCGATCTCCCCGATCTCGCCTGGCTTCACGGGGACCCCGTGCTCATCGATGGGGGTCGCGTTGGGGCCCGGGGTGGGGAGGCCCATTGAACCCGGCTTCACCGGAAGCCCCGGCGGGTTGCAGGCCAGGCACACGGACTCCGTCTGGCCGTAGCCGTCGCGGATCGTGATCCCGAACGCCTTGCGGAAGACCTCGATCGCCTCGGCGTTGAGGGGTTCCCCGGCGGAGACGGCGTCGCGCAGGGCGACCTTTCGCTTCGCGAGGTCGGGGACCTGGATCAGGAGCCGGTACTCGGTCGGGGTGGCGCAGAGCTTCGTGACGGGGTAGCGGGCGAGGAGATCGAGGTACCGCTCGGCATCGAACCGGCCGTGGTACATGAGCTGGGTGCAGCCGGTGGTGAGTCCCACCCCCATCGGCGCCCAGTACCACTTCGCCCACCCGGGGGCGGTCGTGGCCCAGATCACATCGTCGGGCTCCGCGCCCCAGAAGTAGCGGGCGGTGATCCGGGCGTGCCCGTACATCCACCGATGACGGTGCATCACGGGCTTGGGGTTCCCGGTGGTTCCCGAAGTGAAGTTGATCGTGAGCGGGTCTTGCGCAGTGAGCGGGAGCGGCGCCGCGGGTCGGGCGCTCTTCAGCGCCTTCTCGAACGAGGTCCACCCCGGCTTCTCGCCCCCGATGAGGATGAACTGTTCGAGCGGGCACTTCCCGCGCGCTTCTTCGACCTCGCCGATCGTCGAGACGTGGGCGATCACCGTGCGCGCCCCGGCCGTCTCGGCGCGGTAGATGATGTCCCTCGCCCGCAGCATGTCCGTCCCCGGCACGGCCACCCCACCTGCCTTGAACGTGCCGATCTGGGCCACGAACGCCTCGGGGATCCGCGGGAAGATGTGCATCACCGGGTCGCCCTTCCTCACCCCGAGGGCCATCAGCACCGCGGCGAACCGGCTGGAGAGGTCGGAGAGTTCCCCCCAGGTCATCGTCCGCTTCTCGCCCTTCTCCGACTCCCACAGGACGCACGCCTTGTCCGGATGCGCGCGGGCGTGGCCGTCCACCGCCCCTGCGATCGTGTACCCGACGGGGATCTCCCACCGGAACTCCCGCTTCTCCCGTTCGTACTCTTCGCGTGTGAAGACCATCCATCACTCCTTTGCCGTGGTCGGCCTCGTTGGCTAGTGTTATAGCATGCCCAAGGACCGGAACGCAACCGAACGACGGGCGATCGTGGTCCTCCCGCCGGGCGCGGCGCGCCGGCTCATCGCCCGCGGCGTGGCGCGCCTCCCCTCCGTGCAGCGCGCCCTCGGGGAGGGCCTCGTCGTCGTGGCCCTTGGGACGACGAACGCCTACGTGGCCGAGGAGCTCCTCGGGAAGGCGATCGACCGGGAGCGGTTCTGCGCGGGGTACATCGGGGAGACCCTGACCTGGGTCCCCCCGGAGCGGCAGGCGAACCCCCTCGTTCTCGAGAAGGGGAGGCCCGTGGAGCGGTCCCTCGACGAGGTCGTGACCGAACTGAAGGCCGGCGACGTCGTGATCAAGGGGGCGAACGTCCTCGACCCCGCGGGGGTGTGCGGGGTGTTCATGGCCTCCCCGCTCGGGGGCACGGTGGGAAAGTTCGCGGTCCCCGCCCTCGCCCGGGGGGTGGAGGTCGTGATCCCGATCTCGGCTGCAAAGTCGATCCACGGGTTCGTGGCCGACCTCGCCCAGGAGGTGGGGATCGGCAGGGTGGACGACGCGACCGGGTTCCCGATCGGGCTCTTCCCGCTCACGGGCACGGTGGTGACCGAGGCCGAGGCGATCGCGCTCCTGTACGGCGTGCGGGCCGAGCACCTTGCCACCGGGGGCGTGGGGCCGGGTGCTGGCGCGGTGACCCTCTTCCTGGTGGGCGACGAGGCGCCCGTGCGTCGAGCCTTTGGCGAGCTCTCCGCCCTCGCCCAGACCGAGCCCCCGCCCGAGGTGGGATGAAGGCGATCCTCCGACCGGCCGTGGTGAAGCTCGTCCGCGAGCGGTCGCGGTTCCTCGCCTACGCCGTTCCGGTGACCACGCCCGCGGAGGCGGAAGGCGCGCTCGATCGCCTCCGCAGAGAGCACCACGCCGCGCGCCACATCCCCTACGCGTACCGCCTCCGTTCCGGCGAGGGCCGGGCGAGCGACGACGGGGAGCCGTCCGGCTCGGCGGGCAAGCCGATCCTGAGCCTGCTCGAGGGCGAGGACCTGGGGGACGTCCTCGTCGCCGTGGTCCGCTACTTCGGCGGGGTCAAGCTCGGGGTGGGGGGCCTCGCCCGGGCATACCGCGATGCGGCCCGGGAGGCCCTCACCGCCGCGGGAGGCCGCCCCCTCGTCCCCGAGGCGCGGATCGTCGCGGCCACGGACCTCGCCCACCTTGGGGCCCTCCTCGCCGCGGCGCGCCGCAACGAAGCACGCGTCGTTGCCCAACGGGTCAACGACCGGGCGGAGGTGGAGCTCGTCCTCCCCGCAGCGAACGCCAGGCTGTTCCAGACCGCGCTCGCCCCGTGGGGAGAGGTGAGGGAGGTCGGCGATGCTTGAGTTCGTCGAGGGGCCGGTGATCGAGGCGGGGGAGGAGTCCCTCGTCGTCGCGTTGGGCGGGCTCGGCGTGCGGATCGGTGTCCCCGCCCGGACCGTGGCGGACTTCGCGGGGAGCGACACCGCCAAGCTGTTCACCCACCTCGTCCTCCGCGAGGACGGGATCGAGCTGTGGGGGTTCGCGACCCGCGAGGAGCGGGAGATGTTCGTGGCCCTCCTCTCCGTCCCCCAGGTCGGCCCCAAGCTCGCGTTCCGGTTGGTGGCAGCGTTGCCCCCGGCGGAACTGTCCGCCGCCGTGCAGCGGGGGGACCTCTCCGTCCTCGACGGGGTGAAGGGGATCGGCCGACGCACCGCACAGCGGGTGATGGTCGAGCTGTCGGGAAAGCTCGCCCAGTGGGCCCCCTCCCCTCCGTCCCCTCGCCAGGAGAAGGCGGAGGTGGTGGTGAGGGCCCTCACCTCGAAGGTCCTCGGGTTCACCGACGCCGAGGCCCGGCGGGCGGTGGAGAAGCTGATGCGGGAGGCACCCGACGCCTCGGTGGAGGAACTCATCCGCCGCGCGCTCACCCTGCTGGCCAAAGGGTGACGAGTGACGCGGAGGTTGGATCGGGGAAGATGAGGGTGTTGGGGCTGGACATCGGGGATCGGCGGGTGGGGATCGCCCTCTCCGACGAGACGGGCACGATCGCCAGCCCCCACGGGGTCTACACCCGCCGGTCCCCGGGAGAGGACGTTCACCATCTGGCTCAGATGGCACGGGAAGCGGGTGCGGTGGCGCTGGTGGTGGGCCTCCCCCTCCACATGGACGGCACCGAGGGAGAGCAAGCGGCGAAGACGCGCGCCCTCGCGGAGGCCGTCGCCCGGGACGCGGGGCTCCCCGTCCACTACGTGGATGAGCGGCTCACCTCATCCGAAGCCGACCGGGCGATGGTCGAGGGCGGGCTGTCCCGAAGGGCCCGCAAGGAGCGGTCCGACGCGCTGTCCGCCGTGCTCATCCTCCAAGCATGGCTCGACCGCGCGACACGAACCTAGCGTTCGTGGGAAAGACACGGTGGCCGAGGGCCCCGCAGGCTGTCCAACAGGGTCCTAACCGGTAGGGGTCGGGGGCAGGCTCAGCCCCACGAGGTCGGGCCGATTGCGGAGGGTCTTCCGCCACGCCTCGCGCTCACGCCAGCGGCGGATCTTCTCGTGGTCTCCGGAGAGGAGAACCTCCGGAACCTCCATCCCGCGGAACACCCGGGGGCGGGTGTACTGGGGGTACCCCAGCTTCGGTCCGGAGTAGAAGGAGTCCGTGGCCGCGGACTCGTGCCGGCCCACCACGCCCGGCACCATCCGCGCCGTCGTCTCCAGGACCACCGCCGCGGCGAGCTCCCCCCCCGCGAGGACGTAGTCGCCGATCGACAGCTCGAGGTCGCACAGCGCGACCACCCGCTCGTCCACCCCCTCGTAGCGGCCGCAGAGGAGGGCGAGGGCGGGCTGCCGGGCAAGGTCTTGGGCAACCTGTTGGGTGAACCGGACGCCCTGTGGGGAGAGGAGAACCGCGTACGGGCGGCGGCCCGCCGCGGCCGCGATGGCCTCCAGCGCTCGCGCGAACGGCTCGGGGCGCATCACCATCCCCGCCCCACCCCCGAACGGCCGGTCGTCCACGATCCCGTGCTCGTCGGGGGAGAACAGCCGCAGGTCGTGGAGGTGGATCTCGATCAGCCCCTTGTCCTGGGCCCCGCGGAGGATCCCCCCGGCCGCGACGGGGACGAGCATCTCCGGATGGAGGGTGACGAGGTCAAACCTCATTTCCAGTCGACGATCACGGTCCGCCCCGCCTGCCCCCCGATCGTCTCGATGACCTGACACAGCGCCTCCCGATCGCGGGAGGTGAGGGCGTCCCTCTCGTGGCCAGGGACGCGGAGGAACAGAAGGTCCACCGGTCCAGATTGGATGTGCTCCACCTCGACCTCGCCCGGCCGCGAGGTCACCGCGCGGAGGAGGTACCGCGCGAGATCAGCCAGCATCCCCTTCGCCTGGCGCACCCTCCCGCCCGGAGCGCGCCTCGCCCCACGCCTTGAGGACGCCGCTCTTGGCCAGGATGCGCCGCGCGGCCGGCGACGGCTGGGCCCCTCGGTTGAGCCAGGACAGGGCGGCCGCGGTGTCCACCGTGACCTCCGCGGGCTCGGCGAGTGGGTTGTAGTGACCGATCGTCGCCACCGCCCGGCCCCCTTGCTTGTCCGTCCCCTCCATCACCACGATCCGGTAGCTGGGCTGCTTCCGCTTGCCCACCCGCATGAGCCTGATCTTGACCATCCCATCACCTCGTCACCTGAGGGCCTCCGCCCCACCCCGGGGGCATCCGCCTTTTCCCGAACCCGCGCACGAGTCGCCGCGCCTGCTCGTATTGGGACAAAAGCTGGTTCACTTCCTGAACGGTTGTTCCCGAGCCACGGGCGATCCGCCGCTTCCGGCTAGCCCCGATTATATGGGGGGCACGCCGCTCCTCAACCGTCATCGATTGGATGATCGCTCGCGTGCGCCGGAGCTCGGCCTCGATCTCCTCGTCTTGGGCGACCTTCCCCAATCCGGGGATCTTCGCCAGCAACTGGTCGAGCGGCCCGGCGCGGGTCATCGCCTCGAACTGGGTGAGGAAGTCCTCCAGGGTGAAGGTCCCCTCGCGCACCCGGGCCGCGGTCGCGGCTACCTCCTCCCCCCCCACCTCGGCCAGCTTCTCCGCCAACCCGGCGAGGTCGCCGAACCCCAGGATCCGGTCCGCCATCCGTCCGGGGTCAAACGGCTCGAGGTCATCCAGCCTCTCCCCGACCCCCACGAACACGACCGGACGCGCCAGCCGGGTGGGGAGGGAGAGGGCCGCTCCCCCACGGGCGTCCCCGTCAAGCTTGGTGAGGACAAGCCCCGTGACCCCGAGCGGCACGAACGCCTCTCCCATCCGCACCGCTTCCTGGCCCACGAGCGCGTCGAGGACGAGGAGGACATCGCCCACCTCCGTCGCGGCCGCGATCTCCCCCACGAACGAGGGCGGGGCCACGCCGGGAGGGGGCCCCGGTGTGTCCACAACGAGGACGTCGCGGAGTTCCCTCCGCGCTGCCTCCGCGGCGCGCTCCACGTCAGCCTGCGGCGCCTCCACCGCCGACACGAACGGGATCTCAAGGCGGGAAGCGAGGGTCGAAAGTTGGTCCTCTGCGGCGGGGCGCTGCGGGTCAGCACATACCAGAACGGGCTTCCGTCCCTTGCGCAGGAGATGGCGGGCGACCTTGCCCGCGGTCGTCGTCTTCCCCGACCCGGCCGGCCCCACGAGGAGGACGATCGCTGGCCGACCGGAGAGGCGAAGCTTGGCTGCCTCGCCCCCCATCGCCCGTGCTATCTCGCTCCGCACGATCCCCAGAAGCTGCTCGGCGGGGACGAGCGATTCCACCACCCTCTCCCCCACCGCACGTTCCTCGACCCGCGCCAGGATCTCCCGCACCACCCCGTAGTGCACATCCGCGGCGAGGAGAGCCTGGCGGATCTCGCGCAGCCCGGCTGCAACGTCCGCCGCGGTGAGCCGCCCCGGCGCGCGGAGCTTCCGGAACGCCTGCGAGAACCGTTCGGTCAGGGACTCGAACACAAGGAGAAAGTCTACGGCCCACAGATCCCGATCACAACGCCACGAGCAGACCGGGACGAGGTCGGGGCACGCTAGACTATAATGCCGATTGAGGTGATGAAGAGGTGAGCACAGAGTCGCAAAGTATCATCCTCTTTCTTCTTCTCTTGTTGTCGGCTCTTTTCTCCGCTTCCGAGACGGCACTTTCATCAATTTCTGAGCTGCGGGCCTCCCATCTCCTTCGCCGGGCCGTCGCGAAGCAGAAGAAGAGGGCTCTCGAGCACCTTGTGCATGATCCCAACGACCTCCTCACCTGCATCGTGATCTACAACAACCTCGTGAACGTGGGGGCATCGAGCTTGGCCACGCTCCTCTTCCTGCGTCTCCTTCCCGCAACACTGCCCTCGTACGTGACCAGCATCGTCACCACCCTCGTGTTGACCACGTTCCTCCTCCTCATCGGGGAGATCACGCCCAAGAACCTCGCCCGCAACCGGCCCGAGGCGCTGGCGATGGCAGTGATCGTTCCCATGTGGCGACTCACCCGTGCGACCCACCTCATCGTGCGACTGTTCCGGTGGACAGGGGCACAGATCGTCAAGCCCTTTGGGGTCGAGTTCTTCACCCGGGAGCGGACGCCCCTGTCCAAGGACGAGCTCGTGTCCATCATCGAGATGGGGGAGGAACGGGGGGCCCTCTCCCGCGAACACGGGGACATGGTGCGGCGGATCCTCGCCTTGGACGCGATCACGGCCGAGGAGATCATGGTCCCCCGCACCGACATGAAGACGATCGAAGTGGACACACCGCTGGCGGAGGTAGCGAGATTCGTCGTTTCCGATGGCCACTCCCGCTATCCGGTGTACCAAGGAAGCCAGGACAATGTGGTCGGACTCCTCCATGCCAAGGACCTCCTCTCCCACTTCGGGGAGCCACGGGCGGACGTGCCGTTGGCCGCGCTCCTCCGCCCCGTGTCGTTCACTCCGACCACGAAGCCCATCAGTTCTCTCCTCCAGGAGTTCCAGCGCGAGCGATCCCACATGGCGGTGGTCGTGGACGAGTACGGCGGGGTGGCGGGGATCGTGACCCTGGAGGATATCCTCGAGGAGATCGTGGGGGAGATCGAGGATGAGTACGACCGGCGACGGCCACGGCCCCTCATCCGCCGTCTATCCCCCACCGAGGCAATCGTGGGCGGCGATGCCGAGGTGCGGACGGTGAACCGAAGCCTCGGGGCGGACCTTCCCGAGGACGAAGCGGTGACGATCGCTGGGCTCGTGTTGGAACGGCTGGGCGACATCCCCGAGACCGGGACCAAGTTCCGCATCGGCCGAGCCGAGATCGCGATCGAGCAGGCGAGCGCCCGCGAGATCACGGCGGTCCGCCTCACCCTCCACCCCGAGCCGCCGCCCGAAGGGACGTCGAACTAAAAGGAGAATCAGTGCGTATCCTCTCCGTATGCGGTGCGTTTGCGGTCGCGGCCGGGGCCCTCGCTGCCCCGATTCAGATCGAGGCCACGTTCCTCCCCGAGGAGCACCTCATCGCGGGGACGATGCGCGTGAGGTGGGATGCTTCCCCGACGGAAGCGTGGTTCGCCCTCCTCGCCAACCTCGGACGGGAGCCGAACCCGTACCTCTCCCCGCTGGCGCAGGACGGAACCTACGTTGCCGGGTTCGACCCGGCGTGGACGGTGATCGAGCGGGTGGCGTGGTCGACCCCATCGGGAGAAGAAGAGGTTGCGTTCGAACTCCTCCCCGCCCCGCCCACGCTCCAGACCTATTCCCTGGACGACGTGCTCCTCCGGGTGCCCCTTCCCCCGGGGAGCGGAGAACTCGCGATCGAGTTCCGGACGAAGTTCCCTCACACCTGGACCGGCGAGCCGGGGAGGCTGGGGGACGTCTACACGTGGCGGTTCGGGTGGCATCCTCTTCCGTTCTCGCCGCCCGAGGGTGGGCGGTGGCCGCTCCTCCTGCCAGCCCACGACTATCGGGTGGCGCTCACTGTCCCCGCGGGATGGGACGCAGCGCTGCCAGGAGAGGTGAGTCGAGCGGAAGATGGTGAGGGAACCCTGTTCACAGTTCGCTTCGCCGAGCCCGTGCGGTCGGTGTCGCTCTTCCTCGCCCCGAAGGGGACCCTCCGCCGAGCGGTGCTTTCGTGCGCGGGGATCACCGTGGAGGCGGTCGCCCTGCCAGGAGACGAGGACAAGGCCCGGGTCCTGGCGACCTACGTCCCGGAGATCCTCGCCTCCTACGCCGAGCGGTACGGCCCCTACCCCGAGGGGCGGCTCCTCCTCGTCGAGCACCCCAACGAGGTTGGGGTCGCCATGACCGCCGATGGGGTCGTGTACCTTCCCCGGTGGCTCTTCCGCCGCCTCGACCTCACTGCAGGGGGAATCCTGTCCCACTACGGGCGGTACATCCTCGCCCACGAGCTTGCCCACCTGTGGTGGGGGATCGGGATTGGGGTGGACCTCGACGCGGAGAACTGGCTCTCGGAGGGGATGGCCCAGTACCTCTCCATTCGCTGGTACGAGGACACGTTCGGAGCCGAGGGGGGAAACGTGTTCCGATTCGAGAACAAAGGGCTTGGCGAGGAGATGGCGATCCACCTTGTGGGGTTCGTCAACCTCCGCCAGCACTTGACCGAGCTTCCCTACATCTCCACCGCGTTCGAGGGGTTCGATGAGGCGGTGGTCAAGCCTTCGGCCGAGGTACGGTACGAGCAAGCGTCGGCGGTGCGCCTGTACGACAAGGGATACCTCGTCCTCCGCGCAGCGGCGTCCCTGACGGGAGAAGACGCGTTCGACGGCGTGCTGCGCGAAGCCCACGCCGCGGCCCGGGGAGGGACGTTCACCGCCGCTGACCTCCAGAAACTCCTCGAACGGACAACGGGTGAAAGTTGGGAGCCGTTCTTCTCGCAGTGGGTGTACGGCGAAGCGTGGGCCGATTACGCGGTGGAGGGATGGACACGAGCCAGAGATGGGGAGGAGCACCTGACGGCGGTCCACCTCACGCGGAAGGGAACAGGGTCAATGCCCGTGACCGTGGAGGTCCGGGGTGGGACGGGGGAGCGCGCGTCCCAGATCTGGCGGGCGGAGAGCACAGACACCACGATCGAGTTCCGTACACCGTTCGCGGTCCGCGAGGTCGTGGTCGATCCCGAGCACCGCGCGCTCGACACGGACCGGCTCAACAACACCTGGCCCCGGAAGTTCGTCGTGGCCCTCGACCGGAACGAGTTGCCCCTCGACGCGTACCTCGTCGAGCCCGACCTCGCCTCGGAAGGGATGACGATCCGCTATCTCGACTGGTTCGGGTGGGGGGTGTACCCCCAGGAGATGGCGGTGAGCGGCTGGGTCCGCTACGGACGGGAGTGGGGGCTGTCGGGATGGGCCGCGGTGGGGGAGACGCTGGTGGGGGCCATGTCCCTCACCCGCTACCTGTGGGCGACACCCCACCTCGGATCCCCGGGGACGTATTGGGAAGCGGTGGGTGATCTCACCCTCACCGTGGCCCGCCGCCCGGAGTGGACGGTCGGGGCCGAGCTCGGATGGCGCGCATCCCTCACCCGGGCCCACAGCGGGGGGCTGTCCCTCCTTTGGGTGTCCCCAACAGGGTGGCGGGCCGAGGTCCGCCACACCGAGCTCTTCGGGGTCGCCCCCCACACCTACCTAACCCTGACCGGAGGGGCGGGCGTGGCCAGCCCAGGTTTGGCTCCCCGGTTCTTGTCCACCCTGACCGAGTTCCGGACGAAGTCGCTCCCCGACCTCCCCCGGGGGGAGCGGAAGCTCTTCGCCTCCGGGGGGATCTGGCTCCCGCCGCTCCGACCCGACTACTCCCTCGGCGGGGCGGCGCTCGTGACCGAGGTCCGCCCCCGGCTCTACGCCGCGCTGGCCCGCCTGTGGATGGAAGGGGAACGAGAGGAGATAATCCCGACCTACATCGAGGCCGGTGTCGAGGCGACGATCCAGGTCGAAGCGCTGGGGGGGCTCCTCGGGTTCACGGTGGTGGTGGGGATCGGCTGGCCCCTCCTCCCCAGCGGGGACGGGATTCTGTACTTCGGCATCCTCGGCCTCTAGGGAAGAGGAGGAGCAGTGCGGGCATCCCTGAACTGGCTTTCCGAGTACGTGAACCTCCCGGAGATCCCGGCCGAGGCCCTCGCCGAGCGACTGACGTTGGCCGGGCTCGAGGTGGAGCGGATCGAGGACCTCGTCGCAGAAGGGGTGGTCGTGGCCCGGGTGGCGTCGGTCGACCCCCACCCTCAGGCGGGGACCCTCTCCGTGTGCCAGGTCGAGACAGGGCACGACCACCGGACGGTGGTCTGCGGTGCCGAAAACGTCCGGGCAGGAGGCCTCTTCCCTCTCGCCGTCCCCGGAGCGCGCCTTCCAGGCGGGGAGGTGTCCGTGGCCAAGATCCGCGGCGTGAAGAGCGAGGGGATGCTCCTCTCCCGGAAGGAACTGGGCCTGGAGGCAAAATCGACCGGGGTGTGGGACCTCCCCGCCGACCTTCCGGTGGGGGCGGACCTGGCACCCCTGATCGGGCTCCCCGACACCCTCCTCTCCCTGAAGATCACGTCCAACCGCCCCGACCTCCTGGGGATCCTGGGGATCGCCCGCGAAATCTCCGCCCTGTACCGGACCCCGCTCCGCGAGCCGGAGATCTCATACCCGGAGGCGGAGCCCCCTGCGGCCACCCTCACCTCAGTCGAGATCGAGGACCCGGCGGACTGCCCCCGCTACGTGGCCCGCGTCATCCAGGGGATCGTCGACCGCCCGTCGCCGCTCCTGATCGAGGCCCGGCTCCTCAAGGCCGGGATGCGCCCCCTCTCGCTCGTGGTGGACGTCACGAACTACGTCCTCCTCGAGGTGGGACACCCCCTTCACGCGTTCGACCGACGGAGGCTCGCCGAGGGACGGATCGTCGTGCGGAGAGCGAGGCCCGGGGAGCGGATCCGGACCCTGGACGGGGTGGACCGGGACCTCTCCTCCGAGGTGCTCGTGATCGCCGACGGGCAGCGGCCGGTGGCGGTGGCAGGGGTGATGGGAGGGGCGGAGACCGAGGTCAGTCCCGACACCCGCGACATCCTCCTCGAGGCGGCCGCGTTCTCCCCCGTTCGAGTGCGGCGGTCCTCGCGGGCAGTTGGGTTGCGCACCGAGGCGAGCCTGCGCTTCGAGCGGGGATTGTCCCCCGAGACAGCGAAACTCGCGTCCCGCCGCTGCTGCACCCTCCTCGCCTACCACGCCCCCGTGCGCATCGCCCGCGGGGAGGTGGACAACTACCCCTCCCCCGCGAAGGCCTGGGTGATCCCCCTCCGCAAGCGACGCCTGGCGGAGGTCCTCGGGGTCGAGGTCCCGCCGGCCGAGGTCGAAGATGGCCTCACCCGCCTCGGGCTCACCGTCCATAACCGGGAAGGGAGTTGGGAAATCGCGATCCCGCCGTTCCGACAGGACCTCGCGCGGGAGATCGACCTCATCGAGGAGGTGGCTCGTCTGTACGGGTACGACCGGGTTCCCACCCTCCCCCCTCGGGTCGAGCCGCGGATCGGGAAGAAAGATCCCGGGGAAGCGTTCGCCGATCGGGTGCGGGATATCCTCGCCGCGCTGGGACTCCTGGAGGCGTACAGCCCTGGCCTCGTCCCGGCGACAGGAGCCGAGGTGAAGTTGCGGAATCCCCTCGCCCAGGGGGGGGATGGGCTGAGGGCGGATCTCCTGCCTGGGCTCCTTGGTGGGGTGCAGGAAAACCTCGCCGCCCAGGCCCCGGGCGTCGCCATGTTCGAGGTCGGACGGGTGTTCCGAAAGCGGGATGGCCACGTGATGGAGGAGGACCGTCTCGGGATCGTCCTCGCTGGCCGCCCCCCTCTCCCCCTCTCCGGGAAAGGGGAATACTCCCCAGCTGACCTGAAGGGAATTCTCGATGCCCTGCTCTCCGCCCTACGGGTGGAGGGGGTCGAACTGGGCGAGGTCGAGGACCCCCGCCTCCACCCCCACCGCCGCGCCGGGATCTACCTCTCCCGTGGACCGTCGGACCACGGCCCCCAGACCACGGACCACGGTTCACGGACGCTGATCGGATGGCTCGGCGAGCTCTCCCCTTCCTTGAGGGCGACCCTGCCGGGGGAGCGCCGGGTGCTGGCGCTGGAGCTTGCCCTCTCCCCGCTCCGCGCGGTGGCCCGCCCTCCCGCGCACCGTCCTCTCCCCCGGTCCCCGGCCTCGAAACGCGACCTGTCCCTCTTCGTGCCGCAGGACGTTCCCGAGGGCGACATCCGGGCGGAACTCCTCGCTGACCCGCTCGTGGAGAGCGCGTTCCTGTACGACCTTTACCGCGGCGAGGGCGTCCCGGCCGGCCACCTCAGCCTGACCTACGAGGTCGTGTTCCGCGACCCGGAGCGGACCCTGTCCTCGGACGAGGTCGAGGGGGCGGTGGGGAGGATCCTCGCCCGCCTCGTTCCCCGCGGGGTGCGGATCCGGACCTAGATGGAACGAATCGTCATCACCCACGGCCCGGAGGAGACGGAAGAGGTGGGGTTCGGCCTCGCCGCCCGCCTCGCGGATGGGGACGTGGTGGCCCTCGTCGGGGAGCTCGGCGCGGGGAAGACGACGTTCGTCCGGGGTCTCGCCCGGGGGCTGTTCGTGAGGGATCCTGTCCTGTCCCCGAGCTTCCTCCTCGCCCGGAGCTACGAGGGGCGCCTCCGGTTCCATCACCTCGATGCCTACCGGATCACCACCCCCGGTGAGCTGTCCGAGGTCGGGCTGGGCGAGCTTCTCCCCCCCGAGGAAGGGGTCACGGCGGTGGAGTGGGCGGACCGGATCGTGGATCTCATCCCCCCAGGGGCGATCTGGGTCGCCTTGGAACACGCCGGCGAGGACCGCCGCCGGATCACCCTCCGTCGCCCGGAGCGCGCCGATCGGTGAGCCGCGCCAGCGTCGCGGGGGCCCGCCTTCCCCACCCGGAACCCGCTACGACCACACCCCGGGGAGAACGTGGCCGCAGCCCGGACAACGCCCGTCGACGAGCACGTTGTCCACGACCCGGAACCCGTACCGGCGGATGACAACCCGTCCACAGGAGGGACACGCTGTGTCCTCCCCCTCCCCCGGGAAGTTCCCCAGGTACACGAACCGCAGGCCCGCCTCCCGCCCGATCTCCCGTGCCCGAAGGAGGGTCGCGAGAGGGGTTGGCGGTAGGTGTTGGGCGCGGTACGAAGGGACGAACCGCGACACGTGCCAGGGGATGTCCGGAGAGACGCCGGCGAGGAACTGCGCGATCCACCCCAGCTCCTCGTCGGAGTCGTTCCGCCCCGGGATGACGAGCGTCGTCACCTCGATCCAGATCCCCAACGAGACCATCCGCCGGATCGTGGCGAGCACGGGATCGAGGGATCCCCCGCAGTACCGGCGGTAGAAGTCGCCCGAGAACGCCTTGAGGTCCACGTTCGCTCCCTGGAGCCAGCTCTGGGCTTCCCCCACCGCCTCCTCGGTGAGGTACCCATTCGTGACGATCACGTTGCGGATCCCCTCCTGGAGGGCGAGGACGCCTGTGTCGCGGCACATCTCGAAGAACACGGCTGGCTCGGTGTAGGTGTAGGCGATGATCGGGGCACCGGTCCCCTTCGCCGCCCCCACGACATCGGCCGGCGACACCGGTTCCCCGAGGAGGCGGCCCCGGTGCTCCCGCGGGTACTGAGAGATGACGTGGTTCTGGCAGAAGTCGCACCGAAAGTTGCACCCCATCGCGGCGATGGAGAGGGCCGGCGAGCCGGGGAGGAAGTGGTAGAGGGGTTTCTTCTCGATCGGGTCAAGGCTCTGGGACACGAGGCGTCCGTAGGTGAGCGTGTACAGCGTACCGTCCCGGTTCTCCCGAACCGCGCACACGCCCCGCCCCCCGGGGGGGATGAGGCAGCGGTGAGCGCAGAGGTTGCAGCGCACCCGCCCTTCGCCCGCCTGCTCCCATAGCATCGCCTCGCGCATGGCGGGATATCGTACGATTCGAGCTCCGGGCCTGGCAAGGAACCACTATCCCCGGGTATCCTCGCTTCCGATGTCACCATCAGGTGCGATCGCTCAGCGTTGCCGGGAGGTCCTGCGGCGGGTTCCGCCCGGGGTGACGGTCGTCGCGGCGACGAAGGGGTGGACGCCGGACGAGGTCCGCCAGGCGCTCGCGGCGGGGATCGGCCACATCGGGGAGAACTACGTCCAGGAGACGGAACGGAAGAAGGGGGCCGTCCCCGAACCCGCGACCTGGCACATGATCGGCCGCCTCCAGACGAACAAGGTGAACCGGGCAACGCGGGTATTCGATTGGGTACAGACGATCCACTCCGCCGAGCTCGCCCGGCGGCTTTCCGCATCCTGCGCCGCCCACGGGAAGGAGCTTCCCGTCCTCCTCCAGGTCAACATCGGCCGCGAGCCCCACAAGGGGGGAGCTCCCCCCGAGGAGATCCCCACCCTCGCCCGGGAGGTCCGCGCCCTCCCCTCGCTCCACCTGCGGGGCCTGATGGCCATCCCCCCCGCCGGGGAGAGGCCGGAGGACGCGCGGCCCCACTTCCGGGCGATGCGGAAGCTCTTCGCGGCGCTACGGGACGAAGGCTTTGCCCTCGATACCCTGTCCATGGGGATGAGCGCGGACTGGGAGGTAGCCGTCGAGGAAGGGGCGACGATGATCCGCCTCGGCACCCTCCTCTTCGGCCCCCGCTCCACCGGCTAAACGAGGAGCCGGACGAAGGCCCCGAGGAGGAGCCCGACCGCCGTCGTCCCGAGGACGACGAGCCCCGTCCGCCGCCAGCCGAGCTCCTTGCCCAATGCCCCGACGGTAGCCAGGCAGGGAACGTAGAACAGGACGAACACAGTGAACACGATCATCTGGGCGTGGGTCAGGGCCGCCACCCCACCCACGAGCGCCCGGTCGAGCATCACCAGGGAGAGTTCCTTCCGTAGGATGCCGAGGACGAGCGGGACCCCGGCCTCGGAGGGGAGCCCGAGCGGCCAGGTGAGGAACCGCACGGACGCGTTGAGACCTCGTGCCCACCCCAACGCCTCGGCCAGGGCGAGGAGGCCGCTCGACACGGCGAGGAGGGGCCACGCGAGCATCACGAACCCCTTCAGCCGGAGCCATGTCTTCCCGAGGAGGTTCTTCGCCCGCGGGCGGCGGTAGGGGGGGATCTCCAGGATCAGCCCCGGTCCCTCCCCGGGGAGAAGCCTGGTGAGGACCCACCCCGCCAGTGCGACCACGGCCACGTTGCCCACGTAGAGGAGGAGCGCTACCCCAGGCCCCACGTACCTCCCGACGAGGCCCATGATGACGATCGTCCGCCCGGCGCAGGGGATCATCACCGCCAGCGCCGCGGTGACGAGCCGATCCCGCTCGTCGTCGAGGATGCGCGTGGCGAGCACGGCGGGCACCGTGCACCCGTAGCCGAGGAGGAACGGGATCACGCTTTTTCCGTGGAGGCCGACCTTGTGCATCAGGCCATCGAGGAGGAACCCCACCCGCGGCATGTACCCCACATCCTCGAGGAACGCGAGGAGGAGCAGGAACGGGACGAGGTAGGGGAGGACGATCGCGATCCCCGCCCCGAGGCCATCCCACGCCCCGCCGAGGAGGGCCGCCAGCGGGCCCGTGCCCAGCGCGGCCGCGATCCGCCCCGAGAGCCCATCCAGCCATGGGGAGAGGATCCCCTCCACCGCCCCCCCTGCCCAAAATACGAGGGCGAACAGGCCGAGGAGGATGAGGACGAGAAAGGGGTAGCCAGCCACGGGGTGCATGAGGACGTCATCGAGCCGCTCTCTCCACCCAACCTGGGGCTGGCCGACCCGGGCCACGGCCTCGAACAGGCGCATCGCCTGGGCGTGGCGCTCGTCGGCGAGGATCACCCCGGGGTCCTCGCCCCGCCCCTGGGAAAGCTCGGCCCGAGCCTCCTCCACTGCGCGCGCCGTCTGAGGATCGAGCGCGGCCTGTCCGCCCTCCCCCCCGAGGAGCTGGGCGGCACGGTGGATCGGAGCGCCGGGATCCCCCTTGAGCGTCGCCGCGATTCGGGCCAGGGCCCGCTCGACATCGGCCGCGTAGGGAGGACGTCGCGCCGGTTTGGCGGCGGGGAGGGACGCGAGGAGCTCGCTCAGCCCCTGCCCACGGCTCGCCACCGCCGCTACGACCGGGATCCCAAGGAGATCCGCGAGCGCGTCCACGTCAATCGAGATCCCCTTGTGTTCCGCCTCGTCCATCATGTTCAGGCAGAGGACCATCGGGATCCCGAGCTCGGCGAGCTCGAGGGTCAGCGCAAGCGACCGACCGAGGAGGGAGGCATCAGCGACCTGGATGACCGCATCCACGTCCCCGGAGAGGAGGAACTCCCGCGTCACCCGCTCCGCTAGGTCGCCCCCGAGGAGGGAGTACGTGCCGGGGAGGTCCACGACCTCCCCGCGGCGCCCGCCGATGTTCGCCCGCCCACGCAGGGCCTCCACCGTCGTCCCGGGGAAGTTCGATGCCACCGCGCGGTACCCGACGATGGCGTTGAACAGGGTGGACTTCCCGGCGTTGGGCTGCCCAACGAGGGCGACCCGCGGAAGGCTGCGCCCTTCCTTTCCTGCGCCCCGGCGGTCAGTGGCCATCGCGCGGTGAGGGCCCGCGGGGCTCGACGAGGATGTGCCGGGCGAGGCCGCGGCCGAGGGCGACCCGACAACCATCCACCTCCAAGAGGACCGGGCCGCCCCATCCGCCTGCGGCCACCATGCGCACGAGGGCCCCCGGCCGCAGCCCCAACCGCCGCAGGCGGAGGGCAGAGCCTCGACCACCATGAATCGCCACCAGCCTCCCCGCTCCCCCAGGGGGGAGGGAGGCCAACGGCACAGAAAAAGCGAAACTCATTTTCAAGTTGAACACTCTACCCCAGAAACCCCTCCCCGTCAAGGGTCGCCGAAGGCGCACCTGGCATGGGACATCCGCTCCCCTCCTCCGCCGCCGCTCCCCCTATCCTCCCCCCGTGCCCAAGCCGGTCATCGTCCTGCTCCTGTTCAGTTTCGCCATCGTCCTCACGGCCGCGATCGTGGCGACCGTACCCCAAGCCCCGCTCGGACCAGCGGTCATCGTGATCGATGCCGGGCACGGCGGCCACGATCCAGGGGCGGTCGTGTCCGGCGTTCGGGAGAAGGACGTGAACCTGTCCATCGCTCTCCTCGTCCAGAGGAAGGCCCAGTCCGCAGGCAACCTGCGCGTGATCCTCACGCGCACCGCCGATGTCTATCCCCCGCTCCTGGAGCGGCTCGACCTCGCCCAGGCCGTCGGCGCGCGCCTCTACATCTCCATCCACGCCAACTTCTACCGCGACCCCACGATCTGTGGCGTGGAGACATGGGTGGACACAGACGCCGATCCAGAAAGCCTCCGCCTGGCCCGAGCGGTACAGCAAGCGGTGGTGGCCGCCGCTGGGGCGGCCGACCGGGGAGTCCATCAGCAGACGCTCTACCTCCGCCACACCTCCCTTCCCACCGCGCTGGTGGAAGTCGGGTACCTCTCCTGTCCCGCGGAGCGGGCGAAGCTCCAGGACCCAACATACCAAGACAGGGTCGCCGCTGGGATCCTCGCCGGAATCCTCTCGTTCCTCCAGGGGCTGTAGCCGGCTGAACCAGACCTATTTCTCGGTACCGAGCTCCACTGCCGCGGGGGTAGGTCCTGCAATCCAACATTGCTGTGCCGCCCGGTTCGCGGTCGACGATGTCGAGTCGAGGTGGGCGTCGGGGCGGAGCGCCGCCAGATAGCAGACCCTCAGCGGTCTCGGTACGGCGGGAGCACGTCGAGCGGCCTATATGATTGCAAGACCTCGTACATTGCGAGGTAGTGAGGGGGGGTGGGGTCTAGACTGAGGCCGGATCGGAGAGGCCTCGGGTGGGCAGGTCGAGCAAGACTGGAACGGCAGCGATGCCAGTTCGTGGGTCAGGTGGACCGCCCTCCCACAAGCCAGGACAGCATCTGGAGCGCAGATCCCTCTGCAGCTCGTGTTCACGAGGTCAGGCTGGAGAGGGCAGCCCACTCGAACTCCCCATCACACCTGCGTGGATGGAGGTTCCGCATGCACTGTATCGGGGTCGACGTCAGCAAGCAAGAGCTCGTCACGTTCGATGGTACGACCGAGCGCGTGTTCGCGAACACCCCTGGGCTCCACGCCTTCCGAAGGTTCGTGAGCGAGGTGTCGGATCCGATCCTCGTGTTTGAACCAACGAGCACGTACTCCCGCCGCCTGGAGACGTTGTGCCGCACCGAGGAGATCGCGTGCTGTCTTCTGAACCCCCGCGTGGTTCCGCACTACCGTCAAGTCGGGAAGGGGCGCTCGAAGACAGACAAGTCAGACGCTGAGCTTCTCTACCGCTACGGGATCGAGCGGGGCGTGGCCGAGGCCAAGCAGCTTGCGCACGACGAGCTGGCGCAGGCTCTCGCCGCACGCCTTGCCTACCACCGCGTCATCCAGAAGGCGCGCGTCGCGTACCAGGGTCTGCTCGACGCGTTGGACCACGACCCTGGGACCGAGAGGGAGCTCCTGCGCGATCTGCGCCACGCGATCGGTGAGCTCAAGGCGAAAGAGAAGGCTCAGCTCACCGAGGCGCAACAAGCACTCGAGGCTGAGGGTGAACCTGGGGAACGCTTCCAGGTACTGCTGTCGATCCCCAGGGTCGGACCGATGACAGCGCTCACGCTGTTCACCCTCTTCCGGAAGTACCCCGGGGTCAACCGGCGGCAGCTCGTGGCGCTGGGTGGACTCGATCCGATCGACGTCCAGTCAGGCAGTTCCGTCCGGGGCAAGTCGCGGATCAGCAAGCGAGGAAGCCGGGAAGTGCGAAAGTGCCTGTTCGAAGCGACGCTGTCCGCCGCCCGGTACAACCCCAGCATCGGCGCGATCTACCGCCGACTGAAGGAAGCGGGGAAGCCCGACAAGGTGGCGCGCATCGCCGCGGCCCGCA
The DNA here is from genome assembly GCA_014361015.1 of Candidatus Bipolaricaulota bacterium. Lineage (GTDB taxonomy): Bacteria > Bipolaricaulota > Bipolaricaulia > Bipolaricaulales > Bipolaricaulaceae > Bipolaricaulis. Next base: position 2,922 of record JACIWJ010000001.1, on the reverse strand, counting down.
AGCTCCTACTTCTTGCCCACGCCATCTACCCAAGCGGCGAACCGTTCAGGGCTGCCGCCGGGGAGGCGACTTGAAAACCAATACAGCATCTGACCCCCGGCGCCTCCGGTGCCATCTGCCTTCTGTACCTGGCGGGGAAGGGGTTGGTAGAGCAGAAGGACCGCGGAGAGTGGGCCCTGTCAGACCCCGTGCTCGCGGTGTGGCTGCAGGCGCAGTTCGCGGCGTAGCGAAGGTGGCCCGGGCCCGGCCGCTGTCTCCCCTCCAACTTGACGGTCCCCTCCGCTCTGATAACCTGCCCGCGCGATGGACTCCCCCCTCGTCGACGCCGCGGTCGGGTTCCTCCGCGTCTTGCGTGATCTGAGCGGTCCCGCGCCAGCGGAGATCCTCGCGACGTGGGAGGGGTTCTACAGCCAGCGGTTCCCCGAGCTCCACGCGAAGCAGATCCAGGACTGCACAGAAGCGGGAGAGGACTGGCGCACGATCGCGCTGGCGCGCGTGTTCGCGCAGCTACCCACACGGCTGGCGGCACTGGAGGAAGCGCGGGGGAGAATCCTCGGCCTGTGGGACGATGTTCTGGCGCGGGCCCGGGCGGCCCTGGGGCTGGAGCTCGACGTGGTGGCGGTGGTCCACGTCGGGATCGGGTGCGGGGCGGGGTGGGCGACCACGTACGAGGGAAAGTCGGCGGTCCTGTTCGGGCTGGAGAACATCGCCGAGCTCGACTGGTACACCACCGCGCGGTTGGAGGGGCTCATTGCCCACGAGCTCGGGCACGTCGCCCACGCCGCGTGGCGGGGCGAGCCCGTGGAGCTGGTGGAGGAGGACCCGCTGGGGCTCCTCTATTCAGAGGGGTTCGCCCAACGGTTGGAGGGGGTCATCCTCGGGCGGGAGAGCTGGCACCTCGCGCCGGACGAGGGGTGGCTCCCCTGGTGCCGGGAGCACCTGCCCGAGCTCGCCCGCGCCTTCCGCAACCGGGCGGCCCAGGGCAAGGCGGTGAACGCGTTCTTCGGCTCCTGGCTCTCCTACCGAGGAGTCCCGTTCACCGGCCACTTCCTCGGCCACACCGTGATCCGCATGATGGAGGAAGGTCGAACCCTTCCCGAGCTCGCCGGCCTGCCGCTGCCCGAGGTGCGGGCCTCCGTGGACGGGTTCCTCCGCGCGCTGGGGCCTCAGGGGTCAAGTCTTTGATTTGGGTGTCTCGGGTGCCCGAGGGACGCTAAGAATCAAGACCTGACCCCCGGTGCCTTGGGGCTCATGTCGCGCCCAATCTCGGCCAGGGCGGCGACCGCGGTGTCGAACGAGATCCGGTCCTCGCCCCGGCACAGGACAGCGAGGCTCGCCGCGTGGAGGGCCGCCACCGCTGCCGCGGCGTTCCGCTCGATGCAGGGGATCTGGACCAGCCCGTACACGGGGTCGCAGGTGAGGCCGAGGTAGTGCTCGAGCGCCGTCTCCGCCGCCCGGTCCACCTGGGCCTCGGCATCTCCACCCAGGAGGTAGCACGCCGCCGCGGCGGCCATCGCGCTCGCCGTCCCCACCTCGCCCTGGCAGCCCACCTCGGCCCCGGCGATCGAGGCGTTCGCCGCCATCGCGAGGCCGATCAGCCCCGCCACGAGAAGGGCCTGGTGGATCCGCTCGTCGGGAAGATGGAGGGTCTCCTGGAGGACGCGCAGGACGGCGGGGACCACGCCCGCCGCGCCGCAGGTGGGGGCGGTGACGACCCGCCCGTGAACATCCCCAACACATAGGCGAGAACCACCAGGACCGACAGCAGGAGCGTGAACCGCATCGTCACGTAGGACACGGTCACCGAGCCGATGTTCTGGCCCATGCACACGAGCACAGCCGTGGTCAACAGGATCGCGAGCGCCGCGTAGGGATACCGCACAGTTCCCCCTTTGCCCTGCGGGCATCCGATTGTAGGGCCCCGCAGCGCGAGCGGCGAAGGGTGCCCCTTCTAGCCGTCGGAGGGCAGGTGAAACCCCGCGTGGTCGGGTCGGCGGTGGTAGGCGTCGATCATCGCCGGGATCCCCTCCACGCCGTCCACCACCCGGAACAGGTTGAGGTCCTCGGGGCTGATCGTCCCCCGTGCGGCCAGCGTGTCCCGCACCCAGTCCACGAGCCCTCCCCAGAACGCGCTCCCCACCAGGAACACGGGGAACGGGTGGATCTTCAGGGTCTGGATGAGGGTCAGGCACTCGAACAGCTCATTGAGGGTCCCGAACCCGCCGGGGAAGGCGACGAACGCCTGGGCGTACTTGACGAGCATCACCTTGCGCACGAAGAAGTACCGGAAGGTGAGGAAGTCGGTCTGGTACGGGTTCGGTTCCTGCTCGTGCGGGAGCTCGATGTTGAGCCCAACGCTCCGCCCGCCGGCCTCGAACGCGCCCCTGTTCGCCGCCCGCATGACCCCCGGGCCGCCCCCGGTGAGCACGGTGTACCCCGCTTGGGCGAGGGCCCGTCCGATGGCCTCCGCTTGGGCGTAGACCTCGGGGGCAAGGACGTCCCGGGCCGAGCCGAACACGGTCACCGCCCGGCCAACGCCGCGGAGGGCCTCGAACCCGTCGGCGAACTCGCCGAGGATCCGGAACATCCGCCACGCGTTCTCCGCCATCGCGTCCACGAGGTGCAGCCGCTCATCTCTCTCCGTCACCATGGCGCCTCCATCGTACCCGAGCGCCCGCGTCGCAGGATTGGCTCGCGCGGCCAGGAGCACGTCGAGTCTGCGCGCACCGCCGGCCCCGCTGCGCGTCGCCCCGCAGAGGAACCCGTCCCCGGTCAGCTAGACGCCTGCCCCCCAGGCCAGATCGCCGGGAGGCGCTTCCGGGCGGTGACGAGGTAGCCGGTGAACGCGGTCATCCGCTCGCTCGGGCGCACGCCCTCCTTCTGCCGAACCAGGATCGGTCGCTCCAGGAGCTCCACCGTCTC